>JAHHGS010000146.1 GCA_019359715.1 Aphanocapsa sp. GSE-SYN-MK-11-07L | reverse complement strand
CGGTTGAAAATGCTGAAGCAATGTTAGCGCTCAGAGTTCAACGGGCTAATCAAGACTGGGATGCCTATTGGCTTAATCTCACTTCAGGGGTCGCTTAAATGGATCTTTCACTTTTAATTGCACCCCCGTTGATCACAGAATTAGAAACCGCATCGAGCCAGCCATCCTGGTTGATATCTGCCAAAACCACAGAGGTAGGGCTACCCATCAAGCCAAAGGTGTTTGAGTTCTGCGTTTGTTCGATGAAGCCCCCTGCTCCGGTGCCCTGGAGCACCAAGACTGCCCTTGCGGTCGCGTCAACGAGAACCAAATCCAAGGTCTGATCAGCCGTTGCCTCCGACAGTATCATCGACAGTAGTCCCTGCCCGGTCGTATAGGTTTTGGCATTATTTGAGAACCGCTCTGCGCCAGCATAGGAGAGCACAGAGGTTTTTCCCACGTTAGGCGTTGTGCTAGAACCCGCTGTAATGACATCAAGCCAGCCATCCTTATTCAGGTCGGCAAGCTGCACAAGATAGGCAGTGTTGCCCACCAGATAGCTTGCACTAGTCGCAAAATTGCCGTTGCCCCGGTTATACAGCACCGAGGTTCGACTTCCCCCTGCCGTTACAATATCAAGCCGTCCATCTTTATTAATGTCGCCAATAGCGATCGCGTTTAGATTATGGTCAACAGCAACCTGAGTCGAACTATAGCCAAACCGACCGACTCCGGTACTCAAAAAGATTGATACTTGTGAGCCATAACCAGCAGAAATAATATCAAGTTTGCCATCTTGATTTAAATCTCTGAGTGTGGCGGTTCCATACACGTCTGTACCAAGGTTTGCGACTGAACTAAACACACCTTGATTATTTTGCAACAACGTAATTTTTCTTAAATCATTGTTGGAGCCAACAATATCAACTTGCCCATCTAGATCAAGATCACCCAACATCATCACCCCTGAAATTTCTGCTTCCAGAGTTTGGGACGTTGCTGCCCCCATGCTTCCCAGTCCGTTCCCCTTCAGCGTCAACAGGTTGTATTCATATTGGCTATCCCCTCCGTAACCGTTGCCAACGAGAGCAAAGGATGCCGTATTGGGGTCAGTGGGTGGGGTGTTTATCCTGAGCGCCGTCCCTAACACCAGATCAAGATTGCCATCGGCATCAATATCTCCTAAGCCAATTGATGTGATCCGAGTGGCTGCATCTAAAGTCAGAGGAATGGCGTACTTGGGGGAAAAGCCCCCTCCCCTCTGCCCCAATAAAACAGACAGTTTCTCATCATTGCCATTGTTTAGCGTGATGATATCTTGTAACCCATCATGATTTAGATCGCCATACACGACAGAAGTAGGATTATTGCCCGTTGCATAGACTTGGTTGGGCAAAGGAGTGTTAATGGTAGTTGGAACGCCAGGGGTAGAATCCTTGACACTAATGACATTGCCATTCGCGTCATAGGCATATTCCGTCTGGTTGCCCTTACCATCGACAGAGAGACTGACTAAATTCTGTCCATTTCGCACAGATGACGGGAGTGTGCCCACACTATCAAACTCAGACATGGTTTGCCCCGCTTGGTCTAAGCGAGTTCGAGTGACATTGCCATTGCCATCAACGAACGACCCAATCGCCTGATTACTCAGTTGAAAAGCGGTTGGTGCATTATCTAAATTACTCGTTTGAGCCGCCGTATACAGCCCTTGAGATTGCACTGGGTCAACTTGAACAACCGAGCCGTCCTTCTTAATGGCCTTGACCACTCGCCCGAATGCGTTGTAGATTTCCTGCTCTTGGTAGCCCTGCTGGTCAGTCTCCCCTGTCATCTGATGCTTGGCATCATACGACCAGGTGCGGTGAGTCCCATCTGGGTCAATCACCTTCGTTAAGTTCCCCACTGCATCATGCACAAGTCGCGTCACCCGCCCCGCCGAGTCAGTGATTGAGCTAACTTGGCTACCCGTGTAGGCAAACTGAGTCATTAACCCGGTCGGGTCGGTGATCCTTGTCAGTTGCCCCAAATTGTTATAGGTATAGCGCGTCAAATCGCCCGTGCGTGTTTGCATTGACACTAGCTTCAGAGCTGCATTAAACAGATACACTGTCTGGTCTTTAGTGGTGCGCAGATAGCTCCCATCGGCTAATTTCTCCAGCTTCGAGAAATCTCCTGGAGGAGCGGTAAAAGTTCCCCCCGCTGCGCTTTCAAAATGCAGTACACTGCCATCACCATCAATCAGCAGCAGAGAGCCATCACCATTCTTGACCAGCTCTTGCAGCCCGCTCAGTCCCCAACCGCTGCCAAAGATGCTGTCTACACTATTGACGCTGACCAACTTGCCCGTATTGGTGGAAGACGACCCCACTTGACGGCCATCCGGCACCAGCAAGTTAATCCCTGTCTGAAGCGAATACTCATACACTCCGGTCGGCAGCGCACTCAAATCCGCTTGCAACGCCGCATCCACCTTACCAGCAGTGGTGGGCAACTTCCAGAAATGACTGCCCGTCAAGCCAGTGCGACTGCCGCTATAACCCGGCACCTGATAGCTAAAGCTGCCATTGCTGACCGTCATTTTGGCGATGAGGCGCAGATACTCGGTAAAACCTGGAGCCATTGCATTGGCATCCACATTGTCATAGCCAAAATGGACAATCGGGGTTGGGTTAGCTCTCAACGAGTTGTAACTGAGGGTCAATCCCCGCGATTCGCCCCCGGATTGATACGTCACTAAACTATGGGTTTCATTGAGCGCCCCGGAATACAGTTCAACCGTGGAGCCAACTTCGTTCTCCTTTTTGCAGCAGTTGCAGCCATCCATCGGGTTATAAGGATTGGTTTTGGGGTCACTCGCTTTTTCTGGCGGAGAAGCAAAGAAGTGCCAGCTACTATTGCGAACACCGCCCTCAATTGTGTCAATCCGCGTCCCATCGGCACTCACCTGTCCCGTCCCTACATTGTCAAATTGCCCCGTCACTGGATTAATCGACCACAGATCCATCAATTTCCCGGCTGCATAGCCCGACAGATTCGGCAGCGACAGCGGCGCTGGGGTGGTAAACACCATATCGCCTGGCTGAATCGTCACCACCAGGTCAGGATACAAATTCTCCGGCAGCGCCGCCGGGGTCAAATTCGTCGGCACCTCGGTAATACTCAAAATCCCCCGGAACGGATTACCATTCTGGTCTTTGAGGCTATTTGCCTCCACCGTCACCTTGGCCTCTGGAATTGCCGCCGTCGTCACCTCCACCGTCTGAGACGGGTCAATCGTCTTGCCCGATGCCACATCAATCACAGGCAGATAAATCGGACGAGCGATCGCATTATCGACCCCGGCATAGACCTCATGTTCTAGGAGCAGGGGGAGTTTTTCGGCAATGAAGGGATAGGTAATCGTGCGATCAAGCACATGCCCAGAGACAATTGTGCTATTGACCAAATTGCCAAATACCTTCAGCGTATTATTCGGGGGCAACGTCGGCAGCTCAATTGTGAACGAACCATTAACAGCCGTCGTGGACTGCCAGCCATCCACCTCGACAATAATTCCCCCCAACCCAGCCTGGTTGGTATCTTGAATCACCCCAGAAATCCGAGTTGTTTTGACCGGATCGGCGGTGACATTCAGCGTCACGTCTTGGGTGGTTTCCTGATTGCCGCTGGTCGCGACCAACGTAAAGTGATACGTGCCCACCTCCGTCGGACTGGGCGCAAACACCAGCTTATTGCCCACCAGCTTGCCCGTGGGGAGGTTGTCAGCGGATCGCAAAGACAAAGTAACGGGGGTGCCCTCCGGGTCGATCGCCGTCAAGGGCACTTCTAGCCGCCCGCCTGCGACCACGTTCAGCGACCCTAGCGATTCCAACTGCGGCGGTTGATTGAGCGCCCCCACCAGCACCACCGCTTGCAGGTCAAACTGCTGCTGATTCGGATTCTCTAAAACAACTTGCACCTTACCGGAGACAGCCCCAGGCGCTAAATCCCCATCCCCGATCGCCCCGGTCAAATTTAAATAGGGTGATCCTGCCGCGTGAGTGCCCGACGCATTGACTAGCGTCACCCCGGTGGGCAGTTGAGTCAACAGCACCGCCATCTGACGACTGAGCGCTGTTGTCCCCGTATTGCGAACCGCCAAATCCGCCACATAGCGCCCGGTGGCTGCATCCAAGCGAACATTGCTCAGTTGCACCTGCACCTGCGTCGTGGACTGGAGACTATCCAAATTCAGGGCTGTGCCTGGATTCACCCGGCTGATGCTAGTGGGCAGCACTGGACTGGACACCCCATTCGGGTCAACCTGATTGGTTAGATTGCTCAGTTTGATTTGAGTGCCTGTATCGCCATCCGTATTGAGCAACTGCACCACCAATCGCCCTTGGGTGGTCGCCGCCAAACTGCTGAGGTCAATTTCCACATGGGTGCCGTTGTAGCTCACCCGCCCCGCTTGATATTCCGCTTTATTCCCTGCCAGGGAGAAAAGCGCCGTCCTCGGTTCACCCCCATCGAGCAAGGTTTGGCTGGGATTGTTCGCATCCACCAAGTAAACCAACAGCCGATCTGGGGAGATTCCATTCAAATCGCTAGTATCAAAGAACGTCGTCAGGTCAAAGCTGAGCTTACGAGTCCCGGTTGTCACCCCCAACGCTACTGGAATCAAGGCTTGCACCAACAGACTATTTTGCTCAGCCAAAGTCAGGGTATTGCCCGACAGCATCGCCCAGCCTTCCGTGCCCGTTCCGGCCGCTTGCAGTCCATTGGCGATCGCAAAATCAAGCTGAGTTTGCGTCAAATTCCCCGCCGCATCATAGCCCTCTAGGGTCAACTGATGATGGCCCGCCGCCAAGCCTGCCTGCATCAGTTGGCTGAATTTCCCTTGGGCATCCACCGTCAAGTCGCTAAACGCTTGCCCATCCAAGCTGTAACGAGCCGTTGTCGATAGATTGGCATCGCTGAAGTGCCCGATCAACCGCGCCGTCGCACTATGGGCGCTATTATCCACGGGTGAAGTCAAAGCTGTGCTTGGCCCAACCGTATCGAGCGTAAAAGTAACTTGAACGCTGTCCAGCAGTATCCCTTGAGCACTGACAAGCTGCAAAATGAGGTTATGCTGCCCTTGGGTTAACGTCCCCCCATAAATCTGGGCTAGCTTGGTCGAGCTAAGGGTAAACTGCCCCTGGGCGTTCAGACTGGTGCTGATATCGACCAAACTGCCTGCCCCAAACTTGGCCCAGAGTTGGCCCTGCCCTGTCACCTGACCCGTAATCGTGGCATCCTTGGTGATGCCATCTCGATTGGTCGTGCCCAAGGCAGCGGTGTCATTCGCCAAGCCCGCTTGAATTCTACCCGTCTGGGTGGTGGGCTTAAGGAGGTTATTGACCACATAGGTGCCAATTTTCTCTCCCAGCACCAAGCCATCGATGTCAGACGTATAGAAGTGAATCCCGCCATAAATCCGGCTCATGCCCGCTTCATCCGCTGCCGCTGCAAAGCTAGTAAAGCTGCGGCTAACGTTTGGCAATCCCACCGATGTTGTTGTAAAGCTGTAGTTCTCGCCAAAGAAGCTGGTCAGAACCGTCGAGGCAACGCCACTAAACGTGCTATGTCCCGACACATACTCAGGGAAGGGTGGGGTATTAATCAGGGGTGTCCAGGTGCTATCGGCGCTGGTTTGGCTATTTCCGTCGGTGCTGGCATTGCGAATTGCCGTCACGGGTCGCCAGAAATTATAGGTATACTTGGCATCCCAGGCTGATATCCCCGCATCCGCTAAGCCAATATTGAGCATGGGGTTTGAGTAGCAACGGAACCGTAAACCACGTTAAGCCGTCCAGTTTTCTGGACAAAGTAGCTTAAACCTCCATCCTATAGGGTTTAATAGGGCGACAAGCCCATCTTCTCTCGCAGAATAGCCCGTTGTTCGCGTTGGCTAAGTGATGACAATTCCGGCTCCGGTTCCGCCAGCCGTTGCCGATGCTTAATGCCAGCAATGATCGGTTCAACTCCAGCATTGCCCTCCTCATGCGTTGTCGAATACCCTGACAATTGATCGAGATCGGCGGCAATTCGATTGAGCACCCGCAATACCCACTTTTGGTCAACACCCACAAAGGCTGTTCTAGAGTCTGACTCAGCGCGGAGATTGATCACTACCCTTTCGCCACAGGCTAGCTGCTCCAGCCAACCGATACACCAACGCATGACTTCGCTTTCCTCAGCTAATCGTTGTTGAAACTTCTTCAGCGACTGAATTTCCTTGCTCAGTGATTGTTGATCGCGATTGGATTGAGAGTCAGACACCGAAGTTAACCACTGAGGTAGTTGAAGCGCCTCATTGGTGTGCAACAGTTGATGGACTCGACTCGAACTCAAGCCTGTGGCTGCGGCAATTTTGCGAATTGACAAGCCTTCGGATTTCGCTGCGGCGATCGCCCAGAGATGTTCTTGCTGAGCATCTTGTAGGCGAGTGGTCACCAAGCGTAAACGGTTTGTCAACCGTTTCTCGCTCAAAACTTTTTCTTTAAGCTGCTCTGGGGGTTCCATACCCCTGAGTTTATAAGTAATCCAGTGCTTTTGTCCAGAAAACTGGACGGCTTAACGTGGTTTACGGTTCCGTTGCTACTCAAACCCCGGTGATAGTCGGATGGGAGAGCTTGACGATCAAACCAGAACACCATCATTTTTGCAACAGAACCCTTTACTTTATAAAGCAACAGGTCTAATATATTTGCAACACAGCCAGAATTGCTATATTTGTCAGTGCATAGTGGTTCAGTTGGGCAGCAACTGTTCTCGAAGTTCATTGAGATACAACTCGGTCCCGATGGAACCAGGTAAGCCCAAACAGAGATAGACAGGGATGAAGTACACCCGTTTAGCTTGACTAGCTCGCAAAGATTGAGCGATCGCATTCTTATTCCAAGCTTGTTCTAGCGATCGCATGGGGTGTTTTGCCTCGTTATTCGTACCATTGGAGCGGCTCCGTTCACTGGATGGGCTGCCTAGCAAAATGATGGAGTCAGCATCATTCAGTTGCGCCAGGGTTTCCGATGAAACGGGAATTGCGTCGTTGAGTTTAGAGCCATTGAGTCCAAGTGGATACACCAATTGAAATCCTAAATCACTTACAAGAGAACTGCACAGATTGTCTACTGCGTTAATTAGGTAAAATTCTGCACCATCTGAGGTCAAGATCGACATCCGAGGATGATCTGTCACAACAGGAGCAAAGTCTTTACGAGCGATCGCGATTTGCTGCTTTGTTTTGGATAGAAGCTGCTCTGCTTTCTCAGGTTGTCCAACCGCTTGAGCAATCGCCTGCAGATTTGTCTCGGTATCAGACCGCTTGAGCAGCAATGTGGGAGCGATTCTAGCCAAAGTCTGATATTGGCTGGTATTTGCCTCGGTTCCTAAAATCAAATCCGGCTGAAGCTTAAGAATCGCTTCAATTGAAGGGGTATATGCTGTTCCGACGTTGGCAGGCCGACTGGTTACTCGACTTCCTAAATAGGGAATCTGCTGACTGGGATTATCATAATCTCCTTGATGTAAGCGCTCCTGGTCAGCAAATCCGGCTGGCTGAAGTCCTAAAGCTAGTAGTGGTTCCAAAACGTAGGGACCCAGCACAACAATCCGCTGCGGCTGATCACAAACCTGCGTCTTTCCCATCTGGTGTGAAATTGTTTGGCAATCTGCGGCAGGCGAGGGGGAAAGATCAGCATTGGCAGCACGGTTATTGGCTGTTCCATGACAAGCTGCAATCCCCAATATCATAAGTCCGGCTAATACAAGCAGCGGAGAAAATGTAAAAAATCTCACTAGTCCCTTCTTGCCCATCTTTATTTTCCTGAGCAAAATCTCTGGAATTGGTTGATCTACAATTCCGTCCCATAGTATTCAAGCACTATCACCTGGAGTGATTTCAGAATAACAATTAAGAAAGGCTTTCAAAAGAGTTGTTGGGTAATAAGCTCAAAAATCCTTGAAACCCTTTCCTGGTAAGCATTTCAGCGATTTTAGTGCAAAATCCTTGAAACCCAGACTGAATAGACTTTTCAGCGATTTTTATCGTTATATCCCAACAGGTCTAAAATACAATGCCAAAGTCAAGGGGTAATAGAGGAATTCTAGGAGGCTGAAGTTACATTTTTCTTTGTGGTATGGACTTTTTCCTTTGTGATACGGACTTTATAGACTCAGTTGGCAAAGCATTGTAGTGTTACAGCTATCTCCGTTTCGCAATCCTTCGGCTGACAGGAACACACATCGGTGTTCCTGTCACCGGGTCGCGTACAATCCGACTTTCAATTCCAAATACGTCCTGTACCATGATTTCTGTCATTACGTTTACGGGCACCCCCTGGGCATAAACTTCGCCGTCTCGCAATGCAATCAAATAGTCCGCATAGCGACATGCCTGATTTAAGTCATGAAGCACTATGACGATGGTGCGTCCTTGCTCCTGATTCAGGTCATAGAGTAAGTCTAACACTTCAATCTGGTGTGCTAAATCGAGAAAAGTAGTTGGCTCATCTAGTAACAAAACTTTGGTATTTTGCGCCAGGGTCATGGCAATCCAAGCGCGTTGCCGTTGTCCCCCCGAAAGCTTGTCTAACGGGCGATCAGCGAGATCCATCATTCCGGTGATGAGCAAGACTTCTTGGATAGACACCTCATCTTCAGACGACCACTGCTGCAGCCAACTCTGGTGCGGATAGCGTCCCTGTGCTACTAACTCTCGAACGGTTAATCCTTCAGGTGCGACTGGACTTTGGGGTAAAATCCCCAGGTGTTTAGCCACCTCTCTTGTGGATTGTTTGGTAATTGATATTCCATTCAAATACACAACTCCCCGTTGTGGCTTGAGCAAGCGAGCTAATCCTCGTAGTAATGTCGATTTTCCGCAACCATTGGCACCGACCAGTGCCGTGATCTGCCCATCTGGAATGGCAAGATTAAGCCCTTCAACAACATATCTTTGACCATACGACAGTGCCAAATTGCAAGTCGTCAGTGCATCTGACATTTCTATTTCAGTCTTCACGGGTTACCACTACCATACATTCATCGGTCAATCTTGCCTGCAAGTGACCCAAAACAGCACAGAACATGCCGCAAACTGAGCAACAACTGAAAAATAGACCAGCCCTACTACTGTGCGATCGTACAATAATCCCATTGCCACACTCCCAGCAAACCATGCCAGTCCATAACCAACATAGAAAATGCCAAACGCTAATCCCCGTTGGTTGATTGGCACTATCGTTGCTACTGTTGCCTTCATGATGGATTCTTGAGCCCCCATGCCAACTCCCCACAAAGCCATACCCAATAATGCCAACGGAGGAGTGCCCAGAAAAGCCAGTGGGGCAAATAGAGCGGAAATGGCAACGGCAATGACCAGTGTGATGACTCCATTACGATCAAAGAGGCGACCCAGTAGGAGAGCCGAGATCGCATCCATCGCCATTGCTACAGCATAAAATAGTGGAATCGTATTGACCGCCATCAATCCCGTGCGCTGAAAGTGAAAGGCAATCAGCGGAAAATCAGCATATCCGACAGCCAATAAAGCGGCTCCAGCTAAATAAATCCAGAATTGACGCGGTAATCCTTCACCGTTGGTAGGTGTCTGGGACTTGACCTCAAACTCTTGCGGATTAGGGTAGCGTTGCTGAGCGATCAGCAATACTCCTAGACCTAGCAGCGCCGGAAACAGCAAGATAGCAAACCCAGATTGATAATTTTGCTGCCGTGCCAATAGGGCTGCCACTGCTAACGGCCCCAACACCGCACCGATTTGGTCTAACGCTTCGTGCAGCCCAAAGCCAAAACCACTGCCAATCTGACTTGCTGCGTGAGAGAGTAAAACATCGCGTGGAGGCGATCGCACTGCCCGTCCAGCTCGCTCCAAGATCAGCAGTGCTGCTGCGGTTTCCCAGCGTCCAGTCAGCGCTAGCAGTGGAATTGCGCCTGTGTTGAGGATATACCCCAGTGTCGTAATGCTCCAGTATTGTCGAGTTTTGTCGCTGAGATAGCCCGTCAACAGGCGCAGTGCAAAGCCAACGAGTTCCCCCGCCCCTGCAACTAAGCCGACGATCGCTCCACTTGCTCCTAAAGCTCCTAGATAGGCCCCCGCAATACTGCGTCCTCCTTCATAGGTAGCATCCGCACACAAGCTGACAATGCCGATGAGAATGACGAACTTAAGCGCCTGAGATCGCATATCCATCTATAATTCATCACGACTGCGATAGAGCAGATACAGAAAATACGGTGCACCCACTGCAGCAGTAAGAATGCCACAGGGCAATTCAATCGGCGCAAACAGTAAGCGTCCCAGTAAGTCTGCCGAGACAACCATAAGACCGCCGATCACTGCTGAGGTAGGCAACAGACCTGCGTAGCCTGTTCCAACGAGTTGACGGGCAAGATGGGGAGCCATCAGCCCTACAAAACCGATCGCGCCTGCCGTTGCAACACTAGCTCCTGCTAGGGCAACGCTAGTCAGCAGCAACACCCCTCGTTGCCATTCCACCTGAGCACCTAATCCACGAGCAATCTCATCTCCTAGGGTTAGAAGACTCAAATGACGCGAGAGAACGAATGATAAGGGCAGAAAAATCAGTAACCAGGGCAATAAGGCTTGCACATGATCCCAACTCCGTCCAGACACGCTCCCTGCTAACCAGACCAACGCTTGACTCACATCGTCAATGTTGCCGAACGTGATCATGAGCGTGGTGAGCGCAGAGGCTATCGCCCCCACTCCGATTCCTACCAGAATTAAGCGCAGGGACGAACTGCCTTCTTCCCAGGACAACCCATAAACTAGTAAAGCGGCGACGAGCGCACCGACAAAAGCCACCATGGGCAAAAGGAATACAGACGGTGCAGGAAACAAAACAATTAAGATAACGGCAGCGAGTCCTGCACCTGCCTCTACACCAACAATTTCGGGTGACGCTAAGGAATTACGGGTGATCCCCTGCAAAATTGCCCCTGCGATCGCCAGCCCAGTTCCCACTCCAAAAGCCACAATTATTCTTGGTAAACGGAGTATGTTGATGACAAAGTAATAGCCCGTATCCGTTGCTTGCCATCTCAAAATGGTTTTAATGACTTCAAACGGTGGAATCGGGTACTCTCCATAACTCAGACTGAAGGCAATAACTCCTAACGTTACCAGGCTTAATCCCAGGAGCACCCAAGGCACTCGGTGGTCTAGCCAAACAGAGAACGCCAGACGAGAAGAACGCAGGATTAACCAGGGATTGCTTACTCTCCTCACACCTTTCTTCATCTCACTGCTTCACCTTCCTTGCCAAATACAGAAAAAACGGAGTGCCAACCAATGCCATCATTACCCCCACAGGCAACTCTTGCGGTTTAATCACTAGACGAGCGACTAAATCAGCAAATAAGAGCAAAATCGCTCCCCAAACAGCAGCATAGGGGAGTATCCAGCGATAATCGACTCCTACCCAGAACCGAACAATGTGCGGGATGACTAGCCCGACAAAGCCAATCGGCCCTGCCAAAGCAACCGCACTGCCTGCCAACAACACAACAACTCCTGCGATGATCGCTTTGAGCCATTCCGTCTGCAGTCCCAATCCTTTGGCAACGTCTTCTCCTAATGTTAGAGCCGTGATTTGTTTGCCTATGCTGAATGCTACTCCAAGCCCAATCAGCATATAAGGCAAAACTTGCCAGAATCCAGTTAAATCTCCGCTTGCCACTGACCCAGCCAACCAAAACCTCACGTCATCTAAGGTACGCTGATTGAGAATGAGAATTCCGGTCGTTAATGCTGATAATAAATAAGAGAGAACCGCACCCGCCAGCACGAGCTTGAGCGGCGTTGCTTCCCTGCGGCCTAAAGAACCCAATGAATAAACACTGATTGCCGCGATCGCGGCTCCGGCAAACGCAACCCAAGGATAAACTTGAGCCGAGACGCTACCCCAAAAGAACGTGGCAGCTACAACGGCCAAAGCCGCACCCGCACTAATTCCCAAGATGCTAGGATCGGCTAAAGGATTGCGGGTCAAGCCCTGCATGAGCGCTCCTGCAACCGCTAACGTTGCTCCCACCATAAGCGTAATGAAGGCCCGAAGTAAGCGCACAGTTCGGATAATCAGATGTTGTGGGGAACCATCAAAGGCAAATAGGGCTTGCCAAATGGTAGTGAGATCGAGGTCTGTCGCTCCCAGTATAATGCTGACCATTAGACAAATCAGCAGGAGCAAGCAGCCTACGATCAAGCCAATTAGGTGTGAGAAGGGAGATCGTTTCACCTTGCTCAAAACTCCGCTGAAAATGACCCGATTACGGTAAACGGTTCCCCAACTTCAATTCGAATATGAGTAAAAGCGCAGGCGGTCATGTTCTCAGACAGTTGACGCAAATGTGTGTTTTTACCTTTATTCTTGCCATTCTTGCGGATATGAGTTGACATTCAGAGCACTGCATCAAAACTTAATCTCCATTCACATCTTAATTAGGCAACCCCAGCCTTTTCACTCCGTAAATTGCCAGCACTTGAGGTGCCATCCCTGTCCTCTTACAGCAAGAGTTGCTGAATAGTCAGGAACAGGCTGTAGCCTATAGAGAGACCATTGAGCAGATAGTTTAGGGTCATCCTCAATACTCAGTAGCCTGACTGATTCACTGAGGTCTAAAGAGACTTCAATTTGATCCATAGGCTGAGCCAAGCCTTCTCCAATAGCTTTGAGAACGGCTTCTTTGCAAGTCCAGGTACTGAAAAAGGCGATGATTTTCTGGCTAGGAGAGAGCGTCTGAAACACCGAGTGTTCTCTAGCTGAAAAGAAGTGCTCGACAATTGTCTCAATATCAGGAAGACGACGAATGTATTCGAGATCGATGCCAATTTGGCGATTTTGGGTGAACGCGTAGAGAACGTGGTCTTGGGAGTGAGAAAGATTGAAGGACAAGGTTGGCTCACGATCGCATGGAGCCAAAGCGGGCTTGCCTTGAGATCCGTAGGAAAATTCAATCTGATTTGCTTTGATGCCCAAATATTGTCCCAAGAGCATCCTCAGCAGCCCTCGGGCAACTACGAAATGTTTTCGATCTTTGTCGAAGTGGAACTTTGCTGCTCGTGCTTGTTCATCTGCAGAGAGAGTTTGTGCCAGGGTCTTTTCGAGTAATGCTGTTGTCTCTAGAGATGCCCACCAAACATGAACCTCATCATCTGGCAGAGGAAGAGGCGAGCATGGTATATTCCACACGCAGGTGCAATTTTTCATATCCTCAGCTCGACTTTATCCATTTTGAGAGTAGGAAAGGTAGCAAAATCAGGAAAGCATTAATCGAATTATCCTGATGAACTTAACTACCAAAAGAATTTCTTGCTCCTTATCCTAGCGGTTGCCTCGCTATTTTCCAAGCCCGGCTGGGAATCCGCATTAGTCTTGCTAGTAAGTCATTTGGTATGGGTGTAGCCATTAAGAAAGACTTCATGTGACCAAAGATCTGGTCACTGCCCCAGACCCACCTAAACGATGCTTCTGCTGTTTGGAACGCGCCCGTTGTCGTCTTGCAGCTCGCTTGCCGGCTGTGTTGCAAATAAATTGAATTGTCATAAACTTCCTGGGTCAATACTCTGGACAGTTTTTAGAACGGTCTTACAAGGCTTTCAGGGCTTATGCTTCAAGAATCGACCTATTTTTTCAAAGTTAGCTCTGCCCTTGACCTGAGAAAAAAGATCCCATCTACGGCTGAATCAGGGTTTAAGCCCCAAAACCTATTCAATTTTTGTCCAGAGTATTGTGGGTAGAAGGAGTGAATTAAGCAGCGACTCCAAAGATTTGATGGATGAAGGAGATCTGTCCCCTGACATCCCCTTTTTCGACAGTTTCAATCTGACCTTTCCTAATCATATTCATTGCCTCAAATCCTCGGAGGGTGCGACGAGCCGTGTTGAACGAGTGAAACCCCATCCCTGGTTTGGTGAGTCGTTTGATGAAGCGATGGTCTTGCTCAATCAACCATCCACAATACCCACAAGAAGTCGAGCGTTGATGGTCGTTCTATTATTGGAATTGAAGGCTTGCGTCAGCTAGTCAAAGTGACTCAGAAGTTGAAAGCAAGTCTAGCTCCCATCAGCGAGGACCTTTCATCATGTCACCCAGAGTTAGTCCCCCCCGCCCATAAAAACACCCCCACCTCAGCTGTGGCTCCAGCTTCCACCAGCCACTCGGAAGCAATTACTTTGGCTCCTCAGCCAGATACTAGAGAATCAGTGGAAGTCCCATCACCAGGAGGGACAGAGTCATGACTGACCAAGTTCATAGCCCCGAGTGGTACCTCAACTCAGAAAAGCTAACGCTCGAGCATCTTGGGCGCTTAGCCGTTGTCTATGTGCGACAGTCAACCCTCCAACAGGTTTTAGATCATCAAGAATCGACTCGGATTCAATACGGGTTGGTCAAGCGGGCGGCTGCCTGGGGATGGCCTGCCGACCGGATTATGGTGATTGACGAGGACCAGGGTAAATCAGGTGCTAGTGCAGAAAATCGGAGTGGATTTCAACGACTAGTCACAGAAGTCGGACTCAACCATGTCGGGTTAATTCTCGGCGTCGAAATGTCGCGACTTGCCCGCTGCTCCAAAGATTGGCATCAACTGTTAGAAATATGTGCTTTGTTCGGCACCGCAATCGCGGACTTAGATGGGATCTATAACCCCAGTGACTATAACGACCGACTGCTGTTAGGACTCAAAGGCACGATGAGCGAGGCTGAGTTACATTTGCTCAAACAACGGATGATGCAAGGGCGGCTCAACAAAGCCCGTCGTGGACAATTAGGCTTCTCTCTACCCAGTGGGTATGTCCGTCATCCATCGGGTGAAGTCACCTTTGACCCTGACGAACAAGTACAACAGGTGATTCGGCTGATGTTCCGCAAATTTGAACAGATTGGTAGTCTCAGCGGATTATTGCGCTACTTTGTCGAACACGATATCCGCTTAGGCATTCGCTCTCGCACCGGCATCAACAAGGGAGAACTAGAGTGGAGACGCCCTAACAAAGCAACGCTCTCATGCCTCCTGAAAAATCCCACTTATGCGGGAGCCTATGCCTATGGTCGCCGCCAACGAAACCCACGGACTCAGAGACCTGGTCATCCTGCCTCTGTCCGACAAGCTTATCATCCTCCTGATTGTAGGGTGCTCATCAAAGACCATTGGCCTGCCTACATTTCTTGGCAGCAATATGAATGGAACCTGGCCCAACTGAGCTCCAATCAGTATCGAGCCAATCAGCCTGGAGTTGTGCGTCATGGACCCGCATTATTGGCTGGTTTACTACACTGTGGCAAGTGTGGTCGCCGCTTATCGGTGAACTATTTGGGACGAGGTCTTTACCATAGCTATGTGTGCTGCTACTTGGCCGTTCATTATGGTGAGCCAGTGTGCCAACAGCTTGGTGGTATTGCTTTAGATCGCTGCGTCACCGAACAAGTATTAATGGCTCTCAAGCCGGTTCTGTTGCAAAAATGATGGTGTTCTGGTTTGATCGTCAAGCTCTCCCATCCGACTATCACCCGATATGAAACTCCATCCGCCGTTCAAATGGCGACACTTTCTCCCAGAGATCATCCTGCAAGCCGTTCGGTGGTATTGCCGCTATGCCATGAGCTACCGAGACATTGAGGAGTTGATGCTCGAACGGGGGGTGGAAGTTGATCACACCACGATTTATCGCTGGGTGGGGGTGTAAGCCCAAACCCCAGAAAATTCCGTTAGCCCATCCACCCCTGTTTCAATCTCATACTGGTTGATGAACTGCCAAGCACTGTAGACGTTGAGTAGCTTGTCTTTCGCTGCCATTGTCGAGGTGCATCCTCAACTCGAAAACTTTCCGTAGAAAGGCTGTAAACCGGAAAGTTGAAATTGAGCCATCAGCAACCATGAGGGTTCCACGCCGCAGGTTGCAACTCTCCAACCATCGAAAACCGGAAAGTTCCCGATCACCGTGCGAGTTGACGGAATTTTCTGGGGTTTGGGCTTACACCCCCTTTAGCAACGGGGAGGGATCAAATACCTGTATTGCCATTTGTAGCCGGGAATCAAGTAAATGCTGCTGCGTTTCGAGAGGGCACCTATCCCATTACTCGACGGATGTTTGTTGTCTTTCGACGCAATCAAACCATTGATGAGCTAGCGGGAGTCGCTTATACGAATCTCCTGCTCTCGAAGGAAGGACAAGCGATGATTCAGAAAGCAGGCTTTGTGCCGATCCGTCAGTAGTGATAGCAGTTACCACAAAAATGTCCTCAAGGAGCGGAGCTATTGTTTCATCATCGTGAGTAAATCAGGGTTGAGCCGTTTTGGGGTCGAGCCGAGATATGGATACGGTGAGAGTGGAAAAAACCGGGGAAAATTCAGAAGCCAAATGAGATTTCGACATTATCTGAATCAGAGCAATCGTCGCCAGATCATTGGGTGAATGCTTATCAGCACAACCTTAAATTAATTGATGGCAGGGGCAAACATCGGAGACTTACCGCCAGCCGATCTGACTTGATCGAAATCTCCTCCGGTTTTTCCGCTCTCCTCAATAATACCGAAGAGCTTAGCGTTGCCTGTAATGATGCTCATATGGCATCAAAGTCTTTCTCGCCTGTACGGATTCGGATGATTTCATCAACGGGGGCGATAAAAACTTTGCCATCGCCAATTTCACCCGTGCGGGCAGCCGCCAGAATTTGATCAACGACCAAAGCGACCTGACCGTCATCGACCATAATTTCAAGTTTGAGCTTTTGTAAAAACTCAACGGTATATTCTGAACCCCGGTAGTGCTTCGTTTGCCCTTTTTGACGACCGAATCCGCGAACTTCAGAAACGGTTATGCCGACTACGCCTGCATTGACGAGGGCAATTTTCACTTCGTCCAGCTTGTATGGACGGATAATCGCTTCAACCTTCTTCAATGTCTTTCTCCAACGTTAAACCAGCTTTAATATGGCAATACAACCCTCCCTCCAGACACAACTCCTCCTGTCACTCTCAGTTAGAGGGAATTGTAGCAAAATATACCGTTATTCAGTGACAGCATTCCTGGGGAGGTCATCGGCCTGGATCGATTGTGGCAGGGCTGAATTTGATCTGACGGAATTTTCTGGGGTTTAGGCTTACATCCCCAAGTTGAAAACATCGGATTTAGGGGAAGTGACTGCTTTCTAGCTCTTTTGTTTATTGTGTGAAATTAAGGTTTGTGTGCCTTGAAATGATTCAGTGGGCTAGGCTTCAGGAGAAATAATGACGGTTGAACCTGATGGGGCTTTCTCAATAGCTTGGGGCTGCTCCTGTTCGGCTGCATCATAGGAGTGAAAAACCTTAGCCGCTCTTTTAGACTGGCCCCAATCTAAACCTTTCCAATACAGGGTTGGCAAATCTGAGACGGCTAGAAGGTAAAACCTTGAGCCAGTATATTTCTTTATGTTGGGCGGCTTATCTAGAACTTGTGTCATAAGACACCTCCGATAGCGTTGCTCCTCTGAAATCCTAAAAAGCCTATTATTCAGTCTAATTTTCCCGTAACCACCGCACCAAATCCCTAGCCCCAGCAAAATCCAGCAGCGCCTCGCCCAAAGACTCAAGCTGAACTAACGATAGGGCCTGGACTTGCGATCGTACTTCTGGCGCTAGGCTACCGATCCGGCGCGTGAGCTGGCGGAGGACGAGAGCTTGTTCACCCTCTAGCTTGCCTTTGACGATGCCCGTCTGTTCACCTTCCTGAAGTGACTCTTGCCGAATTTCCTGATACCAAGGCGACTCGCGTAATACTGTCATATCCCACCTGAGAATTTGACTGACCAATTCCGTATCTAGAACAAAGCTAGCAAAAAAGCCGAGTAATGGTTCTAGTTCGCTCAAGGAATCATCCAACCGTAGCAGTTGCACCGCTCTTTGAACCACTTCAGGTTCACCGCCACCCTGCAATATCGGCACAAACGGTAACAGAGTCGAGATAGATTGGTCAAAGACAATTGACACATCGACTTCCCACAGGTTGATCAGACGATAATCTTGTCGAGACTGAAGACCCAGGAAATCACTCTCAAAGCGATCGTTGACCCTTATGGTTGAGGCTGGCGGTAAAATGTTCACCAGAACCGGATAAGTGGGCAGGTCATATTTCTCTTCTGCCAGTGCTGTGTAGGCTCTCATCCGGCGAGGCATTTTGGAGGTGTAACGAAGTTGCAGCTCGTTAAGGATTAAGAATTCACCCTGTTGAGGGCTAACCGCTTTGACCAAGACATCATTTTGGCGACTGACCCATTGGAATTCGGAATTCAGGATTTCACGAGCAGTTACCTCAGAGGATTGCGTCACCCACTGCACCCAGGCATCGGGTGCGAGGCTGATGAGACGTTTGCCGCCGATATCTGCTGGTTTAGGCACAAGAGTGCGAAGTCAATGAAATTGCTTCTTTGATTATCAAGTGTTTGTGCTGCCTTTAACCCAGTCCATGAATGACATACACCCCCAACTGCTGCGGCACCCGCTGCCAGCGCTTAGCCTTCGCTCCCTTTGCTAAGCGATCAGCGACATCCTTCTTCACTTCAGCCAGGTTTGCCGGAGCCAGGTTGCCGTAGATAGCAGTGGCGATCGCCTCGGCCCGCATCGGAGTGCCCTGATTGTCCCGCAACACCTGCTCTACCGAACCCATCAAAGAACCGGCGATCGCAGGCTTAGCGGTTGCTGCTTTACGAGTTTTCACCGTGTGGATTGCAGCTTTCGTTTTCCTTGCCGTCTGAGGAGTTGCCGCAGGTTGGGGCTTGCCCGATGCCCTGCCATTGCTTGCGGGCAGGAGTTTGGTCGGCAGCGTGTAGTGTGAATCCTTGCCCTTGACTCGTTGCCATACCCCGGATTGCCCCCCATACTTTAACAGGATAGTGTTCTTGCAAAAGAGCCGAAAAAAAATCCTTGAACTCCCAGTCATGCCAAATTTAAACAGATAACGTGTGAATCGAGGTTTACAATCACTATCAAATTCCAGCGGTAGAGCAGATTGCTCTGAGGTTTACAAGCGCTGGCAGAAATTCTCCGGCTCCGGTATTGCGGTTGCTTGATCTATCCACTCAGACAGATCGCTGTTATGTCTGCATTCGCTAAAATTCCCCGCAATGTTTGGCTCTTAGGTCTCACTAGCCTGCTCAACGACACCAGTAGTGAAATGATCCATGCCGTGCTGCCATTATTTTTAGTTTCAAGTCTAGGGGCAAGTGTGACATCGGTTGGCCTAATCGAGGGTATGGCAGAGGCAACCGCATCGATTCTGAAAGTGTTTTCAGGGGCAATTAGCGACTATTGGCAACAGCGCAAAGGTCTAGCCGTCTTTGGCTATGGACTCTCAACCGCAATCAAACCGCTATTTGCGATCGCCAGTAGTCCAGTTTGGGTGCTGCTGGCACGGGTGGGCGATCGCATTGGTAAAGGCATCCGAGTTGCACCTAGAGATGCGCTGGTAGCCGATTCAACGGATGCTACCAATCGCGGAGCTGCCTACGGTCTGCGTCAGTCTCTCGATACGGTTGGGGCGTTTCTGGGGCCTTTAGTCGCCTTTGCGCTACTGAATACAGGTCAGAATTTTCGGTTGATTTTTACGGTCGCTCTGATTCCGGGGGTTTTGGCTGTGGCCTGTTTGGCTTTGGGGGTTCGGGAACCGGAGCGACCTTATCCGGTGCTGAAACGTCCAAACCCTTTCAATGGTCAAGCTTTACAAAGTTTAGGTGCTGCCTACTGGGGGCTGGCGATCGCCGCGCTGCTATTCAATTTAGGCAATGCCAGCGAAGCGTTTCTGCTCCTGAAAGCCAAGCAAGTCACGATTGCCGATGCCCAAATTCCGCTGGTGCTAGTAGTCATGAACTTTAGCTATGCCCTGAGCGCCTATCCGGTCGGATTAATCAGCGATCGGCTTAACCGTAACAACTTGCTGCTCCTGGGCTGGGGCTTAAATGCGCTGATTGATGTAGGGCTGGCGATCGCCCAAGCCCCCTGGCAAGTTTGGCTGCTGATTGCTGGCTATGGCTTGTATCTAGGTCTGACGCAAGGGGTTCTGCTGGCCATGGTGGCGGATCGGGTGCCAGAGCATCTACGCGGCACCGCCTTTGGCTTTCTCAACCTGTTGGTGGGGGTAGCCCTGTTGCCAGCGAGTTTACTAGCGGGGTGGCTATGGCAAACCGTTAGCCCAGGCGCGGCTTTCTTGGCAGGCAGTGGTTTCGCGGTGGCGGCGATCGCTCTCCTCTGCTGGCAGCGAGAAGCCGGAGTTAGAGTTTGACCTTTAGACTTTTATGGTTCAACGTTAGGAACTGGCAATGGTGGTAAAACAGCGTGTATCCCTTGTCTGACTACCTCTGGACGCTCTTTATAGGGCACTCTCCCCTCCGCACAGGCGACATACTGACCGCTAAATTGCAGCAGTTCGGGAACGGAAGCGGTAGACAGTTGGCTCAAAATAAACGTGAGTTTAGTTGGAGCAGCCAGCGCGACGACACAAGCGTGACCGCAAGCTCCCAAGCAGCGGACTGGATGGAGATGAATTGCTTCAGGCCAGTCACAGGCAGCTAGTCCCTGCTGTAATTGCTCGAAGAGAGATTGACCGGCGCTCGATTCCGTCTTTTCTTGAGCGGATTTTGAGGAACGGCAAAGCACACAAACGAACAAAGTGTGTTGAGTCATGACTTTCAGCAAATTAAGTATTGCAGCGGATTCGACGATAGAGGGCTGGTCTTCAATTGGACTAAGGTCTACGAACAGCAAGCCACAGCCGCCATTGAGCGATCGCCTCCAACCGACCGTAGGTCATCGCTACTGATCTCACAAAAACGGAATTGAGCCACTTGCTAAAGGGGATAGTATCTAAGCTTGGAAACCGAGAGACTTTTTTTGGAGGCTGAATGGGCATCACTGCCTTTTGTTTTTCAAAAGGATGCCGGGCAGTTGGCACTTTTCCCATTCTCTGCAAGTAGGGCTGTCGCATTGGCAAACTAATCGGTAGAAGTTGTAGAAGAGAAATTAGACACGAGCCGCCTGAATCGACTCTGCTGCTGTAACTTCTGGCAGCGAACTTGAGCGGATCGCGCGGAACATCCCGAATCGGCACAGTCCTACGCCGAAAGCTAGGCGCATGAGCAGTAGGGTTGGCACTTCTCGCAGTGCTTTAATCAAGCCCGGTAGCCCAAATCGCACTAACCCTTCCGGGCGAACCACGCCTTGCCAAATCGAATCGAGCCAAGAAGGAAGCGTTGGTTCTGTCCAATCTGCTGTCATGACTTCTCCCTCAACCAATTCTGTTGCTGCCAAAAGCTCAGAAAAACCTTCGATGCTTGAGAAAGCAGGATGCGACCACTGATCGAGCAGTTGCTGCATCACAGGTTTCTCCCAAAAATTGAGAGGAGTTTGCCGATCATCCCGCTGATTCCAGTCTGCCACCACTAGTAGGCCACCGGGCTTGAGTACCCGCATCAGCTCTTTGGCAAAGACGGCTTTATCTGGCATATGGGGGCCAGCTTCAATCGACCAAACAACATCAAAGCTGGCATCTGGAAAGGAAAGTGCCATTGCGTCATCCACCTGAAACTTTACATCAAGCTCCTTGGTTGTCAACTCTTGGGCGCGTTGGACTTGTTGAGGGCTGATGGTAATCCCTGTAACTGTAAACCCGTAGGCTCGTGCCAAAATGCGGCTGCTCCCACCAATGCCACAACCCACGTCTAAGACGGTCGTGCCAGGGGGAAATCGATCTAAAGCAGCCCAGCGCACCATTTCATGCACAAAATCAGATTTGGCTACCAGGAAATCTTTCCGCTGTGGCGGCGAACCGTAATGACCTAAGTGAATATGTTCACCCCAGTAAAACTCTAAAATCCCATCTTCTGTCCATTGGTCATAGGAGTTGGCGACCGAGTTAGAGGATTGATACCGCCGAGCTGTGATCAAATAGAGGGCAATGCCTCCAATCAGGAGTGCCAGCAGAAGTCCAAGCCCCAAAAACCATATATTCATAAGAAATTACTCCTTAACCTGTTTGATTATTGTTTTTAGTCGCATCAGCATTCGATTCCAAAAAGGGTTGATCACATAGCTATACCAGATTAAGACAAAGCGATAGAACCAGAAGGGTTCCCTTCTGGGTTGAATTAGTCCTGTGATTGGTTGTTGCTTGTCAAAGGGATGAAGTGAGGCGGGGATTTTGCCATTTCGATGGGAGTAGTAACTTGATGATGTTCGCATTAGAGTATCCAGGCTTGAGGGGATGTGGGGGCAGGGGGCAGCACCACCAGTAAATTTTTCCTGATCGATTCAGGACGCTCTCGATGGGGAACCGTCCCAGTCGGATGAGTCAGATACTGGTGACTAAATTGTAGGAGGTCAGGTGCAGCCTCTAAAGGCGGCAAGTCACTAAAGACAAAGGTGAGTTTGTGAGCAGCCACGAATGCTACTACACAGGATCGGCCACAGGCACCCATGCATCGGACAGGATGAAGTTGAAAAGCATGGTCATGCGTTTCTAGATCTGCGCTGAGGGAGTTCAGCAGGTGTTGCCCACCACTGATGCCATCCCGTTCTCTTTCGGTTTCCGAAAATCGACAAAGGGCGCAAACAAATAGGGTGTGTTGAGTCATGAGTATTCAGAAGGATTAAGTGATTAAGCGCTGCAAAACTTAGGTGTGCCGCAGTTTCTCTTTGTCTAAACAAGATTGTGGTTGAAATTCAGTCCATTCTTTGCAGATGCACTCATAACATTGGATCGGCGTAATCGGTAAATTACGTAGATAGATAAATGAGGCATAATGCCCTGATTCCAATAGCAAAATCGCATCTTTCGTTGGATTGTAGGTGTCAACCGCGTGCAGAATGTGACTATTCATGTGGTGATACTGAAGAATTACCGTATCGGGCGCAGCCAGCCAAGCATTCAAGAAGGCAGCTAGCCGGCTGCGAGGAATAAAGTAGGCCTTGAAACTCTCACCTACCACTCCCACCGCAGGATTGTTTAAGCTACAAACCACTATTCCCCTTTCGCCTGTCGAGTAACCCCGCCAAGCATTGGAGCCGATCGCCAGCAGATTAGTCGCAACAAAATCTTGCTGCCAGTCTTGGTTATCGATTGTAGAGGTCATAGGTCCTGCATAATTTGGGTGTGATAGCGACCAGGATTAGGTTTCAAGGAATGGGAGCAGGCAAAAATTCAGCCCAGCGTCGGCGAACTTGCCGCTAGCAGTTGGGTGGCGTTATCCCCTGATTCTTAAGCCAATTCACTTCAATGGTGCCACCTGAGTGAATCAGCAGCATAATCTCTCGATCGGGTCTGTAGCGGGCGATCGCTGTCACCAACTGAGGAATTGCCTCGGTCAAGATTTCCATCTCTTGTAGGTACGCAGTGAGCAACTGCCCTGGCACAAATTCAATTCTAAACTTCCAAACATGAAGTCTGATCACTGAACCCCTAGGTGGTGGTTCAACATGACACACCACCAAGCCCCAGCCCATCCGTTGAAAACCAACCCAAGCATAGTAGCCAATCACTGGAAAGTTATCGCGGATGAAGGCTTTTTGCCAACAGCTTGCCCTGCTCAAATGCTCTCTATCCTTAAAGAACATGCTTTGCTTCCCGGAGCTTCTGAGTGGCTGCTACCATATTTTTGAGGGCCGGAATTACTTCTTCCCAACGGCGCGTTTTTAGGCCACAGTCAGGATTTACCCAAATTTGTTGGCTGGGCAAATTAGCAACCCCGACTTCAAGTTGCTGGACAATTTGCTCTGTCGTCGGCACAACCGGGCTATGAATGTCATAGACTCCATTCCCAATTTGATGGGAATATCCAGCTTCAGTGACCTCGCGTAGAGTTTGGTTATTGCTGCGGCTGTTTTCGATCGAAATCACATCGGCATCTAGGCGTTCAATATCTTTGATAATGTCGCCAAACTCGCAGTAGCACATATGGGTATGAATTTGAGTTTGGGGTTGGGCGATCGCCGTTGCCAACCGAAACGCATCCACGGCCCATGACAAATACTCATGCCAGCGTTCTGGCTTCAGAGGTAGCCCCTCTCGCAGCGCTGGTTCATCGACCTGAATGATGGTGGCACCTGCGGCTTCCAGGTCAGTAATTTCTGCACGTAATGCCAGGGCAATTTGAAAGGCTTGATCTTGCCGCGAAATATCGGTGCGAGGAAATGACCAGTTGAGGATTGTTACCGGAGCAGTCAGCATTCCCTTGACGGGTTTTGGGGTTAGAGATTGCGCTACTTGGAACTCTCGCACGGTCATGGGTGCCGTCCGGGCGACATCACCGTAAATGATCGGTGGACGCACACAGCGACTGCCGTAGCTCTGTACCCAACCCTGTTCGGTAAAGCCAAACCCAGACAGTTGTTGACCAAAATATTCCACCATGTCAGTCCGCTCAAATTCTCCATGCACCAGTACATCTAAGCCAATCTCTTCTTGCAGGCGAATGCACTCGCCAATTTGAGCATCGATCGCGATTTGATACTCAGCCAACGTTAATTCCCCACGTTTATATTTCACCCGCAGTTGCCGAACTTCTGAGGTCTGGGGAAATGAACCAATCGTGGTTGTAGGGAAAGGTGGCAGAGACTGTTGTTGGGGTAGCCGCACAGCATAAGACAACGAGCGCTGGAAGTCGTTCATCTTTAGATTCTTCAGCTTGTCTTGCACGGTTGGGTTGGCTGGACTAAACTGCTCAAAGGCTTTCCAAGCTGACTGAATCGAGTTTTGATCAACTTTTGTGTCTTCACCTGCGACCGTTCGGGCCAGGAAAACAACTTCTCGTAGCTTCTGTTCAGCAAAACTTAAAACGTGGCGGAGAGCTTCGGGTAGGTGGGTTTCACGGGCAGCATCGTAGGGAACAAATTGCAGCGATGCCGAAGGTTGCAGACTGAGGTTGGCTGTGATTGATTGAATCTGATTGACTAGACTCAAGGCTGGCTCTGGGCGAATCTGCCACACGTTACGCGCATCGACAATCCCCACTCCCAGCCGCTTGTCTGCTGGAAACCCGTGTTGCTTCAATAACTCTAAATTTCGCCCGCGCGTGAAGTCTAAGCTAATGGCTGATACAGGTAGCTGCATCACCCAAGGATAAGCCTCTCCCAAATCATCAAAGTACGTGACCAAGTGCAGCGGTGCTGAAAGACAGAACTTCGGCACCTTGAGTCAGAACTTCGGCACCCCCTTAGAAGCAACCCCCGGCAGGGGAGAAAATCGACAGGAAATGAGGGGTTAAATCCAGGCGCTCTCAGATGAACTAAAGAGCACCTGAACCATAGATAACATAGCTATAAAAACAGGGGCTACGAATGCGAGAAAAATATACCGCCTTCATGAATCAGCGTCCTCCTTTTGCGGGGTGAGTTGGCTGGTGAGCTTACGCATGGATTCGCCCTTGAGAGAGAGTCTCAGGGAATCATGAACGATGCGGTCAAGAATAGCGTCAGCCAAAGTGGGGTCTTGGATCTGCGGGTGCCATTGAGCGACTGGAACCTGTGTAACAAAAATGCAAGAGGTTTTTCTGAATCGGTCATCGAGCAGATCTAATACCTCCCTGGCATCAACAATGGATACAGGGTCACGGAGCCATTCATCCAACACCAGCAGGGAATAAAGGGCGAACTGTTTACGCAGCTTCTGAAAGGAGCCATCGGCCCTAGCCAACCTCAACTCCATCAGCAAGTCAGCGGTTTTGATATAGCGAACTGAATGACCTTGCTTACAGAGATGGTCAGCCAGTACACAAGCGAGAAAAGACTTTCCCACCCCTGTGGGGCCAAGCACAATCAGACGGGTGCGACCTCTATCTGATATATCAAGTAGCAACTGGAAAGCCATACTGGTTTAATTTGCTCCAAAACTGACTCCAACGATTAGGTGTCAAAACTAAAGCTCTTAAACTCAAAATTACACTGGC
>JAHHGS010000145.1 GCA_019359715.1 Aphanocapsa sp. GSE-SYN-MK-11-07L | reverse complement strand
TCGCACCCCACACAGCCGCTTAAATGCTGCGGGGTTGAGGTCTTTAACATCGTTGTAGGTCATGAACAAATCCTCCTTTGACCTACTTTCTCCTTAATACAAATACTTTCGCAAGAGGTCTAGTGAACCACGTTACCCGATGTACATCGGACGTAGAGTGCCTTGTCTATGTGCAGATGGATCGCGCCTTTGATGCAGTTCCAGTGGGGCAACCTCGTCAAAATCCTTAATCATGCGCCAGCAAAACCTACTGTCTCGTCGAGCCACCCTGAAATCGATCGCGTTCGGCACCACTGAATATATCACCTCATCGCTTGGGGTCTGTGCGGCTAATTCTCCAACTGTTTCTCAATCACCTAGTCCAATTGCTTCACCTACAACTTCTCCATCTGAATCGGGAGGAATCAAGATTGGCACGCTAGAAGTGGTTGCAGAATTGCCCATTAGACCTACAGTAGTAGTGTTGAATAGTGAAGGACGCACGTTTATAACGGTGTATTGGTTCGATCGCCAAGAACCTCAACTTGTGGAAGTTACTGGACGCACCACCTATCGCCCTTTTCCCGATAGAAAATGGAATTGTGGGTTTGGGCTGGGACAGCCTGAAGTGATAAAACAGGGATATCTTGCTTAAACCGCCAAAAACTGCTGAATAATGACTGAGCTGAGTTCACTAGTATTGCCAGAAGCAACAATGCCGCCTTTTTGCATGGCGTAGTAGCGATCAGCTTGGCGGACAAAGTGCAGGTGTTGTTCAACCAGTAAGACAGAAATGCCCGTGGTTTGGATGATTTTTCGCACGGCGGCTTCAATTTCCAAAATAATGGAGGGCTGAATGCCTTCCGTCGGTTCATCTAAAACCAGCAGCCGCGGCGAACCCATTAGGGCGCGGGCGATCGCCAGTTGTTGCTGCTGCCCGCCGCTGAGGTCGCCCCCCATCCGAGTTAGCATTGTTTTCAAGACGGGAAACAGCTCATAAATATACTCTGGCACTTCCTGCTTTGCTCTTTTTTGTCGGGGTTTCGCTTCCAAGCCCAAAATCAGATTTTCTTTGACGGTCAGGCGGGGAATCACCTCTCGCCCTTGGGGCACGTAGCCAATCCCTAAGCGGGCCCGCTGATCCGGCGTTTTTTTGGTAATTGGTTCTCCAGCTAGGCTGACGCTGCCGGTGCGGGGAGAGAGCAAGCCCATGATTGTTTTGAGCAGAGTGGTTTTGCCCACCCCGTTGCGCCCAATCAGGCAGACCATTTTGCCCGGCGCAATACTCATGTCTACCCCGCGCAGAATGTGGCTTTCACCGTAGTAAACATTCAGGTCTGACACTTGCAGCATCTGTTGAGCAAGCGGGTCTAAAACTGGCAAAGCTGCAGTTTCCATGTGGCTATTCCTCTTCTTGATGACCCAAATAAACTTCAATCACGCGCGGGTCGGTTTGCACCTCGCTCATGCTGCCTTCACAAAGGACGGTGCCCTGATGCAAAACCGTAACCTGGCGGGCAATTTGGCGGACAAATTCCATGTCATGCTCAATCACGACAATCGAGTGGCTCTCAGCCAAAGCCAGCAGCAAATCGCCCACGGCTTCCGTTTCTTCATCGGTTAGCCCCGCCACGGGTTCGTCCACCAGCAGCAAATCAGGGGCTTGAGCCACCAACATGCCAATTTCTAGCCGCTGCTTTTCGCCGTGGGACAGCAGCTCGGCCGGTAGATCTGCCTTGGCGGTGAGGTCAATCGTTTCCAGTAAGCCAGCCACGGTACGACGTTCGGCCGCTGGAATTGGCTGAAACAGAGCCGCAAACACGTTTTTGCTGCGGCTACAGGAAATTTCTAGATTCTCGCGGGGGGTGAGCTTCAGATAAACGCGGGGGGTCTGAAACTTGCGCCCAATCCCAGACCGGGAAATTTGGTCTTCCGAGAGCGATCGCAGATTTTTGCCCTTAAACCGAACTTGCCCCACCGTCGGCTGCACCTTGCCGGTGATCACATCCAAAAACGTGGTTTTACCGGCCCCGTTCGGGCCAATAATCACCCTCAGCTCGCCCTCATCAAGGCTGAAGTTGAGTTGATTCAGGGCCTTAAACCCATCAAAGCTAACCGTCAGATTCTCGATTTCCAACACTTTGGCGTTCATATTTCACCTCTGGATCAGTTTCCAGGCTGGGGTAAGTCGCAACAGGTTGACGCAGACCAAGCAAGCTGCGCAGGTTTTGAATCCCCTCCGTGCGCAGCCAGCCGACAATCCCGCTCGGTAACAGGGTGACAACCGCTAAAAACAAGGCCCCCTGAAAAAAGAGCCAAACTTCCGGGAATTGAGCGCTGAGGGTGCTCTTGGCAAAGTTGACCAACAGCGCTCCAAGAATTGCCCCGACCAAACTGGCCCGCCCCCCAACGGCAACCCAAATCACAATCTCAATTGAGGGAGCAATGTTCATTTGGGCGGGGGTAATAATCCCCGACTGCACGGTGTAGAGAGCACCCGCAATTCCAGCTAAGCCGGCCGAAACGGCGAAGACCAGCACTTTATAGCCGGTTGGGTTGTAACCAGAAAACCGCACCCGCGGCTCATCGTCCCGGATTGCCACCAGCATCCGTCCTAAGCGCCCACTGGTCAACCAGCGACAGAGGGCGTAGGCAGCCACTAGCAAAATAACGGTCAGACCATAGAAGACAGCTTGGACAGGGGGAGAACCCACCTGAGCGCCAAAAATCGTCGTTGTATCTGTTTTTAGGCCATTGGTGCCGTTGATTAGCTTCTGCTGACCGTTAAAGAAGTTGAAGAAAACAATCAGGGCGGCTTGGGTGAGAATCGAAAAATAAACGCCGCGAATCCGGTTCCGAAATACTAAGTAACCTAGAATTCCACCCACCAGCATCGGAATCGCAAAAATGGCCACAATCGTAAACGGAAACGAATAGAACGGCTGCCAGAAAGTAGGCAATTCACTCACGCCGTAGAGCTGAAAGAAGTCGGGAATTTGCCCGGCCGGAATTTGCAGTTGCAGGTACATCGCTAGGGCGTAGCCGCCCAAGGCGACAAACAGCCCGTGCCCTAGGCTCAACATGCCGGTGTAGCCCCAGATTAAATCGATGCCGAGCGCCGCGATCGCCAGGGCCATAAATCGCCCCAGCAAGCCAATTTGAAATCCGGCTCCCAAGCCAGTAAAAATCGGCGGCAGCACAAACAGAACGATAACGGCGATCGCGGCCACAATTCCAGCTTCGATCAGCAGCGGTTTGCGGTTTTTGCCTTTTCCTTTGCCGTCAGGGATGATTTCTATACTCATAGTCCTCCTTTAAGCATCAATCGTTCTGCCTTTCTGAGGAAATAAACCGGCCGGTTTGAACTGCAAAAAGACAATAATCAGGGCGAACACCATCACTTTCGCCATGCTGGCAGTGGCGAAAAATTCAAAGAAGCTAGACAAAGCAGGGCTGCCAGCCACCAAAGGTTGCAGCACATTCGCCCCAATTACGTAATTGGCGGTGCCAATTAGCATTGCTGCCACAATGCTGCCGACCAGTTTGCCGACCCCACCGACGACCACGACCATAAACGTATCAACAATGTAGTTCTGCCCCGTATTCGGGCCAACGGAGCCTAATAGACCAAGGGCAGAGCCTGCGACTCCCGCCAGACCCGACCCGATCGCAAAGGTCAAGGCATCGACAGTTTTGGTCGGAATCCCTAAACAGGCGCTCATACTGCGATTCTGGGTCACAGACCGAATCCGCAGCCCCCAAGGCGATTTTTGCAGGAAGAGGAAAATACCAATCAAACAGGCGATTGTCAAACCAATAATAAAGAGTCGGGCCGAGGGCAACTGATAGTCACCAATCGGAATTCCGCCCCGCAGCCACCTAGGAGCAGTCACATCCTTGTTTTGAGCCCCAAACCAGGGTTGAGTAAACGGTAACTTATACATCTGCCCCGCCACTAGGGCAATAGCAATCGCAATTCCGGCCGAAATCGGCAGCAGAATCGCGATCGCCCAACTCCGAATCTGCTGCCAGTTAGCTCGCCGCGCCAGCAGCGTGGTGGCGCCAAAGTAGAGCAAACAAAATAAACCCAGCCCGACCACAAATTGCCAACTGACGCTGCGGACAAACTGCTGCAAGATCAAGCTGACGCCCCAGGTGGCCAGCAAAGTTTCTAAGGGGCGACCGTAGAGGTAACGAATCACGCCCCGTTCCAGCACCAGCCCAACTGCGGCTGCCACCACAAAAGCCGCAATCAGAGCGACAAAAATATACAGCTCAAACCAAACGCCGCCCAGTTGCTTAAAGCCGTTTTGAACCACAAACGTGGTGTAAGCCCCCAGCATCATCAGCTCACCGTGGGCCATATTGATTACGCCCATCAAGCCGAAGACGATCGCCAGCCCTAGAGCTGCCAGCAGCAAGACGGAGCCAATGCTGATGCCGTTGAATATTCCATCTAGTATTCCTGATAGCAAGCTAGCTCCCTTGCGCTGACCTGGCGCTGAAACAATTTTTATGACCCTTTGGACAAGTTCTCTGAAATCTGGCTCTCAACAGCAACCTATGCTGCGACCTGCAAGCCTGCTGTAATTACTGCTACAAACAACGAGTGTCAAGCCAAAAACAATCGCAGACTCAACACTCATTGCTTAGTACAACTCGTCATTGATAGGGGTCGGAAATCAAATAGCGGGAACTGAGCAACTTGATTCTCTTACTCATCGAATTCCGAACCCCTCTTACGGTGACGTGTACTTAGCCCAAAGATCGGCCTTAGGTCATTTTGAACTTACCGCCCTTGGCAGGGTCAGACCAGTCGCAGGAGAAGCCTTTGGTTTCAGGCACAAACTGGTTCCAGGGTAAGGGTTTGACTGGTTTTTCAGTTGCAAAAACAATGTCAAACAGCGCATCATCCCGGACTTGCCCAATCCGCACGTACTTAGACAAGTGATGATTGTTTTCCATCGTCACACCTGGGCCTTCCGGCGCGTCGATCACTTGCCCCAAGGCAGCCATTCGCACTTTGTCTAAATCATCGGCTGTGCCCGCTTTTTCCACCGCCTGCTTCCAAAAATAAACCGCCAGGTAGGCTGCTTCCATTGGGTCATTCACGACTCGGTCTGCTCCGTACTTGGCTTTGAAGGCTGCCACAAACTTGGCGTTGACGGGGTTATCGACGGTTTGAAAATAATTCCAAGCGGCATAGTGCCCCTTCAGGTATTCAACCCCGATCGCCTGCACTTCTTCTTCAGCAATGCTAACGGACATGGAGGGGTATTTCTCTGCCGTCATGCCGGCTCCCTGCAACTGCTTGAAGAAAGCCACATTGCTATCTCCATTCAAGCTGTTGTAGATCACACCGCCATCGGGCAAGGCCGCCCTAATTTTGGTAATGATTGGTGTTACTTCGGTGCCACCAAGGGGAATGTAGTCTTCGCCGACCACTTCACCGCCTAGGGCTTTGAGTTGGGACTTGATGATTGTGTTAGCCGTGCGGGGAAAAACATAGTCGGAGCCAACTAAGAAGAACTTCTTGCCCTTATTTTTAAGCAGCCAGTCAACGGAAGGCTCAATTTGCTGATTGGGAGCCGCCCCAGTGTAAAAGATGTTCTTGGAGCACTCCTGACCTTCGTACTGGACTGGATACCAGAGCATGTGATTATTAGCTTCAAAGGTGTCTTTAACCGCTTTGCGGCTAGCGGAAGTCCAGCAGCCAAAGACCGTCACTACTTTGTCTTGTTCGATCAGCTTTTTGGCTTTCTCATTAAAAGTCGGCCAGTCAGAAGCCCCGTCTTCGGTGACTGCGGCAATCTGCTTACCTAATACTCCACCTGCTTTATTAATTTCTTCGATCGCTAAGTTCTCGGCATCGACCACGCTCTTTTCGCTGATCGCCATCGTGCCGCTGAGGGAGTGTAAAATTCCAACTTTGATTGCATCGCCAGTCGGGCTAGCTGCTACAGGCGAGCCTTCCGGCGAAGCGGCTGGGGACGGGCTGGTGGCGGTTTCCGGTTGCCCACCACAGGCTTTTAGTAAAATGCTGATGCCCAGCGTGGCAGAGCCATAGACCAAAAACTTACGTCTACCAATTCCTCGTATCATTCGTACTCCTCAACCTTTTTTCTGAGTTTTCTTAGTTCGATGTTTTGGCGATCGTGCAGCATAAAACCGCGTTTTAGGCGCGAAGCGTTCCCCTAAACGCGAGAATGCAGCACTATCCAATATTTCTAGTTCGCTGTGATGATAAGACTCTGGTTCAGCAGTAAATTGTAATCTGCGCTACTTTTTTAATTTCTTTAACAAGTTAATTTTGCTGACTGAGTTTAGATCACAGACAAGCCCTAGCTCAAATCCTTAACTGGCAAATGCACACCGTCAATATCAGGCACGGGCAGGTTGCGAGAAACCCGCACCCAGACCCACTCTTCTAGCACTTCCATCAGGTCATGACGGCAGTCAATCAGCGTTTCGCCTCTAGCCTGGACGCCGACTAAACCCGGAATCTCACCGAGGATGCAGCCATCCTCTGGGCGGACTTGATAGGTGGCATGACGCATCGCAGCTTGCACATAGTCTGAGAGCATGATAATGATCCGTCTCTAAGCCTGCGAATGGGTTGAGTCCGCTGGCTGTAAATATTGCTGGAGTTGCAGGGCCTGCTCCTGCCCGCGCTGGACACGATCGCCCAAGGCCACACCGCCAAAATAGTTACTGCACAGAAAAACCCCCGGCAGAGATTGCAGCCCCGTCTGAATTCTTTCTAGGCGCTGGAAATGTCCGAGCGTATACTGCGGAATCGCCCGTGCCCAAATGTGCACCCCCAGCACCTTGGGCGCAACGCCCCGCACTCCCAGGGTTTGCTGCAAATTGCCGTGCACGGTTTGGACAATCTGATCTGGGGTAAGTTGGGCGATCGCCGGGTCGGTGGCACCGCCAATAAAGTTGGTTAACATGTGCCAACCGGCGGGTGTCCGGCCTGGAAACAGGCTTGATGACCAAATCGTGCCCAGAGTTCTAACTTTCTGCTGGCGGGGAATCAAATTGCCAAACCCTTTCAGCGGCTGGGGTAGGGCTGAGTCAGGATAGGCCAAAATCACGCAGGCCACAGTCGGATAGGTAAACTCGCGCAGGGCTTGGCTGACCTGGGGCTGTAATGACTGCAAAATTTCAGCACTGACGTAGGCGGGGCAGGTTAAAACTAAGCTGCGGGTTTCAAGCTGCTGGTAGCCGTCGGGAGTGGCGATCGCCAGTTGGTAGGTTTTTTGCGGTGTAATTTCAATTGACTTGACTTGCCAATTTAGCCGCAGTTGGTTGCAAATCGGCTGGCTGGCGGCGATCGCCTCTGGCAGTGTCTTTAAACCCTGCTTGAATGACCCCAGTTCCCCTGGTTTGGTCTTTGGCAAGCTAGGGTCAGGCTTTAGTTTGGGCTGGCCCCGCCGCGACAAGATTGCTCCCGCCACTAAGCTGCCGCCGACATCCGCCAAGTGAGTTAACTTGCCAAAGGCAGCGCGGGCGCTCAGTTGGTCAACATCGCCCGCAAACACCCCAGACACAAATGGTGACACCAGTCGCTGAGCCACCTCTACCCCTAGATGACGGCTAAAAAACTGGTTAACGGTTTCTTCGCTGGCCTGGGCACCGATCGCCGGTTGGACAAACCCGATCGCTCCTAAGACCGCCCGCAGTTTGCCCCCAGGGCTGAGCAGTTTAGTGCTGGCCAGCCCGACTGGGTTAGTCGGTTCTAGCGGGTGCAGTTGCCCCTGCCAATAGACAAACCGGGGTAAACGCCCGTCGGCTAAGACAAGCTCTGACTGTAAGTTGAGGTCAACAATCAGCTTGAGCAATCCGGGCGTGGGCGAGAAGCTGGTCGGCCCCTCCTCCCAGACAAACCCATCCGCTTGATTAGTAGTAATATTGCCGCCCACCCGATCGCTGGCTTCTAAAATCAGCAGTTGCCGAGGCGGCTGACGGGCTGGCTCAGCCGCCTCCAACTGATTGAAGCGATGGGCCAAGCTCAATCCACTCAAGCCGGCACCGACAATCACACAATCAAGCATGGGTTGGTCTTGCTGCCCAGACATAGCTGCACCCCAAATAACATGGCTAGAAAGGAGGTAGAGCGCAGAGGGCAGCAGGAATTTTGGGTTTCACCTTCTGCCCTCTGTCTTGGAAACTTGCTTTAAGCGGGGAAACCCCGCCAATGCAGTTTCCGCTGCCTTCATCCTTTTGCCTTAAACACGGTTAAACAAAGTATTCAGGTAAACCCGAGCGGCTCGGCGATCGCTCTCTCCATTTTGCAGCAAAAACAGGGACAACGCCGCCGCAAACACGCGGTCTTGATCCCAATCGGGATGAGTTTCCAAGTAGCCTTTCAGCGTTTCATGCAGGTCTTCTGGTATTTCAGCCAGGATACTAATGGTGGCATTCATGAGACAAGTTAATCCCTAATTAAATAAAAAATTGAGCTTGATGCCTGTGGAAAACTTTTGTAGTCAGCAGAAATCAGCGCTCCAATAGAGTTAGCGATTGCCAGACCCTTCAGGGGAAGCGGTAATGCAATCGATTAAACTGGGCGCACAGTGAGTTAGTCGAATCATTGTGCCTGATCACAGGGGAGGTTTGTCAATCTCACTCACCGCCAATATGAGCGATCGCCCTCCGAATAATCGAACGAAAAACCAAGACTTTCAGCGTTTTTTCATTACACAAGTTCACAAAAGACCAAAAATCTCCCATAATCCCCAGAAAAGTCTCAAGTCTTGAGCCACTCGTGATTGCCTGTGGAAAACTGTCGAAAAACTGTGGAAAACTTTTGTCGGGTTGGGGAAAAGTTGAGCCAAACCTGTGGAAAGCCTGTGGAAATCTCATCTGCTCAGCTAAACAAATAAAAAAATATTTAAAGTCAAGACTTGCTCATCTTCTTCAGAATTATTTCCTGATTTGCCTTGCCTGATTCGCCGCCTTGTTTCCTGATAAATAGATACATCTGGGAAAAATCTATCGTTCAAATTGCGTCTAAAACTGGGGAAATGTAGCATAGTGGAGTGTAGCTTTCTAAACCTCTGCCTCACCTGAAGGGACAGTTTTTTATGCCAACGCTTGAGACTAGAACAGAGCCGATGCTGCTCAACATGGGCCCCCATCACCCTTCGATGCATGGGGTGCTGCGGTTGATGGTGACTCTAGACGGCGAGAATGTGATTGATTGTGAGCCAGTAATTGGCTATCTGCATCGCGGCATGGAAAAGATTGCCGAGAATCGCACCAACATTATGTTCATTCCCTACGTCAGTCGCTGGGACTACGCGGCCGGAATGTTCAACGAAGCCGTCACGGTCAACGCTCCAGAGAAATTGGCTGGGATTGAGGTGCCAAAGCGAGCCAGCTATATCCGGGTGATCATGCTGGAGCTGAATCGGATTGCCAATCACCTGCTGTGGCTGGGGCCATTTTTGGCCGATGTTGGCGCTCAGACGCCCTTCTTCTACATCTTCCGGGAGCGGGAGATGATTTACGACTTGTTTGAAGCCGTCAGTGGAATGCGCTTCATTAACAACAATTACTTTCGGATGGGCGGCGTCGCGGCTGACCTCACCTACGGTTGGGTCAGCAAGTGCATTGACTTCTGCGACTACTTTTTGCCCAAAGTTGATGAGTACGAGCGGCTGATTACCAACAACCCGATTTTTATCCGGCGTTTGGAAGGAATTGGGACGATTAGTCGCGAGGAAGCGATTAACTGGGGCTTGTCGGGGCCAATGCTGCGCGGCTCTGGAGTCAAGTGGGATTTACGCAGGGTTGACCACTACGAAAGCTATGACGACTTCGATTGGGAAGTGCAGTGGGAAGCGGCTGGCGACTGCATTGCCCGCTATCTGGTGCGAATTCGCGAGATGCGCGAGTCAGTCAAAATTATTCTGCAAGCGCTGAAGGCTTTACCCGGCGGTCCCTACGAAAATCTGGAAGCGCAACGGATGATGGCTGGCAAAAAATCCGAGTGGGATGGGTTTGACTATCAGTTTTTGGGCAAAAAGTTAGCACCGACGTTCAAAATTCCTCAAGGTGAGCACTACGTCCGGGTAGAAACTGGCAAAGGAGAACTGGGAATTTATTTAATTGGTGAAGATAATGTCTTTCCCTGGCGCTGGAAAATTCGTCCGCCAGATTTCAACAATCTGCAAGTGCTGCCCCAACTGCTGCGCGGCATGAAGGTGGCTGATATTGTCGCTATTTTGGGCAGTATCGACGTGATTATGGGATCCGTCGATCGCTAATTCGGCGATTCGGATCAATCAGAGGTCTGAGATGGCGATCGTGAGTCAAGCAAATCGGCTGTTGGCTGAGTTCACCATTTATCCGGTCGAACCTGATCGCCAAGCCGACGTGGTGGGAACGCGCGATTCAAACGATTGAGTCTGCGCTCCAGCCTCATCCGGGCTTCTGCTCTGGCACCGTTCTCCGTAGTTGCGATGGACTGCGGGTGACAAGCTATGTCCAATGGCAGCAAGCATCTTATCGGGCCACCCAACCTGACCCAGAGTTTGCTGTGCCTGATATTCACCTGTTTGAAATTTTTGCTGAAGAACCGGAAGGGAGTGAATTGCAGCTTTCGCCAGACATGGCTGGGCTGATTAATTTCGGCATCTTTAAAATGAAACAGCCGGAAAATCAGCCGCGATTCTTGGAATTATTTCGTCAGGCCCTCAAGATGGTTTCTGGGCAAGCCGGCCTAATTTCTACCCATGCTCATCGCAGCTTGGATGGATGGCGCTGTATCAATTTTGGGCATTGGCGATCGCTGGCAGAATACACGGCCATGGATGAAAATCGCCCTTTTTCGCCGCTGTTTGGAGAAATGCTGGATCTCGCAGATAACGAGTACCAAAAGACATTACATCAGGTTGTGTTTACAACTTGAGCCGGTCAATCCAAGCCTAACCCCAGTCCGAAAAAGGCTGAGAAAACTGGTTCAGCAATAGCAGGCGGATGCGATTGTCCTTGGCTGCAAGTTGGCGATCGCTAGCGGTGTTGTAGCCCCAGTCTGCTAAAAATAGCCCAATCTCTTGTAAATCGGACTGACTTTTGACCGTTTCTAGGGTTGAGAGCAGGTCTTCAACAAACCAAATCGGGGCAGGAGACTGCTGTTTTTGCAGGTTGCGGAGGGTTTCTGCTTTCGGGAACTGCCGGTCTTTACCAAAAATGCGATCGCTGGGCAAAGGAATATTCTCTCGCTCCAGCAATTTCTGGACAAAGCGGCTTTCTTTAGTTGTGATGATCAACAGGTTTAAATCTGTGTTCAACCACTGCTGCAATTGCTGACTGACCCCTGGATAAAAGCGGTGTACGCCTAGCCACACGGTTAAATCTTCAGCAATCCACTGGTCGCGGATTGTATCGACCCGCAGTCCCAAAATTTTAGGATTGAGGTCTTCATCGGCGACAATCCGCGTGCGGACAATCTGCCACTGCTGCATAATATCAGCTTCCGAAAATCCTTTGATGATCGCCCGCAGCAGGACTGGCATTTCCCAGCCAGAGCCGACGACGGGACGCAGGCGGTAAAAGGTTTCGGCTAAGCGATCGGGAGGAGTAGGGGTGGAAGTGGGCCAGGTTTGGCGGTAGGCTCGCCAACTGGTTTGAAAATATTCCAATAGACCGTCGCAAAGGACACCATCAAAATCAAGGGCTAGGGTTTGGGGGGCGTTGGGCAGCATGAATTAGGCGTTGATCGTCATTCCTCACAGTCGAAATAAAATCATACTGAGAAAACGCCAGAAAACCTATGTTCAACGGATACCAAATCAAAAAAATAGCGGGTTATCTTCAAATTTTGCCAAGCGGCCTTATAGCGCTTCGCGCTTAAATCGATTGTGGTTACGATACGGGTCAATGACTGCTGTAAGCTAAGGTTAACCAAGCCAAGTATTAGCCTCAAAAGCTCAAGATGCTTTTGGTCGAGACTTTTTGAGTTGCTTGTAGAGGCCTTTTACTTTTTTGTAGGCTTCCTGCGGGTCTAATTTGCCGCCAGTTTCCAGGTTGCAGATTAAGCTGACCTGCTGAGCAAATTCTCCAAAACTGAGCTGGACATTTTGAGTTGAGCGGGGTTCACCTGGGTTTAAGGAGAAGTTAGAGCAGAATTCTGGGGGTTCTAGCATGGCAGTCGTAGTGAAAACTTTTTTATTAACTTAAAATTAACCTTAGCTTAACCTTGCTTTTTTCGATTTGTGGTTCTTTTCCAATTTTTTTGATTCAAACATCAGAATCTGGGTTGAAATATCGCTGGTGGCCTGTCAGTTGGATTGGTCTACGCTGTAAGAAATGCTTAGGTGATGATGGTTAACGCTTCTCCTCGTTCAGGCTATACGCTGCCAGTGTTTGCCTGTGCTGCTGCTCTGGCGGCTTGGCGCTGGTTAGAACAGCCGCAACTCATCGCGACGGTTAGCGTTGATTTGCTAATCCCACCTGAAACCGTCGAAATCCCAATTGAACAGGTGGCCGGCTTAGGAAATGGGATGGCGCTGGCGATCGCCCGCAGTGACCCTGGCGACAATCTAGATTTAACCCGTGACACCCCGATCTGGGCAATGGTCGAATGGGCCAGTCCAGGGCAAGCTGAGCCGGTCAGGCTTGAGGGTGGAGAAGGAATTGGCAAGATCATGGCTGAGGGTCGAGCTGCTATTTACCAATATGCCCAAACTTTAATCACAACTAACTTAGAGCGGCAGCTACCCGCCAAGGCGCGGATTCGGGTCACAATTATTCTGCCCGAGGGGCGAGCCTTGGGGCAGCGCACCTCTAACTCAGCCTTTGGCGTAGTCGAAGGACTTTCTCTGCTCGGCACGGCTGGGATTTCTCAACCCTTGAGCGCGCCTGACCAATTAGAAGTCTTTCGGGCAGACCTGAAGCAAAAGTCTCAGCGTCACTCGACCCTCGTGTTTTGCATTGGCGAAAATGGGCTAGATTTAGCTCGGAAAATGGGCGTACCGTCAGATTGTTTACTAAAAACAGCCAATTGGTTGGGGCCGTTGCTCGTGGAAGCCGGTATCCAAGGCGTGCAGTCCCTGCTGCTGTTTGGCTATCACGGTAAGTTGATCAAGCTGGCGGGCGGAATTTTTCACACGCATCACCATCTGGCCGATGCACGGCAAGAAATTCTAACCGCCCACTGTGCCAACCAAGGCTTGCCTCATCCTCACCTCCAGCAAATCTTGGCTAGCCCAACAGCCGAGGCGGGTTTAGAGTATTTGCGGCAATTAGATACCACCACAAATAGTAATTGGGTAAACCAAGTTTACGGCGCGATCGCTGAGCAGATTGACCTGAGATCGCGCGCTTACATGCAAACCCACTGCGATCGCTCAGTTACCGTCGGTTGTTTGCTGTTCGATCGCAGCCGGCAGGCGATCGTCACCAGTTCGATCAGCGCAGACTTATTACAGCCACTGATTCAACTTTCAGATCGCAAAAAATAACTTGCCCAGGGCACAATACTTTATTTCACGCAACGGGTAAGAGCCGAAACAGCAGTGAAAATACGCCAAATCCAACCAGTAAGGCTCCGCTGGCTGGCGTAATCCAGGCTGACCAGCGCCGGAGGGCCAAAAATTGCTTAATTACGGCTGTAAATGTGCCGGCTAAGATTAGCGGGGCAGCATAACCAAGGGTATAAGCCAGCAGTAAGCCACTCCCTAACCAGGGGTCTTGCGTAGTCGAAATCCAAGCCAGGAGAGTCGCCAAAACCGGGGTGCTACAGGGGGAAGCGACTAAGCCAAAGGTCAGACCCAACCCGTAAGAGCGGACTCCAGCCGGAAACTGCTGGAGCCAATCTGTTTCTGCCGTCAAACCAGGCAGCCTTAAAGGCAGAGCCTCAAGCAGATTCAAGCCCATCAGAATTGCGACTAGGCTAACTGCGATCGCCAACCCAGAGCCAATTTGACCATAAATCCGACCGGCGATCGCCGCCACAATCCCCAAGCCTGCCAAGGTGGAAGCCAAGCCCAACACAAACCAAGTGGACTGCGCTGCCGCCTGCCAGCGGCTTTTGGCCTCATAGCCGCCAATGTAGCCAACCGTAATCGGCAACATCGAGAGGGTGCAGGGGGTGAGGCTAGTTAACAAACCAGCCAAAAAGATGACGCTGAGGCTAATCAAGCTGAGGTGGGTCAATTGAGTGGCAACCAACTGATTGGCCCACTGTTCTAGCTGATACAGTTGCGTTTGTAGCCCTTCGATCATGCTTTACCAGTCCTAAAAAAGTTTCACAACGGGCGCGCTGCCAATTATGACTTGAAAATAGTTTTATGTTTTTACTGTAGCGCTACCTAACCGGGCGGTCGAGAATTGCGGCGGCGGTTTTTGGCAGCCTGTCTTTTCCGAGCCATTTTTGAGCCTGGTTTGGTTGTCCAGTCAAACAGCCTAGCTAGGAGGGAAGGCTTAGGCGGCTTGAGTTGGCGAGGGGGAGACTGAGTTGCGGTTGCGTTGTTTTCTGCGCCGAAAAAATTACCATCGCTGGCAGGTTCTGGAACAGACTTTAAGTTGGCAGGCGATTGGGGCTTAATCGGGATCACTTGCCCTTGAGTTCCTTCTCTGGCCACCCGAACGATCAAGCCAGCGATCGCCAAACTGGCAATCATTGAGCTGCCGCCATAGCTAAAAAATGGAAACGGCAAACCCGTCGTCGGTAAGGCTCCAATCGACACCCCAATATTGATCAGCGCTTGCAAAAGCATCAGCACAATTGCGCCCAAGCCAACTAGCCGATAGACCGGATCAGCGGTTCTATTAATCGCCCGGAAAGCAATAAACCCATAGGCTGAGAGTAAGATCATCAGCAGTAAACAGCCGGCCAGCCCAAACTCTTCTGCGTAAACCGAAAAAATAAAGTCAGTATTATGAATTGGCAAGTAGGCCAGCTTTTGACTCGACATCCCAAACCCCTTGCCCCACAGTCCACCTGAGCCAATTGCTAATAAGCTTTGAATTAGCTGATAGCCATCTTGCATCGGGTCAGTCCAAGGATTCAGGAAGGACATCACCCGCCGCCGTTGGTAGTCATTGCGGCTAATGCTGGTAAGCGCCGCCAGCATCCCCCCGATCGCCACACCACTCAATTGAAAATAGGGCAAGCCAGCGGCGAGGGCAACTAACCAGAGGCTAATGCCGCAAAGCGCAGTTGTACTGAGGTTGGGTTGAATCAGAATTCCAAGCAGCAAACAGGCAAAAATTGCTAGCCAAATCAGGCGGATTTTAAGCTTCATCCGAAACCAGTTGCCGAACACTTGGGCGCTTTGCAAAATCAAAAACGGCTTCATTAACTCTGAAGGTTGGAGTTGAAAGCCAGCAATCTCGATTCGGCGGGTGGCCCCCATTTCCGTCACGCCCAGGAAGTGGGTAGCAAAAATCATCAGCAGGCAGCCAAAAAAGCCTATCCAAGCAAAGGACAGCGATCGCTGGAGGGGCAAATGGCTAAACGCCTGAAACCCAACCAAGCCCATCCCAATCCACAAAAGTTGCCGCTTAAAGTAAAACAGCCCATCGTTCGACTCGACAAGCCCCGAATGGTAAGAGGCCGAAAATAGGACAACTAAACCGACAAATAGCCACAAAAAAGTTAGCCAGCGCAGTAACCGAGCCTCTAGGCTCCACGTCTGCACAGAGGGGTCAAAAAAAGGAATCAGTTGGCGCAAACCGACATTCATTGCATTTTTGAAGGTGATGTAATTAAGAAAGAATTTAAGACAGTCAGATTGGCTGCCGCCGTCAGGATAGCTAAACTCAGGGCCAGCCCTGATCAGCGGGCAGGGCTGCTGCTGTTAAAGCTCAACTCACAGGCATTATGCGATTTTTAGCAGCATTCTAGCCCTCAGATCATCAACGGATCAGCGCTCAACCTGCGATCGCCATAAAAAAAAGAGGTCAAGCTTGACCTCCTAAGTCCCCAAGTAAAGACCCAACGCCTTAGAGCAAGCCAGTATTGGCACCGGGTTTACCTGTTGCCAACTCAACTTTGACGATCTTGCCGCCCATCTTCATAATTCTTTGTTGCTCACGAAACCAGTTGTCGTAGGGTACCAACTTGGTAAAGTAAGTGTTTTGCAGTTCGCGCTGGGTGCGAATCCGGGTTTGGCTGGGGACGCAGGCAGTCACCTTGAACATACGCATAGGACGGGTTGCTCCGAATCTAGGTTACAAAAATTTGTCTTTCAGTACAGCTAATCAAAAAAATTTTAAGTCTGAGCGTCAAGGATAAATTCTAGATGACCAAAGCCAAGCTCAAAAATCTGAAGATTCGATGATTTGCCCCAAGTCTCCTAGCACTCACCCCTGACGGCTCAGGCTTACCCCAAGTCTCAGTTAGCTGAGGCCAGAGCAAATGTAGTCGAAATAGACACCCATTTCTTTGCCAGCATCAGCGCCAACTAAGCTAGCGGTGACTTCTTTCATGGCTTGGATCGCTTGGACGGTGGAAACAACCGGAACCCCTAAAGAGTTGTAGGTTTCCTTCAAACCGTTCAGCACCCGCTCATCCAGGATGGAGGGGTCGCCAGCCAGCATGGCATAGGTCGAGTAGCGCAGGTAGTAGTCGAGGTCGCGGATGCAAGCGGCATAGCGACGGGTGGTGTACATGTTGCCGCCGGGACGGGTGACATCAGAGTACAGCAGCGATTTAGCAACAGCTTCCTTCACAATGGCAGCCGCGTTAGAGCTAATCACGGTGGCGGCCCGCACGCGCAGTTCGCCAGTTTGGAAATAGCCTTTCAGCTTTTCGAGGGCAGAGTTGTCAAGGTACTTACCTTGCACATCAGAGGAGTTAATTACAGCGGTAATCGCGTCTTGCATAATCTTGCTTCCTTAAGCGTGGAAATTCTTCAAAAATGGCGGGTTTGAATTCAGCCAGCAGACTACTGCATGGCTCCGATCACAAAATCGAAGTATGCACCAGCTTCAGCCGAATCTTCACCAGACAGGAGAGAGCCAGCCACAGCCTTCATGGCGCGCACACCTTCTGCAACTGCCGGAATCGGGGTGCCGAGGGAATTGTACATTTCCTTGAGACCCACAATTCCGATTTCTTCAATCGGGGTGACATCGCCGGAGACGACACCGTAGGTGACTAGACGCAGGTAGTAGTCAAGGTCGCGCAGGCAGGTGGCGGTCATTTCTTCACCGTAGGCATTGCCACCGGGAGAAACAACATCGGGGCGCTTTTGGAAGAGTTGGTCGCCAGCTTGCTTGACGATCCGTTCCCGATTTTCGGTCAGAGTTTGGGCAATCCGCAGACGGCGAGCGCCACCTGTGACAAAGCCTTTGATCCGATCCAATTCACCGGGGCTGAGATAGCGAGCCTCAGCATCGGCATTCACGATTGACTTCGTGACTACACTCATTGATGGATTCCTCCAATTAAAAAAGTATGACGAGGTTTTGTCTAAAGCGACATTTGCCAAAAGCAAAGCCTGGACTGGATTGCAACTGACACTAGTTCCAAAAAAATGGCGACCAGTAGAAACTTTAGCGATCGCAGCCAGTGCAAAATTTTTAAGTTCAGCAACCTTGCGAAATCATTTTCGGGCATTGCGGATACCCTCAAACTTTTGCTGCAATGCTTTGTAATATTTTCCAGCATTTCTGACTCACTTTGCGGGCAATCATCAGATTTTCTGAGTTTTGATGTAAATTTTCGTAAACTATTGGACGGCGAACTGCGGCAAAATCTGACCTATTTTTCGGTAGAGGATTCGAAATCTCTGTCATCTCCCCCACGCCAGCCGTAATCTGCGCTTAGATTGAAAAAGGCAAAATTATTCTGTTGCCAATCATGCAGTATCAGAAGTTATTCAGTCGTTCTTTACTGATTTTCACGTTCTTGGCAACTGTGGGAGGCTGTCGGGCGGGTCAAGCCCCGCCGCCGATGATGGGGGCAATGCCGGTCAAAGTGACGCCCGTTCAAACTGGCATCCTGGCAGAAACCTCTGACTTCAATGCCAGCTTGCAATCTCGCAAGTCGATTCAACTCCAACCTCAAACCGCTGGCCGGATTGCCAAAATCGAAATTCAATCTGGGCAAGTTGTGGCGGCGGGCACGCCGCTGATTCAAATTGACCCAGCGGAACAAACCGCCGCCGTTGCCAGTAACCTGGCAGGGGTGCAAGTGGCCCAGGCAGACATTAACAACGCTAAGGCAACCCTGCGATCGCTAGAAGCCCTGCGACGCTCTAGAGAAGCCACCCTCAACTACAACCGTCTGCAAGCCAATCGCTATACCGCCCTGGCCAAAGACGGAGCAGTTTCCAAGGAGCAAGCCCAGTCGTTGACCCTCGCCCTGCAAACCGCTCAAGCCGATTTGGCAGCGACCGACGCTGACATTCGGGCCCAGAGATCCACGATCGCTCAACGTGAAAAAAATCTCTTACAGGCGCGGGCCAATACTCAGCAGCAGGCAGTTGTCTTGCAGTATTTTCAGGTCACGGCTCCCTTTGCGGGCACCATTGGTGATATTCCGCCCCGACTAGGCGATCTAGTGACCACGAGCACCAACTTACTGACCCTGACTCAAAATCAGCCCTTGGAGGTTTATGTCTACGTTCCGATTGAGCGCGTTGCTGATCTGCGGGTTGGCTCAGCCGTCGAATTGCTCGACCCCCAAGGCAAAGTGATCGGGACTTCTCAGGTTTTCTTTATCTCTCCCAAGGCAGACAACACGACTCAAACCGTCTTAATTAAATCGCTTTATGCCAATGCCAACAATCAGCTTCGGGCCGATCAGCAGATTCAAGCTCGGATCGTTTGGGGTCGTCGGCCTGGAGTGTTAGTGCCAACCGTCGCGGTGTCTAACCTGGCCGGGCAAAATTTTGTCTTTGTGGCGGAGCCGGGCAAGGGAGACAAACAGTTTGTGGCTCGGCAGAAGCCGGTTCAACTGGGTAGAATCGATGGCAATAGTTATCAAATTTTAAAGGGTCTACAAGCTGGGGAAAAAATTATTACGTCTGGGATTCAGAATTTGGCCGATGGAGCGCCGATTAAACCAGAGTCCTAGCTCAGACTGAATTGAGAGTCTGAATTTTAACCCGATTGTTTAGCATTTTTAATCATTAACTTTAGTAATTAATAAGTTGAAGCGGGTTAATCATCTGCGGTTCTGCACCTGAAAGAGATTCAATTCAGCCATGTTTGTTAATTTCTTCATTCGGCGACCTGTATTTGCGACGGTCTGTTCGCTTTTGATCATTTTGGTCGGTGTGGTCACGTTGCCCAACTTGCCAATTGAGTATTACCCAGATGTGACGCCGCCGACGATTCAGGTGCAGTCAACCTATCCGGGCGCCAGCGCTGAAACCGTTGAAACCAACGTCACCACCATTCTGGAGCAGCAGATTAACGGTGTGGAAGGGATGAACTACATCGACTCCACCAGCGACAGCAATGGCGGCAGTAACATCACCATCACCTTTGACCAGGGTTACGACAAAAACATCGCGGCGGTTGATGTCCAAAACCAAATTTCGGTCGTGCAGTCGCAGTTGCCCCAGGAGGTGGTGCAAACTGGCGTCACGGTCAGCAAGGCATCGACGCTGGTGCTGCTGGCGATCGGCTTATATGCAGAAGCAGAGCGCTACGACCCGCTGTTTATTAGCAACTACGCCTCGCTGTATGTAGTTGACCCGCTAAAGCGATTGCCGGGTGTGGGTGGCGTGACGGTGTTTGGGCAGCGCACCTACGCGATGCGGCTCTGGCTCGACCCCAGCCTGCTAGCGAAGCGGGGGCTAACGGCGATGGATGTCAGCGATGCCCTGGCTGAGCAAAATATTCAGGTTGGGGCCGGGGTAATTGGCGCGCCACCCACCCCGGCCGGCCAGCAGTTTCAAATGGGGATTCAAGCCCTTTCTCGCCTCGCGACCCCAGAGGAATTCGGCGATATTGTGATTCAAACCGGCCCCGATGGCTCCTTAGTGCGGGTGCGAGATGTCGGGCGGACTGAACTAGGGGCACAGGATTATCAGACGATTTTGCGCTTCAACGGTAAAAATGCAGTTGGGCTAGGCGTTTATCAACTGACTGGTTCCAATGCGCTGACCGTGGCTAACGAAGTCAGCAAAACAATGCAGGAGTTAGCCAAAAACTTCCCACCCGGACTCAAGTATGAGCTAGCCTTCGATACCACCGATGCGGTGAATGAATCGGTTAAAGAAGTAGCCGGCACCTTGGGGGAAGCCTTCGTGATGGTGGTGCTGGTCATGTTTGTCTTCCTGCAAGACTGGCGCAGCACCTTGATTCCAACCGTGACGATTCCGGTTTCACTGCTGGGCGTGTTTGGGTTCGTCAAGGTATTCGATTTTTCAATCAACAGTTTGACCCTATTTGGGCTGGTATTAGCCACCGGGCTGGTAGTAGACGATGCGGTTGTGATTGTCGAAAATATCACTCGCCTGATGGAAGACCGAGGACTGAGCGCCCGTGAAGCTTCGATCGAATCGATGGCGGAAGTGACCGGGGCGGTAATTGCGACCTCCTTGGTGCTGATGGCGGTGTTTATTCCAGTCGCGTTTTTCCCTGGAGTGACAGGGCGGCTGTACCAAGAATTTGCCTTGACGATTGTGTTTGCGGTCGCTCTTTCCACCTTTAATGCCCTTACCCTCACACCGGCCCTGGCAGCTCTGTTGCTGCGGCACCAGCCAGAGTCGCAGAATTGGTTTTTTCGCGGCGTCAACTGGACGATTAACAAAACTCGCCGCGGCTATGAAAACAGTCTGATTTTTATGGCTGGCTTCAAAGGGCTAGTGCTGGCTGGATTTGTCGTCATGCTGGGCATTACCTACTGGCTGTTTACAGTTGTGCCGGGTGGATTTGTACCGGAAGAAGATCAGGGCTATTTCGTCACCCTGATTCAGTCGCCCCAAGGGGTGTCGCTAGAGTACACCAGTGATGTGGTGGCTCAGGCGGAAAAAGACTTGCTGGCTTTACCGGACACGAGGGGCACCTTTGCAGTCGTTGGGTTTAGCTTCTTTGGCAACGGGCCAGACAAAGGAATTATTTTTACGACCCTTAAGCCTTGGTCAGACCGGCGATCGGTAAATGAAATTATTCCCCCGTTAATGGGCAAGTTGTCTCAAATTCAGGGCGCACAGGTCTTTGCCACCAATATTCCAACGATCAATGTTGGCGGCAGCGGCGTCGGTGGCTTTGACTTACAGGTGCAAGACCAGGCCAATATCGGTCTGCAAGGGCTATTCGATGGGGTGACTCAGTTGGTGGGCAAAGCAAATGCCCCGACAACGGGCTTAACGCGGGTGAATACGCCCTTTGCAATTAACTCTCCGCAACTGCTGGTGGAAGTGGATCGGACGCGGGCCTTGGCGCTAGGAGTCAACCTAGAGGATGTTTTTAACACCCTGCAAATTTTCTTGGGGTCAGACTACGTCAATAACTTTAATTTGTTTGCCCGCAGCTATCGCGTGATTGTGCAGGCAGACCAGCAGTTTCGCTCTAATCCAGAAGACTTAGGCAAACTCTACGTCCGGGCGGGCAATGACCAAATGATTCCGCTCAGCAACCTGATTCGGGTTAAGCAAACGGTTGCCCCGCAAATTATTAGCCACCACAATCTCTTCCGCTCCGCCGAGGTAACGGGGGGGACTGCGCCTGGGGTGAGTTCTGGGCAGGCGATCGCCACCATGGAGCGCTTGGCAGCAGCCTTACCACGGGGAATTAATTACTCTTGGACGGGTTTATCTTTAGAAGAACTAAAATCAGCCGGGCAAGCGCCACTGATTTTTGGACTGGGCTTAGTGTTTGTGTTTCTGGTGCTAGCGGCTCAGTACGAAAGCTATATCGATCCACTAATTATTGTCCTCTCAGTGCCGTTGGCGATTATGGGTGCCTTGGCAGCCCAATTCGTCCGCGGCTTGCCGAATGATGTGTTCTGCCAGATTGGGCTGGTCATGCTGATTGGCTTGGCTAGTAAAAATGCGATCTTGATTGTCGAGTTTGCTAACCAGAAAAAAGAGCAGGGCTTATCGAATACGAAAGCGGCGATTACTGCCTCGGAGGAGCGTCTGCGCCCAATTTTGATGACGGCGCTCTCGTTTATCTTTGGGATCCTGCCACTCGTGTTTGCAACTGGCTCTGGGGCAGCGGCTCGTCAGTCTTTGGGGACGGCTGTGTTTGGCGGCATGCTTGCTTCTACCTTTCTGAGCTTATTTGTCGTGCCAGTGCTGTTTATTGTGATCAACAATATCCGCGATCGCGCCCTCAAAATGCGGCAGCCTAAACAGGTAAAGCAGGCTGAACCCTAATTTCTTTCACTGGCGGCTGGCCGGGCCTAAATCTTGCAGAAACTCTAGGGGCAAGCCGTCTGGGTCAGCAATAAAGGCGACCTGGTAACAGCGATCGCCAATTACTTGCTGGCTGGGCGGCAACAACACTTTCAAATCCAAAGAAGCAGCGGTGAGGCGATCGCCCAAAGCTTGCAGCCACTCGGCTAGGCTTTGCCCATTGATTAGCTCTTGGGTCAAATTAAACGACAAATGATAGTAGCCAACATAGTGCTCATCCCCAAACGCATCCGGGGCAGGCTGGGGTTCAGGAATTTGGATCAGCTCTAGCCGTCCGCCAGGGCCAGCCAGCCAGCAGGCCAGGGTATAACCAGTCGTAAATCGCTCTTCCATCTCAAACCCCAAAGCCTGGTAGAAGGCGATCGCTCGGTGAATGTCGGCTGTCCGAATTGAGGTGTGATGCCCTTGCATAGTGCTTCTTGGCGCTGAATCACGCCTACTCAAACATTCGAAAATAGGGCGGACGAGAAGGCGCGCCGGGTTCTTTGTCGAGGTCAAAGTTAATCACATCCCAGCAGGGTTCTTCCAGGGGGTCGGGGCTAAACTCCACCGGTAGCCCGTACAGGCGCAAGCGCTGAGAATCAGGCTGCGATCGCCACGGATTGCTCCGCTCTAAATAGCTGCTAATCAAATCCCGATAGCGCTGGGCAATTACGACTCGCGTGGCCCGATAGCCCTGGGTGTAAAGGCGATCAAGCGCCTCATGGATCTCAAACCGAATCCCGTCTGGATGGGTGTGCTGGCGATACCATTCTCCTTCCCACTGCCGCCAATTGCGCCCTGACTGGAGGTGCATTAGCTCCCCCGTTTTGGGGTCAGCCTCAAACGGCCCGTGGCGAGGACAAAGATACGTATCGGTCAGCGTGAGAGCCGGAATAATTTGGCGGCAGTGCGGACACTGAATTTCCGGGCCAAACATCGGATATTGCAAGCCTGGATGGTTCATGAAGCGCCTATTTGCCTTGAGTCGTCTGTCATACCTGACATCTGTGGCTACATTATACTCAGGTTTTGATTCTTTTTTTTGATACTTTCTACCGACCGAAAACTATATCTCAAGAGGCTTTCAGCCTATTTTTTCAGCCCAAAGAGTTACAGGTGGCTCAAACAGCAGCAATTAACTGATTCGTGAGTTACTGTTCATCCGGGTCAATCCCCAGCGCCCTCAATTGTTCAGCCATCCGCGCCATTTTCTGCTCAGCGATTAGACGCTGCTGGCGCTCTTGCTCTCGCTGTTGCTCAGCCTCTTCTATCTGCTGTTCAGCTTGCTCTAATTGGTGTTCAGCCTCTTCTATCTGCTGTTCAGCTTCCTCTAATTGCTGTTCAGCTTGCTCCAATTGCTGTTCAGCCTCTTCTATTTGTTGCCCAGTCCGCTCCAAGCGAGTCGGAATCCAATTTCCTTCAGCATCTAGCCAGCGCAACCATTGGCGGTTGATTCCATCGTATTCGCCTTGCCATAGTCCCAGACCAATCTTCAGCTCTGGCAGCCAAATCTGGTGGTCTACAATAGCGATCGCCTGGTACCGCTCTTCCACTAGCGAATAGGCTCGCAGCACACCGCTGTAGCGATCGTACAGGATGTAGTAAGGCACCTTGAGAATCTGCTCATAGACCTGCCATTTGGTCGGTGGTTCACCCGCTGCTGATTGAGTCTGTCCCAAATCTTCCTTTTCGGTGCCGGGCGAGAGCAACTCCACCACGACAAACGGGTTGACTCCCTCATCCCAAACCACATAGCTCAGGCGCAGGTCTTGCTCTGCATAGAGCCGGGGCACCCCGATCGCCACAAACCAATCGGGGCGCTTATGCCAGAGCGGATGGTCTGAGTCGTAGTAAAGGTTGAGGTCAGTGCCTGTAAAAATGCGATCGCTGCTCACCTCCATCAACCGCAGGGTGGCACTCAAAAGCTGCGGCTGCAAATCATGAAACTCGTCTGGCAAGCCTGGTTCCTCTGGATCTTCACTGGGCAAATCATACATCGTGGGCAGATTTGCTGGCTTGGGCAATTTTGCTATGTCAGTGCGCGATCGGGTCATAGAGCCACCTAGACTTTGGACTCAACCTTAGCTTAACTCCACTTCCCTAGAGACCAGATGTGATACTTTTGCAGTATTAATTTTCAGAGTTGTCTCAAAAGCTAATAGTGTGAACTTTTCTGAGCCACCTCGCTATTGGCCACCACCAGACGTTTCTGAAGCTGCGTTTGTGGCTAGTAATGCGACTGTGATTGGTGCTGTTAGCCTACTGTCAGGTTCGAGCGTTTGGTATGGGGCAGTCCTGCGGGGCGATGTCGATCGGATCCAAGTCGGGGCGAGCAGCAATGTTCAAGATGGGGCAGTCCTGCACGGCGATCCGGGACAGCCAGTGATTTTAGAGGATTTTGTCACGATTGGGCATCGGGCCGTTGTGCATGGGGCTTATATTGAGCAGGGTAGCCTGATTGGGATTGGAGCCGTGATTCTGAACGGAGTGCGGATCGGAGCAGGCAGCATGATCGGGGCGGGAGCAGTCGTGGCCCGGGACGTGCCACCGCGATCGCTGGTGGTCGGCGTTCCGGGCAAAGTCATCCGGACTGTGAGCGAAACTGAAGCCGCAGATTTAATCACCCATGCTCGCAAGTACGAAAAACTCGCTTTGGTTCACGCCAATAAGGGCACTGATTTGGGGTTTTACTGATCCACAAGCTTCAATCAGTCAATTCGCCCAGAGAACGAGTTGGTGGCAATCTTGAGCGTTGCCAAAATTCGGTTAGGGGATCAGGAACACAAGGTTAACACTATGTAGGAGAATTAAGATCAAAAGCTTTAACAGCAATCTACTATTCATCCTTCAGGGAGTGACTCAAAATGGACTTTGACTTTCGGTTACTGATTGTCCTCTTACCGCTCCTCTTGGCTGGGGGATGGGCAGTTAAAAATATCCTGCCGGCTGCAACTCGGCAAGTGCAAGCCTTCTTGAACAAGTAGGGCTAGGTACTCGGATTCAAATTCGTTTGGCTGGTGTGGGTCTGATCAGACTCACACCATTTTGTTTTTTGATTAAGTTTAGACTTCAGCGGACGCTTACAAAACGTTCCTGGGCGATCGCGCGCAGGCGCTGAACCTCTTCGCGACGGGCAACCGAGAGCGGAATTGTGTATTTAACCGCTTGCACTAATAAAGCTGTATCTAGGGGTTGATTGAGTTGCAGCGCTCGATAGAGAGATGAGATCACTGATTGCTCAATTTCAGCCCCGCTGAAGCCCTCCGTCGCTTCAATCAGGGCTGGCAAATCAAACTGCTGCGGGACTTGCTTCCGCTGCAACAAATGGTCTTGCAAAATGAAGCCTCGCTCTGGTGGATTGGGCAAATCGACAAAAAAGACTTCATCGAAGCGGCCCTTCCGAAATAGCTCTGGCGGCACCTGGGAAATATCGTTAGCCGTGGCAACCACAAACACATCCTGAGATTTTTCCTGCATCCAGGTCAGAAACGAGCCAAACAGGCGATGGCTGAGTCCGCCATCTGAATCGCTGCTGGAGGTGGTAAAACTTTTTTCAATTTCATCAATCCACAGCACAGTTGGCGCCATCGATTCCGCTAGTAGAGCGAGTAATTAATTATGCAACATAATGTCTGCCCAGTTTTTGGTCTGCATCTTGACGAGTAAAGCTCCAGTCAATCAGGTTCTTTTGTCGATTTCTGCGTCTGTTCCAAGCCTTGACA
>JAHHGS010000144.1 GCA_019359715.1 Aphanocapsa sp. GSE-SYN-MK-11-07L | reverse complement strand
TACTGCCAATCGAGGGAGTGTAAATCCAAAGGGTTCTGGACGTAAAAAATCCACTAACTCAGAGGTTCCTCCCGTTGAAATTGGAAGCCCGCGCTCTATGCAAAGCATGAGCGTCGGGTAATTCACATTGGTCTTCTTACAGGGCTTGATTAGCGAAAGGGGGCTTTGGAAAGTTGCCCTCTTTGGAGTTGACTAGCGCGATTGGGGAAATCGCTTTCATCATAAATTTCCCCGACCAATTCTTCTAGAACATCTTCTAAGGTAACAAGCCCAACCGTACCGCCATATTCATCCACAACGATCGCCATATGTAAGCGCTGCTGGAGCATTTGTTTGAGCAGTTCAGCCACCCGCTTGGTTTCTGGGACATAAACTGGCTCATTCATAACCTGGGTAATTGGGCCATTCTCACCTGCTTTGAGAGCATGAACAACTTGTTTGAAGTGGGCGATCCCAATAATTTCATCTTTAGACTCTTCTTGAACTGGAATCCGCGAAAAACCTGTTTCTAAACAAAGATCCACGAGGTCTTGCAGCGTGGCATTGCGGTTGATCGTTCGCATCTCAATCCGGGGTTTGACCACCTGCCGCACGTTGAGATTGTCTAGCATCAGCGTCTTGCTCAATAGCTGTCGCTTTTGCAGATCAAGATGCCCTTTGCCGCCCAAAATGTCAATCAGCAATTGCAGGTCAGTTAGAGATTCGCTTTGATGGCTGAAACGCCCTTGAAATTGTCGAACGGCGCCTTGAGCGATCGCCTCAAACATTAACACCAGCGGCAACATCATCACCGATAGCAGATAGATTGGGCGCACCATAAACCGAAAAATCGACATCGCATTGTTAATGGCGATCGCCTTCGGTGTAATTTCTCCGAACACCAGCACCAGCAAGGTTACGACGCCAGTTGCCAGCCCGATCGACGCATTGCCGAGCCAAACGGCAAAAATATTGCCGGTCAAAATTGCCGAAAAATTATTAACTAAATTATTGCCAATCAGCAGCGTGGTGATGAATCGCCCTCGCTTTTCCAGCACTAACCGGAAAATACCGCCGGCATCCCCCTGTTCCTGAATCAGGGCCTTTAGCTTGAGGTTGTCTAAGGCAGTAATTGCCGTCTCAGACGCCGAGAAAATTGCTGACAGCACCAGCATCAGGCATAAAATCAAGAGGTCAAGCCGGATGTCTCCCAGCAAAGCCTGGGAAGTGGGTGTTGAAGCTAAAGAGAACAAAGAAACAGGTAGGGCGTTCACAGAAGAATGTTGCAGCGCAACATAGTTCTTAGGTCTAAGTCTTAAATTCTAATGTAATTACTTCGATTCATCTGTTGTAAATTACTCAACCTGTGCTGATCATCGGTTTTTCAAATCAATCTAGTCACAAACGATAAGCTATGCTACTCCAACCCCAAGTCATTTTCATTGACGCCGTTGGCACCCTGTTTGGCGTGCAGGGTTCAGTCGGAGAGATCTATAGCCAATTTGCTGCTCAAGCAGGGGTAGAGGTCGATGCACAGCAGCTTAATCGGGCTTTCATTAAAAGTTTTTTGGCCGCTCCTAGAGCCGCTTTTGCCGGAGTGGCGATCGCTGAGATTCCCCAGCAAGAATTAGCCTGGTGGCGGGCGATCGCCGCTGCCAGTTTTAGCCAAGTGGATGCGCTGGAGCAATTTGGCGATTTCGATGCTTTTTTTCAGCCCTTATTTGAGCATTTTGCAACGGCTGATCCTTGGTTTGTCTACGCCGATGTGCCCAAAATTCTAGCGGAGTGGCAAGCAGCGGGGATTGCGATCGGTGTGCTTTCTAACTTTGACAGCCGCCTGCACAAAGTTTTGCAAGCACTAGATTTAGCCCAATTTTTTAGCTCTGTCACCATTTCGACGGCGGTTGGATTCGCCAAACCAGAACCAGGAATTTTTGCGGCGGCCCTGGCTGAGCATGACTGCCCTCCCCAGGCTGCCTGGCACATTGGCGACAGTTGGCATGAGGATGTGGGCGGGGCGATCGCGGCTAGAGTGCAACCCATTTGGCTCAATCGTCATTCTCAGCCCTTGCCAGAGAACGCCGCAGCAGTCACGATCATTCACTCGTTCGCTGAGCTGCCTAAGCTGAAGCCGTCAGCCCTGAAACAGTTATTCTAATTTAAGGCTACGGAGCGAGGATTGTAGAGGCTCATTGATTTTTCTACCCCCTGCTGCAAGCTAAACTCGATCGCTTCAACGGCCAGTTGGATAATCTCTGACAAATAGGTTTGCTCTCCGGCCGAAAAGCGACCCAAAACGTGGGGAATCGCTGCTTTTTCCGTCAAAGCTGAAACTGGCTGACCAATCCCCAACCGCAAGCGCGGAAAGTCTTGGCCGCCGAGATGGGCGATCGCTGATTTCATCCCGTTGTGGCCGCCGGCTGACCCCTGCAAGCGCAAGCGTAACTTACCCAAGGGCAAATCCATGTCGTCGTAGACAACCAGCACGGTTTGGGGAGAACCCTTAAACCAATCGATCACCGCCCGGATGGAGCGCCCGGAATCGTTCATGTAGGTCAAAGGCTTCAGGAGTTGAATCGGCTGGCGAGCATGAAACCTGCCCTCGCCAAACTCGCCTTGGAACTTTTTGTTGACTGACATTGGCACCTGCCAGCGCTTAGACAGGGCGTCAATTACCATAAAGCCAACGTTATGGCGGGTTTGGCAATATTTTTCGCCCGGATTGCCCAGTCCCACAATCAGTTGAGGAACCACTCGCAGGCGATCGTCCGCCATAGTCTTCACTGGGTGATGTTCTAGAGGTAAAAATGCTTGCAGGGGAGTCTATCTCCTCAACTGCGCTAGTCGGAAAGCTAAACTGTCAATCTGAAATCAGCCCGTTGTCTCACTGTTCGCGGCGGAGACTTCTACTTCCGGCTCAATTGGATCTGCTTGTGTCAATTGAGGCGTCGTTCTCGCGGATTGAGGTGTTTCTAAAGTGGCTTCCAAAGGCTTGTCATTTTCGAGCATATCAGCTTGGCGCTTGAATTCAGATTCAAACTCCTTGGAAGCATCCTGAAACCCCCGAATCGCTTTACCCATGCTGCGCCCAATTTCTGGCAACTTTTTGGGGCCAAAAACCAGCAGCGCGATCGCCATGATCAGCAGCATTTCAGGCAGACCAATGCCAAAAACGTTCATAATTCCTCCCGCAACTTAGCTAGAAAGCCAATGAAGCCTTGTTTTCAATCAAGCAAGACTTCATCAGTTGTATAAGCTGCCAACATCATATACGTTGACTAGCCAGCGAAGGATTTCCAAGTTACGTTTACGCCATCCAAAATCAGGCTGGAGTTGTAGATTTGCAGAATAATTAGCAAAAATACCAAGAACAATCCCATAAATACAGCCATCAAGGGCGTTGTTCCCCATCCGGGAGCGACTTTACCGTATTCAGCGTTCAGGGGTCTTAGAACATCACCCAACCAAGTCTGTTTCGCCATACTCACAAAGAATCCAACTTTTTTTAATGTTCTGTAATATTATAGGGGAACACTACTCATAAATTCTGGACTTCTATGGAGCCTGCAATAGTTCTTAGCATTGGCATCGCTGGCTTCTGTATCGCGATTACAGGAGTGGCTGTCTATACATCTTTTGGCCCACCCTCTAAGGAACTCGACGATCCCTATGATGAGCACGAAGATTAGTCGTGCTTTATTAATTTAACGCTCTGCAAGATCTGCTTGCTGAGAGAGTATTGCGTAAAATTGAGATTGGTGACTATTAATAACGGGAAGAGCCGACCGGATTGGGTATGGCTCTATTAGCATTTGACTGGACAATCGGCTAAAGATTTACCCTATATTTCAAGTCTCTGGCTAGAGAATCCTCGGCTAGCGCTTTAAACTAATTGCGATGACCTGCCTTCGACTCTAGAGGGATAGTCTTTTGGAAAATTGGCAAGCGATCGTTGCAGCTACCACCTTTTTAGTGGTGATCGGTCTGATTATGACCGAGTGGGTTCATTTAATGATCGCCGCTTTCTTAGGGGCTCTGCTGCTGGTTTTGCTGAACATCATGACGCTTTCGGAAGCGATCGCCTATATTGGGCGCAGTCATGACACCCTGGGTCTATTTTTTGGCGTCATGATTTTAGTCCGTGCCTTTGAACCAACCAAAATTTTTGACTACTTAGCGACGCAGATTGTAATTTTGTCCAAAGGTCAGGGCAAGCGCCTGCTTTTGGGTGTAGTCGGAATTACAACCCCCATTTGCGCGGTCTTACCAAATGCAACAACCGTCATGCTGCTGGCCCCGCTGCTGCCACCAATGGCGGAAGAAATTGGCGTCAATTTTGTGCCGCTGCTGATTCTGATGGTGTTTGTAGCCAATAGTGCTGGATTGCTGACCTTAGTGGGCGACCCCGCTACGTTTATTGTTGGCGATGCGATTAATATTAGCTTTATGGATTATTTGCTGCGATTGAGTTTGGGTGGGGCGATCGCGGTTGGTACGGTCGTGGTGATGCTGCCCTGGCTGTTCCCGAAAATTTGGAAATTGCAGTTGGCAAACGTTGAGCAACTGCCTTGCCCAGAAATTAATCATCCCCGCGTACTAGCGGTTGGGGCTTTGATTGTCACTTTTGTGCTCACCTTCTTTGTGGTTGGCGATTCTTTGCCGATTCCCATCTCGCCAGCCACAGTCGCCTTACTGGGGGCAGCGATGGCTCTGCTGCTCTCTCACCACAGCAAAATTGACACGGTTAACCATATTCTGCGGGATGTAGACTGGAGCACCCTCATTTTCTTCATGTGCGTTTTTGTCCTAATTGGCGGGCTGGAAAAAACCGGCGTGATTGCCGGCTTGTCTGGAGTCTTGGCTATCCTACTGGGTAAGAATATCTTTTTGGGATCACTGGTGCTGCTGTTCTTTGTTGGGATTATTTCTAGCGTCGTGCCCAATATTCCGCTGGTGGTGGCGATGGTGCCGCTGTTGAAGCAATACTTGGTCAACGTAGGGTTTGTTGGCAATGAAGTTTTGAGCGCTGACTATAGCGGCACTTTTCCGCCAGAGGTGCTGCCGTTGTTCTACGCGATGATGTTTGGGGCCACCTTGGGCGGGAATGGAACCTTAGTCGGTGCCTCCTCTAACATCGTGGCGGCGGGAGTGGCAGAACTGCACGGCAAGCGAATTTCATTTCGGACGTTTCTACGCTTCGGCATTCTGGTGGCTGGGGCCCAGCTAATCACCTCAGCCCTCTACATTGTGGTGCGGTTTTTTATTTTAAGGATTTGATTCAGAAAACCTGCCACGCCTGACCTTGATGCCCAAACTGGCAACGGTTTGGCTGCAAAATCTCAGCTAAAATTTCTAAGGACTCGACCAGCCTGGGGCCGGGCCGGTTGAAATACTGATTGCCATCCGTAAGATAAACGTGACCCGTTTGGGCCGCTTGGAGATCAGGCCATTCTGGCTTAGCCGTTAGGGTTGAAGCAGCCTGACGGGTTTGCTCTAGATTAAATCCGCAGGGCATAAAAATAATTATTTCTGGGTTAGCCGCCAGCAAGGCTGACCACTCCAGCCAGGGGGAGTGCTGACCGATCGCCCCAAACAGATTTTTGCCGCCGGCCAGTTCAACCAGCTCTGGCACCCAGTTGCCCGCTGCCATCAGCGGTTCTGTCCATTCAATGCAGGCGACGCTGGGGAGGTCAACAGACTGAGCTTGCTGCTGAGAAAACCTAACTCTAGCTTGGAGAGCGTCCAGGATTGGTGTGGCATCTCCAGCCAAGGCGCTGGCCACCCGCGCCATATCTACCCAAACATCCGCTAATCGGTTGGGTTGGAGGGAAATTAAACGGGGCTGGCGGCTCAGCACCTGAGCCGCCACTTCTACCTCAGACAAACTGACGGCACAGACATCACACTGGGCTTGGGTAATGATGTGGGTCGGTTGTAGGTGCTCCAACAGGTCTAAATCAACCCGATAAATGCTGAGGGCAGCTTGCAGGAGTTCCGTCACCCGATCGTGAATTTGCTGGCTTGTCCCCTGAGGGTTCAGGTTGGGCGCAGTGCAAATTGGCAGGTCTAGTACCGAGGCTGGATAGTCGCACTCGTGTGATCGCCCAACTAAAGCCTCGCCAAACCCTAAAGCGGCGACAATTTCTGTGGCGCTTGGAATCAGCGAAACAATCCGTAGCGGGTGATTCAGCAGCAGATTTTCCTTAGGCAGATAAGCCTGGCTTAGTCAATTGAGATTGACTGGGGGCCACTGTTGGTTTTGGGCCCAGAGGCGGTCGGGGTTGAAGCAGCACAGCCCGCCTGCTGATCCAGCCATTTGCTGACCGGTTCGTCGGTCAAACTCAACTTGAGCAGCCCGGAAACAAAGCCACCCATAAATGCCACAGGCTTATGCACAAGTTCTTGGAATAGTGGAGAAAGCTCAGTCAAAAACATAGTTCCTGCTTGTTTAGCCAGCGTGAAAATTACTCTGAAGATCCTAACTTAACCACAACTGCTGTGGCCATAGGCATCTTAGATTTTACTGAGGAGATCCTCAAGCAGCCAGGATTTTGATGGGCATCGGCAGAGGGATAAAAAGCATTGTCTTGCTTTAAGCTAGCGCTGCTCCTTCAGGTGTTTCGTCCAATCTGCTCCGACTCGAATTGTCAGGTCAGAATCAATCGTGCCAGTCGAATCAGGCTCAACTTGGCCAACGCCGATCGCCGCCTGCAATATTTTGGCTGCTTGCAAGTCCCCTTGCTGCACCACGACTTTTGTTTTCGGTTCAGTGTAGGGCCAATCATCTTCAATGAAAACATTACTAAAACCGTGGCTGATTAACGCATCCGCAACCTGGCGAGCAGCCCGAGGTTGGCCAGAGGCGTTCTGAACAGAAATTCGCAATTCTTGGGGAGAATAGCTTTCCAAGCCGTCCGCGATCGCGCCCCCAGTTTCAAAATAGTTCTGCATGACTCGCTGCGTCGAAGTCGAGTTGATCAGCCAATAGCTTTCCTCATATTCGTCGTAGGAGCTAAAGCGGCCGGGCAACAGCACCATCCTCAGCTTGTCGGGTTTCAGTTGCAGCCCAAACTGCACTAGCGATAGCATTTCCTGCAAGCTTAAATCGCTGTCAATTTGTTTTTGCATCACCCCATATAGCTGCGGCAGCTGGGTCAGCATCATCGGGTTAGCAACTTTCTTTTGCAGGGCTTTCATTAATACTTGCTGACGTTGGGCCCGGCCGATGTCTCCCATCGCATCGTACCGGAAGCGGGCAAAGCCTTCTGCTTGCACTCCGTTCAGGTTTTGCAAGCCTGGCTGCAAATCAATTTTTAACTTTTGGGTTTGGTCAGTGTATTGCATCCGCTCTGGGACATTCACCTCGACGCCACCGACCAAATCGACCAGCTCTCGAAACGCATCGGTGCTAATTCGGACATAGCGATCGACGGGGACATCATCAAAGGTGCGACTCACAACCGTGGCCGCTAAATCTGCGCCGCCGTGAGCGTTGGCCGCATTGATTTTAGACAGACCGATGGTGGGAATTTCGACCTGGGTGTCGCGGGGAATCGTCAGAATGCTAGCCGTGCCATCTTCGGGGTTGAGACGAACCAGCAGCATTGTGTCGCTGCGCCCCTTAAATGAAGCCGCTGAACCAGCCGGAGCATCTAGAACGCGGTCAATGCCCATCACCAAAATATTGACTGGACGACCAATCCCATACTGAAAGCCAAACAAGTTGCCAAAGGGAGATTTTTGACCACCGGCCTGCTGAGCTGTGGACTGAAAGGGAGTTAACATGGCTAGCGTGATGCCAGAAGCAGCCGCTACCGTTGTGACACCCATAAAAGCTAGGGTCCAAGCTAATCGTTTCAGCATTGAAGGTTTCTTTGGCACGGCTGACTTCCCTTAGTCCTCTGAATTTAGGAACACAGACTGCTACCGAGGCTCGGCAGTAATCTTCATAATTCTACACATCCAAGCCGCGATCGCTAAACTATAACTTAGTTCGTACACACTGTTGAAGTTAATCAAACTGAGTCAACCTGAGAACAAAAGCATGCAAGCTGTGATCATTGCCGGGGGCAAAGGTACTCGACTTTTACCCCTTACCTATAGTTCCCCCAAGCCAATGCTGCCCTTGCTAGAGCGGCCATTTTTGGAGTGGATGGTGGAGCGCTGCCGCCGGGTTGGGATCGCTGATATCTTAATTAACGTCCATTACCAGTCGCACCAAATTGAAGACTACTTTCAGGACGGGTCAGGGTTTGGCGTTAAGATTCGCTACATTCGGGAAGATAATCCACTGGATACAGCTGGGGCAATGAAATTGGCAGAGCCATTTTTTAGCGGTGAGTCTTTGCTAGTATTCAATGCCGATATTCTGACCGATTTGGATTTGGCTCATTTAATTGACCAGCACAAACAGAGTCAGGCCCAAGCCACCCTGGCCCTGACGCGAGTTGATGACCCAACCGCCTTTGGTTTGGTTGAGATTCAAGCCTGCGATCGCTGCTGTCCGCAGGTATTGGCGTTTCGTGAAAAACCAACCCCAGAAGAAGCGGCCCAATTGGGCATTGATACTGTTAATGCTGGCACTTACATTTTGGAGCCAGACGTGTTTGCCCAGTATCCAGCCGGAGTACCCTTAAGCTTTGAGCGAACCGTGTTTCCAAACCTGTTGACCCAAAAGAATTGGGTCAGCGCTGTCGTCTGGGAGGGCTACTGGCAAGACTTGGGCACACCGCTCAAGTATTACCAAGCTCATCTCGATATTTTGACTGGGAGAATGCCGTTTGATTTGGCAGCGATCGCCCAAGAACACGCTCCGCAGGTTTGGGTAGCCGCCTCCGCCATCATTGATCCCGCAGCCCAAATCACTGGCCCCTGCTATGTCGGAGACAACACTCGGCTTGGCCCCCAAGCTAAAGTACCAGCCGGAACGCTAATTGGGCGCAACTGCGCGATCGATGCCCCAATTAGCCCTGGCTTCTATGCCCCTGGTACTTTACTAGTTAAGGCTTAGGATCGCGAATAAAATAACTTCGACTGATGGAGAAAAGGCAGAAGTCCAGGCAAAAATTACACATCGCGTAAAGTTCAGGTGATTCAATCCTGACTTCTTAGTTTTAGTTGGGCAATTTAAGGGTTGTGGTCAACCAGTGTTCGAGATCTGCTTGCCCACTAAAGTCCAACAGGGCTTCTCCCAATGCTTCCAGTTGGGCAAGGGGTAGCTCCTCCACTTGAGCTTGCAGCATCGGAGAGAGTGCGCCGACACGGCGGGTGAGCAGGCGGAGAATGAGGGACTTCTCACCCTGTTCAATCCCGCGCTCAAAGCCAATTTGCTCAATGCTGGTGATGTAGGGCATCCGGCATTCCTCCTCAAAGGTTCGTAAGTCCTGCCAGAACTCTTGTTTTAACGCCTCTGGAAGGGTCAATACCCAATCAATGAAGCGAAACAGGTCTAGTACCTGTTGACGATTGTAGCCCCGCTCGTACAGGTGTCGCATTAACGCCAATTTTGCCTGTTTGCGCTGCTGGCTATCCTTGCGGGTCGCCTGGGCCTGCAAATGTGCCAACACAACCACTGCAAAAGGATTATCGCTGGTTTCCAGAAACTCCATCTGGGTCTGGTAATCCAGCAATTTCACCGAGTCAAACTGAAAGTGTAGCGAGGTACCGGGGAAGGCAAATTCATAGGAGTTGGGTCGCCAGCGACGATTGTTGTCACACAGAATGGCAAGACTGATCGCCGGACGATGGTAGAGCTGGAAGATGCGGGTGTTGTAGATAAAGATCCGTTGGGCGAAGTCTGTCTCCCGCTCAGCCTGAACTTCCAGATGCACACACAACCACACTTCCTGTCCCTGGAGGAGCCAGACTTTCACCAACTGGTCAGCATAACGTCGCCCTACTTCAGCTTCGAGGATAATTTGCTGGAATTCTTTGTCTAAAAATTCATAGGGGCGTTGCCAATCAATCAGGGCAGAGGTCTGCGGAAAGAAGAACCCGATCGCCTGCTGGAAGTACTGACGCAAAATCTCTTTCCAGGGCGAATCGTAATCGGAACGGGAGGCTGACATTCCTTAACCGAGGTAAGGCTAACCTTTCCAAGCCTACAGGAATAAGGGCTTGATTGTCTGGGATGCTGCCCTCACCTCTAGTGTCAGCAACCTCTCTTCCAGAGCCAGCGCCAATGGCTTCTACCCGTTGCGTCTGAGTGCAGTGGAGATCAGCGATCGCCGCCGCCAAGTGGTGGTGGAAGTACAGGGTAGCAACCACAGTGATATCGACTTGAGTGTGGGGGTACGAGGGATTGGTAGTATGCCAGTTTTCATAAATATCTGCGGGAAGGGAAGTATGGCGTGATTTGGGGGGCGGATACTTCGCTGCAAATTGAGAATGAGTTTGAGTGATTCGTTATGGGGTATGAGTTTCGTTCCTCAACCCAGCCTACCGTTACTACAAGCTGCTCTTGAAAGGAGAGTAGATTCAGGTTCAACTCAAAGAACGGCTCAGCTTCTTGCAGGTATATCATATATCAGTTACCAAATACAAAGAGATGCTAAGCTTAACGTCCCTTTGTCCAATCAGTCCAGATAATGTCATCCAATCCATCGTCAGTTATGGCGCTTTCCATAGTGGCTCGCCAAATTTGACACTCAAACCAATCAACATCTACCAAGTTGGCATCAATGAACTTCACCTTATCAAGAACAGCACCACTAAAACTGGCTCCAGTCAAGATGGCGTTACTAAAGTCAAGGATTTCTATAGTTGCGCCACTGAAGTCGGCTCCGCAACAATTAGTTTCCCGAAAGTCACTGTGAATGATGAGACTGGGTTTTTTCCAATACCCACTCAGATCACTATCTTGAAAGCTGGCCCCTCTCAAATCGGCTCCTCTGAGGATGATGCACCGCAATTCAGTACCGCTCAGGTCAAGTCCATTCAAGTCCACCCCACTGAAATCCCGTTCTCCAGCAGCATATCGCTCCAACAATTCCTCAGCAGTCATCACTACACCCTCCAAAACACAACCGTCCCCACTTGGACAAGCTTCTTGACAGGAACCACTCCATTTAACCTCGACATTTAGGGCACCTGGCTGGTTTAATCCAAGACAACCCTGCCTACGACAGCTAAATCTCGGTTTTTTCAACCTAGGGGCGATCGGTCTACCTTTAAGATACAAGGGGGTTTCCAGCATTCATGCTAGAGGTCTATTGGTTAGGCAGTTTGAATGGGCAACGTTTTGCGCCCCAACCAATACAGGTTTATTTTTGGAGTTGAGTTCGATCGAGGGTGGGTCAAAAATTCGCTAAAGTTGTGATTAGCATTTTACGGCAGCAATGGTATGGCTCCTGTACAGGCTCCTCCCCAGAAAGAGCAGACAAACCAAACCGTCCGCAAGACTTACCCCAACTTGAAGGTAATTGTCTTGGATGATGACTTTAATACCTTCCAGCACGTTGCTCAATGCCTGATCAAGTACATTCCGAATATGAGCAGCGATCGGGCTTGGGAGTTAACTAACCAAGTTCACTTTGAAGGACTGGCAATTGTCTGGGTTGGCCCCCAGGAGCAGGCAGAGCTTTATCATACTCAACTCAAGCGGGCAGGGTTAACGATGGCTCCGCTCGAAGATGCTTAGGCCATAAGGCAGAATTCTACGGTTGGCTGACGGGCAAAATGTAGACCAAAATCGGGCCGATCGCTAAGGCTGGCAACAGGTTAGTGACCGGAATTTTAGTCAGAGACAATAGATTTAAGCCAATGCTGACCAGCATCAGACTGCCGACTGAATTAATCACCCCCAGCAGAGGAGGAGTTACCCAAGGCTGTATTTTGTCTGCGAGTAGAGTAATGCTGCCTTGGTAAAGCAATACGGGCCCACAGGAAAAAATTGTTCCTAAGCCCAAGCTGGCGGTAAAGGCGATCGAAACCACCCCGTCCATTGCCGCTTTGACGAAGAGTAACGTCGGATTGCGATCCAGACCATCTTGCAGTGAGCCAATAATGGCGATCGGGCCAATCGCAAACAGGTTACTGCTGGTGACAAAGGCTTGGGCAACCCGCTCTTCTAGCCAACCCCGCCGACTCAGATCGGCTTCTAGCCAATGTCCCAAGGCGTACAGTCGCTGCTCTAGCTGGAGGCTTTCACCAATCATCACCCCAATTAAAGTCGCAACTAAAGGCACCAAGATTGGGGTGCCGATTTGGCTGGCCGTGAAAAACATTTGAGTGCCCAACAGGCAGGTAAATACCCCCAACACCTGGAGTAATGTTTGATGCCAGTGCCCAGGAATGCGACGACGGAAGCTCCAGCCCAAGACGCATCCAATGATAATTGCTGCCACATTTGCGATCGTGCCGATGCCTGTCATTGTTTGTTCACTTGTTGAGGACAACTGCTTCTAGATCAATTTGCAGGGTCAGAACCTTTTACAATGTAAAGCGATACGACTTTTACAGGTAGTTTATGCCTCCCCGCTGGCCCCGACAACCCGATCGCGCAGACCCAGACTACCGCCGCCTAGACGATCGGATGAATTTTGCGATCCATGTCGCTATTTTTGCCGCCATCAATTCTGGAGCCTGGTTTTTTCGGCTTTTACAGCACGAAACCTGGGTGTGGACGCTGTGGCTGACGGGTGGCTGGTTAATGCTGCTCGTCGCTCACGGTATTTATATTTTTGGGCTGGCTAAGTACACCGACCGGGGTCAGGCATAGCGGTAGTCACCCCAATTTTACTTAATACTTATTTTTTTTCGAGGCAATATGGCTACTCCTTCCGAAGATATTGAGACCCTCGCCGCCGAAATTGGCAGCAATGTCTACATTGATGTTGCCCGCTGGCACCTGTACTTAGCAGAAGCCCACCTGCATACGGTCTTGGCGGAGCGGTTCTACCCAATTTTGCGGTCTAAGTCAATCTCAGAAGCAGAAGTCCAGCAAGTTCTAGAGTCAATTTCAGTCAAACTAGGGGGCGGTCGAAAGGAATTGCCCCTGTCAGATTTGCTGCCAATGCAATCTCAGGTGGCACTGGTAGACGTTTTAGAAACGTTTCAGCGTGACCTGTAGGGCAGATGAGTCGAAAGCCGAGGCTAATTCGAGAAGTGCGAGGGGGGCGAGTTGTCTATACGGCTCAAACTGCTGGTGTTTCAGCCCGATCGCCGAGTGCCCTGGCCTTTCCTGCCCTATCGATTGGGCTACTCTTGGCGGCAGCGGGAGCCGTGGTTGGGATCGGTTGGTTGGGGTATCAGGCGATCGCTAACCCAGATTTTGGCTTTGCTTTAAATCAAGTTTTGCCCACAGGCAGCAACAACTCAGGCAGTGAAGCCACGCCTAAAACCCTGAACCAGATTCAGTCCAGCCTGCAAAGCCGGGGGCAGACCCCAGGACAGCGGCTGATTCTTACGAGTGAGCGAGACAGCTTGATTCCAGTCCTGCAATCAGCCCAAGATTGTTCTGTCCCCTGCTCGCCTCACATTACTGAGCTGCGGCTGTACCGATCGCTGCAAATTTTACCGTTGTTGCGGATGCTGCTGGGGCAACGCTATTTTCAGCTTCAGAAGCAACGGGCGATCGCTGATTTTCAGTTCGATCGCCTGCCAGAGACTGAATTAGCACTGTTAGACAAGCCACTCAGCCCACTCGCTCTACCGATGACTGAGATTCAGCCCTACAGCGACCAATTACCCACGCCGGGAACCTGGCTGCGTCTGAGTGGGATTCTAAATCAAAGCAACGGGCAAATCAGCTACGGGCAAATCTGGTATTTCAATCCTGACCAAAGCCGCCTCCAGATGATTTTGAACTGGAGCAGCCCGAATGGATCAACCCCGACCTGGCAGCAGGTGACAGGTAGCCCGACGCCAGAACTGGTTGTCGATCGCTCGGTTGGCTTTCGTCCAGCCTTTGCAATCTATCAACTCCAAGTCGATCGCTCGTCACCGAGAACCCCAGTCAGACTGCTAGCCCTCACCCTCGCTCAGCCTGCCTTACCCGCTTTCAAACCAGCCCTTCGTCTAGCCAAAGCCGGGCTATGGTCGCCAGCCTTAGCTCTAATGCAACGGTCAAAGCAGCCTTCTGCAACTGCCCAAGCGCAAATTGACTACGTGGCTTGGCACGCTCAAACTGCCCGCGCCCAGGCTCAGCAGACCACAGGCAGCCAAAGAATTGTCGCCCTGCTGATGAATGGCGATTGGACAGCAGCTTTGCAAGCGTTTCCAACTTCAGCCCCAGAGCAAGTCCAACTCCGGGCCCTGCTCCAAACTGAGGCAGATCAACTGCGCCCACGAGTTGAAGCAGCCCTAGCAGTGAATGCAAAGCAACTAGATGCGATCGCTTGGGGAGCGCTAATTATTGCTGCCCAGTCGGGGCGATCGGACGCCAATGCCTGGTTATCAAGACAATCCGCCACCTCTAGTAAAATCCAAACCATGCTTCAGCAGCTAGAGGATGCTAATCCTCAGTAGTCCTGGCGGGAACTACTGAGCTTGCCTTTCTGCCTGGACTAAAATCTAATTTTCTATCTCAACATGACTACCACTCAACCCCCGATCGACTCTACCTGGTCAGCAGTGATCAAGCTCCTCCGCTGGCATAAGCCGGAAGGACGGTTGATTTTAATGCTGCCAGCCCTGTGGGCTGTTTTTTTGGCAGGGCATGGTAAACCGCCTTGGCTCCTCGTGGCAATTATTATTGCCGGTAGTCTGGCCACGAGTGCGGCGGGCTGCGTGGTTAATGACCTTTGGGATCGTGATATTGACCCCCATGTGGAGCGAACTCGCACCCGTCCCTTAGCGGCTAAGACACTATCGATTCAGGTCGGACTGGTCGTGGCGCTGGTCGCCTTTGTCTGTGCGCTTGGGTTGTCGCTTTACCTGAACCGACTCAGCTTTTGGCTGTGTGTGGCGGCAGTGCCGGTGATGATTGGCTATCCCCTCGCCAAGCGAGTCTTTCCAATTCCCCAACTGGTGTTGGCGATCGCTTGGGGGTTTGCCGTCTTGATTAGCTGGACAGCCACTACTCCCCACTTAGAGCCAGCCACATGGCTGCTTTGGGCGGCGACGTTACTGTGGACGCTTGGCTTCGATACGGTTTATGCGATGCCAGACCGAGACGACGATCGCCGCTTAGGCATCAATTCAAGCGCCCTCTTTTTCGGTAAGTACGTGACTTGGGCGATCGGGGTGTTCTACCTTGGCGCGATCGCTTGCTTGGTTGGGCTAGGCTTCACCTTGCACCTCCAGCTTGGCTTTTGGCTCGCCTTGGCTGGCAGTGGTCTACTGTGGAGCTATCAAACTTGGCAACTGCGCCAGCCAGAGCTGCCCGCTCCCACCTATGCCAATTTCTTTCGTCAAAATGTTTGGATTGGGTTTTTGCTGCTGGCTGGCATGATTAGCAGTTACTTATTGCCGCTGGTTCCTTTAACCGGACTGACGGCAGGAATCGGAACCGGAGGTTGATCCAGCGTCAACTGCAAGCCCGGCTGCGGAAAGGGTTGGACTTTAGCGGTGCTGGGATTCATTGGCGAAATCGGCCCCGTTGAAAGGCTAGACACCACCCCAACAACCGTTGCTGCAACGGCTGCCCCCACTCCACTCCAAACCAGCATTAGTCGAGGGCGACGCTCGACCCGAGCTAGCACTTGCTCAACGGTTCTTTCTGTCGGTTGCGTTGTGGGGACTGGGCCAGATTGAAACCCTCGCTTCAGCTTAAGTAAGCGGCTGTGCAAAATTTGGGTTTCGCGATCGCTGGCTAGCCAAGCATCAACCTGCCGCCGCTCATCGGCTGTCACCTCGCCATCCAAGTACGCACTCAGCAGTTCAAACCGATCGCGCTTGAGGACATCTAAGTCATCTTGGGGAGTCTGACCCGCCGCTTCGGAGTTGGGAGAATTTTTATCGTAGGGAAAGGACATGGCTTTGAACACGTTTTAGAGGGAAATAACCGACGCTGAAAACAGGAATTTGAGATCCGGTCAAACTGTGCTATCTAAATTTAACCTGGTCAACAATTGAACTTCAACTAAATTGAACTTGACTGTTGCCAACCAGCAATCAATCATCTAAATAAACTTGGAGCTGTGACTGAAGACGCTGCCTAGCGCGGGCAATCCGAGACTTAACCGTGCCTAGAGAAACGCCTGTAATCTCAGCAATTTCTTCATAGGCCATGCCTTCAATCTCCCGCAGGACAATTGTGACTCGAAAAGACTCTGGCAAGTCGGCGATCGCTGTTCGCAATTGCCCATAAAACTCATCCGTCGTCAATGCGTCCTGGGGGCCAGGGTCTTCGCAGGCAATCTCCCAGCCAATTTCGCCATCTTCCATGCTGAGGGGAGCATCCAGCGAGAGCGGACTCTGATGACGCTTGCGCTTCCGCAGCTCGTCGTAAAACAAATTGGTTGCAATTCGACTCAACCAACCTCGAAACTTGGCTGGCTCTTTGAGCCGAGTAATGTTGCGATAGACCCGAATCCAGACTTCTTGACACAAATCTGAACGATCTTCCCAATCTGGCGCTAAATGGTAAAGCACTCGCTCAACGTGAGATTGATGGCGACGCAGGAGTTCGCCAAACGCTGTTCGATCTGGGCGGAACCCTGACTGACACCGCAAAACCAAATCTTGGTTAGAAAGTTTGCCCGCTGGAATCTGCACTTGAGGATCAGCAACTTCAACCCTTGACCAAGGTAGTGGAAAACTGGAAGTCATAGAGTGGAGGACAAATACGTTACGTTAGTTTTTGACGCACCGCTTGCTAGGAAGTTCCTCGCCCAAACCGCCTCACCCCAACGACTACCGTTCCGACATTGACTGCTTTGCCTAAACTTTTGGGGGGAAATCACCATTGATCAGGCTGTCGCAATACCCCCTAACTCACTATAGCGTCCTCTAGACCAGTCAGCCACGCCGCTTTGGGCGGACTGCAGGGAATACAGCAATATCTAGAGAGCTTTATATCTAAAACAAGAACTCCACTGCCTGCTGGCAGCAGGCAGAATATTAATTCAGTCAGGATTGCTTGAGTTTATGGATTTGCCGATTGTCTATCACCCAGACTATGTGGCACCGCTCCCGCTGGGGCATCGGTTTCCAATGGCGAAATTTCGCTGTCTGTATGAGCGTTTACTTGGCGATCGCGTGGCGATCGCCGATCAGTTTCATTGCCCGGAACTGCCGCCTATCGCCTGGATTCAGCAGATTCATGCCCCCGATTACGTGCAAGCCTACTGCCAGGGAACTTTAGACCCGAAAGCGCTACGGCGAATTGGATTGCCTTGGAGTCGAGCATTGGCTAGACGCACCTGTATTGCCGTTGGCGGCACAGTCTTGACGGCTCGCTTAGCCTTGCAGACGGGTTTAGCCTGCAATACTGCCGGTGGGACTCACCATGCTTTTCCGAGCTATGGCTCTGGGTTTTGTATTTTTAATGATTTGGCGATCGCCGCTCGTACCCTGCAAGCGCTTGGATTAGCCAACAAAATTCTGATCGTCGATTTAGATGTCCATCAAGGAGATGGCACCGCCGTCATTTTCGCTGATGATGCAAGTGTGTTTACGTTTTCGATGCACTGCGAGGTGAATTTTCCAGGCACCAAACAGCAGAGCGACCTCGACGTGCCGCTGCCAATTGGGATGGAAGATGAAGCCTATTTGCAAACCCTGGCCAGCTTTCTGCCAGATTTATTAGCCCAAGTCCGCCCAGATTTGGTGCTATACGATGCAGGCGTTGACCCCCATCTGAGCGATCGCCTAGGCAAGCTAGCCCTCACCGATACAGGCTTATATCGGCGAGAAATGCAGGTGTTAAGCACCTGTGTCGGAGCTGGTTTTCCGATTGCGTGTGTGATTGGCGGTGGCTATGCTGATGACATAGAAGCACTAGTTTATCGGCATTCTCTGCTGCATCGGGCCGCTAGCACGATCTATCAGCAGTACAGATTGTGAGCCTACAGCACTAAATCACTCCATCTGAAAATTCCCCAGGTCTACGCTAGGGCAGAAGGCGTTGGCACCGGCAAGGTAATATTTTCAACCACAGGCAATTCGCCTAACCACTGCTGCGAGGTTTGAGCAAACTGGTTGGGGCAACCGCTGACGCAAAACCGGGTTGACTGCTGACCGCGCTGAGTTTGGCTTAGCCCTAGCAGTTCCAGTTCACGGGCAGCCGCAGCCGCTAGGTGCTGGGCTGGGTCAACTTGACTGACTGATCGCGGCAGAATTTGGCTAATCACCGGCTCTAAGTGGGGATAATGGGTGCAGCCGTAAACCAATGTGTCAATCCGAGCATCCAGCAGGGGCTGTAGGTATTCATACACGACAGCTAAGGTTTGCGGGGCCGCAATCTGATTTTGTTCAATCAGCGGTACAAACTTTGGGCAACCGACTTGCCAGACCTTGGCTTCCGGGTTAATTTCCTGAATCGCTTGGGGATAGCTCTCACTATTCACCGTGGCTGGAGTGGCAATCACCCCAATGCGCTTTCCGGTTTGGACAGCGGCCCGGGCCCCAGGCAAAATAATCCCCAGAATCGGCAGGTCAAACTCTGTCCGGACAATTTCGAGGGCAAGGGCAGAACTGGTATTGCAGGCCATGATGGCCATCTTGACCTGCTCTTGCACCATCCAAGTCAAAATTTGGCGGACAAATTCAACAATTTCGGCTTGGCTACGGGTGCCATAGGGCACGCGCTTCGTATCACCAAAATAAAGAAAAGATTCATTCGGCAGGCGCTGGTAAAGCGACTTCAGGACGGTCAAACCGCCTACACCACTGTCAAAAACACCAATTGGAAACTTTTGTAATTTTTTTTGAGAAGAATTTAAATCGGAGCAATATCCCTTATTTATTTTTCCTTTTTCAAACACAAATCTTAATCCTCACACGCTCTTGATCATAATAGGCTACTAAGCATAATTATTCCCTAGCTTTATTTCTTAAATCTCATTTTTATTATCCTTCTTTAAGGTATTTTCCTGAATCGTGGTTGAGGATCGCTGATCCAAGCGTTCATCGCTTAATTCGGATTGAACTAAAAACCATGCAAAACTGCGTGTGGCTTTATGTTTGCAAAGATTGCGGATGACTTGACAAAGCCCAAGTAACTTTAATCATCCAGACCGCAAGATGAGTGATTCAAGCGATTTAAGCGATTCAAGATGGACTTGGCTTCTGCTGATGCCGTCGCCCAGATCTGGCTGGAGGCTGCCGAAACGTGGCCGCCTGGTGCAGTAACGACTCAGCAAAGGCGATCGCTTGCTCTAGGGATGCCCCGCCCGAAAGCTGAGCCAGTTCTTGTCGCCGCTGCTGCTGGTCTAAAACCATGACTCGCACCACCGTTCGCTCTGGAATTTCCCGATCGGCAGCAGCCAGATCTAAGTTGAGTCGGTCTAAGGGTAAACAAGCTGCCAGGACTTGCTTTTCAACCCGAAAATGGCGATCGCCCATTGCCGCCACCACGGGCTGGTGCGTGACACACAGCACCTGATGATTTTGGCTCAGGGTATAGAGAGTTTCAGCGATCGCCTGGGAAACTCGCCCCGACACCCCAACATCGATTTCGTCAAACACAAGGCTACCGACTGGATCAACCTGGGAAAAGCAGGCCTGCAACGCCAGTAAAAAACGACTCATTTCTCCCCCAGAAGCGATCTCGCTCAGCGGTTGCAGCGGTTCACCAGGGTTGGGGCTAAACAAAAATTGGACGTGATCTGCACCGTGAACTGTTGGTTCGATCGGGTCTAGCCCAACTTGGAACTTGACTTTATCCATTCCCAGTGGGGTCAAAGCTTTCAACAAACGGGCCGTCAAGTCTTGGGCCGTCGCTTGCCGGAGTTGGCTCAACTGCTGACAGGAGTGCTGGAGCTGCGTCTCGGCCTGCCGGTAGGCTTGCTCAAGGGCAGTGATCGCTTGCTCTGGGTTGGTTAGCTCGGCTAGCTCCTGCTCTATTCGCTGCTGGTAGGCGATCGCCTCGGCCAGCGTCGGCCCATACTTCCGACAAATTTGCTTTAGCTGCATCAGCCGATCGGCCACTTCTTGCAGACGCTGCGGGTCAGTTTCCAGACTGCTGGCATAGATATTAATCTGACGGCCCGCTTCTTGGACTTGGGTCAAAGCCTCCTGCACTAGCTCCAAAATCTGTTGCAGATCTGGATCGTACTGGCTCATTTCCTCCAGAGTAGTGAGAGCTTTGCCAAGTAGGTCGCTAGCAGCCGCTCCCTGCTCTTGTTCATAAAGAGCTTGATAAACCTGGTAACTCTGCTGCTGGAGTTCGCCGCTGTGGCTGAGGCGCTGATATTCTTGTTCGGTCAGGGTTTGCTCATTGGGGTCGCTCAGTTGGGCCTGCTGCAATTCCCGCAGTTGATACTGCAAACCATCCAACTGCTGAAGTCGCTGCCGCTCGGTTTGGTGATGCTGCGCTAGGGCTTGCCGAGCCTGCTGAAACTGCCGAAAGTCGGCGGCAACCTGCGCTTTTTGCTCCAGCAGAAGCGTTCCACCAAATTCATCAAGCCATTCTCGTTGGCGAGCTGCTTGTCCTAGTTGGACAGCTTGCCCTTGGGCTGTAATTGAAACAAGGCGATCGCGGAGGCTGTCCAACTGTTGCCGATTGACCAACACCCCATTCAGGCGGGAACGACTCCGCAACCCACTGGTCGATTGGGTAATCTCACGGCTGCAAATTACCTGATCGTCTTCCAACAAATCAATTTCTTGCGTCGTCAGCCAATCTTTCAGCGCTGGCGTCAGGGCAAAGCTACCCTCCAGCAATGCCCGCTCGGCACCAGTTCTAATCAAGCGTCCACTGGCCTTGCTGCCGAGTAGCACCTCCAGCGCATCTAAAATAATTGACTTACCGGCCCCCGTTTCTCCCGTCAGCACATTTAAGCCTGCCGCAAACTCCAATTCCAGCCGATCGATGAGGGCAAAATTTTCAATTCGGAGAGACAGCAGCATGGGGCATTCGCTTAGGGTCTAGGTCAATGGTTGATTTTTTTAGCGGTCAGCACACATTTCCAAAATATTATTCCAGGCGTTAAAAGGCCTGGGATGCAGAACAGGCTAAGCTGTTTACACTGTAAACCCTGGCTTGTGGGTTAGCCGTCCTCAATTTGCCAGGATTTGGAGTTGCCTGCTGGTGAAGCGGCTAAAAATTAACAGCATCCGCAGCCCCGGCTGGACAATATCTTTTCTACTGAAAACTGAATGTTCTAAGTCAGCCGCTCGGCGGAGTTCTGGATCGGTAATCCAGCCTTAACCTCGTGCGGGCAGCCGTTAATAATAATGCGTAGCGCAGTTCAATATATTGTTACAATGCGTTACAAAGCCCTCTCCCCATCTTGCTCATGAAATTGGCAGATTCCACTGCGATCGATGCTCTGCAAACCCGACCGTTGCAGCATCAGATTGATTCCGAACACCTGACTGAGCTGACAGTAGACATGGTGGGCTGGGAGGATGCTCCAGATCAGCCATCCGAGCCGTTGAACGCGGCCCAATCGGCAGCGTTTCTGACCTACAATCCGCAAGCGATCGCCGACTATTACCGCCCGCAGCGTTTTTTGGTTTTATCTCGTTGGCTAAAAATTCTTTGGCCGGTTGTTGCCTTTAGCTACCGCCGCTGGTGGGATAAATTGACGGGGCAAGTCAGTCAACAGCAGGCCCGCCGCGCCGCTCAACTCCGAGAAGTTTTGACTCGGCTCGGCCCAGCCTACATCAAGGTTGGTCAGGCCCTCTCCACCCGGCCTGACCTGTTGCCACCGGCCTATTTAGAAGAATTAACCAAACTGCAAGACCAACTGCCTGCTTTCGACAATGAAATTGCCTACAAATTCATCGAAGAAGAACTGGGTGCTCATCCCTTGCAAATATACGCTGAACTAACGCCCGACCCGATCGCCGCTGCTTCTCTAGGGCAAGTTTACAAAGGCAAGCTGCCCACGGGTGAAGTGGTGGCCGTTAAAGTGCAGCGACCGGGCTTGGCTGAAAGCATTACTCTCGATATCTACATTTTGCGAGGGTTGGCAGTCTGGGCCCAAAAAACCTTCCCCAGCATTCGGAGCGACCTGCCAGCCATCTTGGATGAGTTTGCTAGTCGCCTGTTTGAAGAAATGGACTACACCCAAGAGGGGCGGAACGCCGAGCGGTTTGCCCGTCTATATACTTACTTACCAGATATATATGTGCCTCGGATCTACTGGCAATACACCCAGCGGCGAGTGCTGACCATGGAGTGGATCACCGGCACCAAGCTCAACCAGCCAGACCTGATTCAAGCCCAAGGGATTGATGCCCGTTACTTAATTGACGTTGGGGTGCAGTGTTCCCTGCGGCAGTTACTTGAGCATGGCTTCTTCCACGCTGACCCTCATCCTGGCAATTTGTTGGCAATGCCAAACGGCAAGTTGGCCTACCTTGACTTCGGCATGATGAGCGAAATTCGCCCTGAGCAGCGCTATGGTCTGATCAATGCATTGGTGCATATCGTCAATCGCGAATTTGATGCTCTGGCCCACGATTATGTGAATTTGGGATTTTTAACGCCTGACACCGACCTGACACCAATTATTCCAGCGTTAGGCACCGTCTTTAACAATGCGCTGGGGGCAAGTGTGTCGGAGCTAAACATCCAGCGCATTTTTGATCAGCTTTCTGAGCTGATGTACGAGTATCCCTTCCGGGTGCCCGCTTACTATGCCCTGATTGTGCGATCGCTGCTCACGGTGGAAGGAATTGCGATCGGCGTTGACCCCAACTTCAAGGTACTGAGCGCTGCTTATCCCTACGTGGCCAAGCGCTTGCTGACTGACCCCGCCCCCGCTCTCCGCACCAGCCTGCAAGACTTGCTGTTTAAGGATGGCAGCTTTCGCTGGAATCGGCTGGAAAATCTGCTCAGAAATGCCCGCGATAGCCAAGATTATGACTTGAACACCGCTTTAGATCAGGCGGTTGAGTTTTTGTTCTCGGAGCGAGGGGAATTTATCCGCGATCGCGTCACGGATGAAGTTGTCAAAAGTCTCGATTTAATGGGCCGCAATGCCCTTGGCAACCTCACCAGCACCTTACGCAGTTTAGGATTACTGGAGGACAATTCTAACCCGCAAGTTACACCCCCTCCAGCCCCGCAAACTCTAGAGCATCTGCGGCGGATTGTTGGGCTGCTGCAAGATACGCCTGGCTTTGAACCGACGAAACTGGTGCCGGTGGTAAGCAAAATTTTGATTAAACCTGAAACGCAGCAAATGGGGCGGCGGATTGCTACAGGTTTGGTGCACAAGGCGATCGCGCGGCTAATTCGAGAGGTTTTTGCCTCGCCAGCTCCCATCGCCTTAACTCCTAACAGCAATAGCCATCAATTGACCAGCGTTACTCCTAACGGCAAGTGAGGTTTGCGATCGGTAGTCGTCGTTATGATTTAAGCAGATCCGTTTGGCTGATAGCCTCTGAAAACCAAACTTGACTTCTGCTCAGCTTTTAGAGATGATGAAGGTTCGGTAAGCAAGGGGCTATAGCGCAGTTGGTAGCGCACCTCAATGGCATTGAGGGGGTCAGCAGTTCGAGTCTGCTTAGCTCCATCGGTTGGGTAAGCATTAATTAGCAAGGCTTTTAGGAGTTCCAGACAACTTCTAAGAGTCGTTTTTTGTTGTCAACAAGCCAACGAAAATAGGGCTTTAGGGCTGTCTGGGGTTATAAAATTACCCCGGAGTTTACCCCGCTATGAAATGCACCGTTGAAAACCACAATGGCAGGCTACGACTGCGATGGCGACACCAAGGCAAGCGGTACACCCTGGGCTGTGGTGTGGATGATAATCCCACTGGGCGGGCTGTCGCCAAACAGAAGGCGGCTCAGATTGAATTAGACATTCAGGCTGGCTATTTTGACCCCACATTGCTGAAGTATCGGCCCCGGCTAATTGGCAGGAACCCAACCGAGGTCAGTGCCCTTGAGTTGTTTGAGCGTTTCACCCATGCAATGGAGAAAGACAAGAATCTAGCGCCTGGCTCTTTGAGGCGTTACCAGGGTTGTGCCTCTCACCTGCGGCGATCGCTGTCCCTGTCTGCCCACCAGGTCACACCCACCATCGCCGCCAACTTTACAGCGCTCCTGCTTGAACACGTCAGCCCAACCACTGCAAAGTCCTATTTGCATACGTTGGCCTGCTGCTGGGATTGGGCAAAAGATCAGTACCACATCAGTCCACAAAACCCCTGGACGGTTGAGATTGCCAAGGTCAAACCCCAACCCAGACAACGAACCAAACCCTTCAGTTTGCCAGAGGTCAAGGCAATACTGGCAGGGTTCAAGGGCGATCGCTATTATTCGCACTATGCTGACGTGGTTGCCTTCTTATTTGGCGTAGGATGCCGACCCGGCGAGGCGTTTGGGCTGAAGTGGCGGCATATTGCCGACGACTTTGAAACCTGCTGGATTGGGGAGGCTGTCAGTCGGGGACATCGCAAATCAACCAAGACGGGCAAGTCGAGGACGATTTTACTGAGCCAGTCAGTTCAAACGCTGCTAAAAACTCGCTTCGAGCAACAGCAACCCAAGCCCGATCAGTTGGTTTTTCCAGCCCCTAAAGGTGGCCCGATTAATGACCGTTTGTTTAATCGACGGGCATGGAAAACGGTACTTGAACGGTTAGGAATTGACTACCGTAGACCCTACACCATCAGGCATTCAGCTATCTCTCATGCTCTCGCCAATGGGGCCAGTCCAATTGATTTGGCAGAGCAGGTTGGGCACGATCGGCGGGTCTTGCTCAGCACCTACGCGCATTGCATCAATTCAAAAAGTCTCTTTGTGGAGTTTTAATATGTTGCCAATTGAAGTTTTAGGTTCGAGTGAAATTATTGACCTTCCTAGCAACTTTCTTTACACAACTCTCACGCCAGATCAACAGCGCTACTTCTTGAACCTAAAGAAATTCTGGACAGAAATCTATGCAGCTTTGACAAGATACCATTCGGGCTTACCAATTGTTGATAGCTGTTGGCAGAAGCAGGACAAAGATTTGTTTACGGCATATGTTTCGCTTTTTTTGGCGCTCTATAGTGCTGTTAACTTTGGCTGGAATGAGTTAACAACCAGACTTGAGAATTGTCCTGAAAGTCCCGGTAAATTGTTTTTAGTCTTGCTCAAAAATAGAGCCAATGCCCAGATGATTCCGTGTCTGGAGCAAATGAGCTTTAGCCCTCAAATTGCCCATCGCAGGCGGCGAGATGCCATGAAAGGGCAGGGTGAAACTTCTGCAACACCCAGCCAGCTCAACGCGATGGCAACAGAGCAAATCGTTTGGGCCATTTTGGAAAAAAGTGGCGATCAACAAGTGCGTCAAGCCGGATTACAGTAGCGTGCTGCTGCGGGTGAAATAATGCGACTTCAACTGCAAGTTACTCACCCATCTAGAAGCCAAATTCACGGCGGACAATGGATTGGCGGAAATTGGCACCCCTCTAAACGCGGTGTCAGACATCATTCAAACCCCATCCAAGAATAAAACTGTGTATCTGGAGGCTGGCTTTTTTACTCCGACTCCAAATATCGTTTTTAAACCCTAAAAACCCTTGCAAATTAGGAGCCGATCGCCACAGGTACCAACTCACGCGATCGGCTCAACCCCAACCGACAAACCATTCAGATTCACCGGAGGTTCACTTAATAATGGCAGTAAAAATCGAAAAACAGCAGCAGTTTAATTTCGTTGGCTCAGTCGTCCTCCAGTCACGGCTCGACATCCACAAAACCTAGCGGGTTGAACTCCAGAGGCAACTGCCCTCGCCGATTTACTGGTTTCAGTTTAGAAACGGCCGGAAAATTTTTTGGAACTTCACCCTGGTTCAGGATTATCTGCTCCACGGCGATGGGCCAGCTCATCAGCGCCTGGTCGAGCAATATCTGCAAACTCTGCCCGGCAACCACAGCGCCTAAAAAAATGGCGATCGCTCCTACGCTCAGGGGCGATCGCCAAAATTCAAAACCTTCGGGTTCAAAAACCCTGAAATCCCATGTACCCCATGAAATCTCAATGAAATCTAATGGATTGAGATCAGTGCCTATCGAGGTTGGCAGAGCTTAGTTCAGTATGTTGAAAAGGTGCTGAAAGAATTTGGTGAAGCGTATGTAATTAATTTTGTCTAACTACTTAACCTGAGTTCGGGCTAAGCCGAAGGCAGGAAAAATTCATTGATGTTGAGCGAGGGCTTCTTGGGTTGATGACAATAGGCAATCAGCCCGCAGATCAGGTTGACAATACAATTGACCGGACTACG
>JAHHGS010000143.1 GCA_019359715.1 Aphanocapsa sp. GSE-SYN-MK-11-07L | reverse complement strand
GCGGGCTTGGTGTCCCTAGCGATTTTGCGAGTTTATGGTGGATGATCAAGAGGAGAGCCTTGCTAACCAGCGGTGTTTTACACCTAGGCGGAACGGTCTTCCTCTCTACCTTCAAGATACAAGGCGGCTATAGAATGATAAGTTGCTATCTTCCCTTAGAAAAGTGTGGTCGCAAGCGGGATGGAAAGCGGCTGGCGGCAGTCGATTGAAGCGCTTGGCAAGCTTCTAGAATCCGGCAACTCATCAAACTCAGTTTGAAAGAAAACCGATTATGCCTAGAAATAGGTGATTCTGGGAGATTGATCAGAGTAGCGATCGCCGCTGCCCAAGCTAAAAAGGCAGACCTGCTCAACGCCGTAATGGCGCAGGTGTAAAGGTAGAGCGATCGCCTTGAAAAGCACCTTATAATACGCTAAACCAACGAAAACTGCTCCCCAAAGTCGCTAGCATCCTGTTGCTCAGGTACAAAACCATGACCCTTGCAACCTCACCCCCAACACTCGATCAACGCCTGGTTTTAGCAGGACGCACTTGGGAGCAGTTCAAGCTGATTCAAGCTGGCTTCGAGGACTCTCCCGGCTCTCGCTTGTTTTATCACAATGGTACGATTGAAATTCTTATGCCAGGACGGAACCATGAAGTGTTTAAAAGCCTCATTGGGTTTTTGATTGAACTATTTTTCTTGGAAACTGGTATTGAGTTTGAGCCAACGGGTTCCATGACTCAAGAGCGCGAGGGTATGGTATCAGCTCAGGCTGATGAATCTTATTGCATTGGGGCATCCAAGCCCATTCCTGATCTATTGATCGAAGTGGTCTTTACCAGTGGCGGCCCCAACAAGTTGCAGCGCTATCAGGCATTGGGCGTGCCAGAGGTCTGGTTTTGGCAAGATGGGGCGTTTAGCCTGTACCACCTGCGGGAATCTGGCTATGAACGCATTGATAAAAGCCAGATTCCCGAACTGGCAACCCTAGATTTGGGATTACTCACTCGGTGTGTGTTAATGGGTGAGACTTCCAGGCTGGAGGCAATGCGAGAGTTTCGGCGGGGCATCCAGCAAAGATAGGGTGGTGTCAACTGGGGTATTGATCGGAGTGATCTGATTAATCTGATTAATCCTTCAATCCTTTGCTAAGCCGTGTTGTTGAGGCTAGTCTATGAAATTAATTTCAGTCTGTGTTGGCTTACCACGCGAAGTGATTTGGAAGGGAAAGCCAGTCACAACGGGGATTTTTAAGCAGCCTGTGGCGGGACGAGTGATGATGCGATCGCTCAATCTAGATGGTGACCAGCAGGCAGATTTGACGGTGCATGGCGGGATCGAGAAAGCGATTTACGCCTATCCCAAGGAGCATTACCCTTACTGGCAGCAGGAACTTCCCAATCAAGCCTTACCTTGGGGCGCGTTTGGCGAAAATCTGACCATCGAGGGCTTGCTAGAAACGACCGTGAATATCGGCGATCGCTTGCGGATTGGCACCGCTGAAGTGATGGTGACGCAGCCCCGCTTCCCTTGCTTCAAACTCAATCTCAAGTTTGGGCGCGACGATATGGTGAAACGGTTTCTTAACAGCCAGTTGAGCGGCATCTACTTCTCGGTGGTGCAAGAAGGGGAGGTTGGTGCTGGGGATGCGATCGAGCAGATCAGCCGCGATCAAAACAACATCACCGTTGCTGACATTGTGAAAATCTACGTGCGGAAGGCGGATGACGATTTGGTGCGCCGTGCCCTTCAAGTCCCAGCCCTAGCCGCTGACTTGAAGACCCACTTCCAGCAACATCTCAACTAGCGCGATTTTGCTTAAAGGTGAGGCTTAAAGTTTAATGATGCCTTGACGCAGGGCTTTGACCAAAAATCAATTCTGCCTGGAAGATTGATCGGAGTAGCGATCGCTAATCTAAGGTTAGAATCTGGTCACAAGCTGCTCATTTTTAGCAAAGTCCTATGCCTGCTGCGCTCAAGTATGCCTATTTTCCCGGTTGTGTGGCTCAGGGAGCCTGCCGGGAGCTGTATCTGTCTACCCACGAACTGACCCAAGCCTTGGGAATTGAACTGGTGGAGTTAAAAAAAGCCGCCTGTTGCGGTTCCGGCACCTTCAAAGAAGACTCACAGCTTTTGGAAGACAGCGTCAATGCCCGCAATATTGCCCTGGCCGAACAGCTAAATTTACCTCTGCTAACCCATTGCAGCACCTGCCAAGGCGTAATTGGGCACGTTGACGATCGGCTCAAAGCCTCGCAAACCTCAAATCCAGACTATGTGCAGCAGATTAACGGGCTATTAACCCAGCAAGGCTGCTCTCCCTACCAGGGCAGTACGGAGGTTAAACATTTGCTCTGGGCTCTGGTGGGCGACTATGGGCTAGAAGCCTTGGAAAAACGGGTCAAAAAGCAGCTCTCCGGGCTAAAGTGCGCCGCTTTTTACGGCTGCTATTTGCTGCGGGCACAAGCGTCGCTGCCCTTTGATGACCCATTCCAGCCGGAATCAATGGAGAATGTGTTTCGGACGGTGGGAGCAACGCCAGTCTACTTCCAGGGACGGACTCAATGCTGCGGTTGGCCCTTAGCCAGCTATGCCACAGAAGCTTCGTTCAAAATGGCCGGCGGACGGATTCAGGAGGCGATCGCCGCCGGGGCAGATTGCCTAGTCACGCCCTGTCCACTCTGCCATTTGAATCTGGACTCACGTCAGCCAGAAGTGGAACAGGCGATCGGGCAGAAACTGGGCTTGCCTGTCTTACATTTACCGCAGTTGGTGGCGCTGGCGCTCGGAGTCGAACCCGAAAAACTAGGTTTAGGCAAGCATATTGTTTCCACTCGACCCGTGCTAGAAAAATTAGGCTTGGCTTAACCTGCGATCGCGATGTGAGCAAAGGTTTGAAAAGTGCTGATTAATTAGTTAAAAAAGCCGCCCTCACAAGGGCGGCTTTTTTAAGATTCAGGTTGCTGGAGCCAAGGCTATTCAGCGGTTACGAGCTCGGTGCTGCCCCGTGCGCGGCGGCGAGTTAAACTGTTGAACAGCATTAGCCCGATCGCTTTAATCAGATTGCCTTCTAGCTCTTGGAACATGTTCATGTTCATACCAAAGGCGGCATTGGCTTCCTCGACAATCCGCTCCACGGTGGCCTCATCTACAGGTAAGTCGTTCATCGCCTGACGATACTTGTTTTTGAAGGCTTTTTCGTCAGAAATAGTCGGGAAGTTGTAGAAGGCCGTGCCCTGACCATCGGATAGGTTCATGCCGCGCTCGGCAATGCCTTTCAGAATTTGCCCACCGGACAAATCGCCCAGATAGCGGGTGTAAGAGTGAGCCACCAGCAGATCAGGAGCGGTATTGCCAATTTCGTGAATCCGCTGCACGTAGGCTTGAGCCGCCGATGAGGCTTGCACCTGCTCCCGCCAGTTGCTGCCGTGGTAGAAGGCTAGGTCTTGCTCCAGGCTCTGCTTACGATTCAGCTCAGGAAAATAAATTTTGCCGACAATCGGGTGATTCCGGAGCCGCTCCATCTCTTCTTCGATCGCAGAATATACAAAGTAGAGATTGCCAACCAGCTTGCGGTAGGAGGTTTTTTCAACGGTGCCCTTTAAGAAGCATTTGACAAAGCCCACGTTCTCAGCCATCGTGTGAGACTTCTTGGTACCTTCGCGCAATTTCGTTGCCAAATTACTGCTCATTTTATAATTTCCAGTCCCACGACTAAAAGTTTGCAAAAGTTTTACACAAGGCGTTTTTAACCCCTAGTTTGTTACATTAATCGGGTTTGGCCCCCGCTTTTGTTAAAAATTCTGAAGCCAAAAATTCTTTAACCCTCTGCAACGCGGTTCGTGGCTAGGCAAATCAGCAGTTTTGATTGACAGATAAATGAGAGCAAATTCATCCCTGCTGCGAGGTCTTTAATTTGGGCTTGAGTTAGCCCAAAATAGCTGCAATTTTTCAGATAACTCGGCTTGATTTGCCCAGCCTAAACCGGCGACTTCCGTGTTTATGCTGATCTCGTCCCTATCTGGATTAAAAAAGTACCGTGAATTAACGATGGTGCGATCGCTGGGGTTTGAACAAAGATAAATACAACGATAAGTTTGTTGCTCTACACCCCCCAGTAAACCTCATGGACAAGCTAGCTCAACGCACGAAAAACCTTTCTCAGACCATGGAACTGCTTGTTGCCTACCAGCAGCGCCCCTCCGTTCAACTGCGAAATCGACTGGTTCAGTTGAACATGGGTCTGGTGCGAAAAGTAGCTCATCAGGTTTCTCGCCAGTGCTCTCAACCCTACGAAGACCTTGAGCAGTGCGGTTATCTCGGACTCATTTCGGCAATTGAACGCTTTAACCCCGCCCAGGGCTGTGCCTTTAGCTCGTTTGCGGTTCCCTACATTCGGGGCGAAATCTTACACTTTCTGCGCGATCGCGCCCACTCCGTCAGAATTCCCCGCCGCTGGCTGCAACTGCATCAAGCCGGACAAAAGGCTCGGCAAGAATTAACAATCAGCCTTGGTTATCCTCCCAGTGAGCTTCAAATTGCCCAGCATTTAGAAGTTTCCCTAGAAGAATGGCGATCGGTGCGGATGGCGATGATCAACCGGGCCCCGCTTAGCCTGAATACTGTTCACCCTAGCTCCCGCTATCAAAATAGTGATACAGCTTCGACCCTAGAAGACAGCCTGCCAGATACCCATCCCCGCCAGCAGCGCGACGAAGAAGCCCTAGAACTGCACCAAGCCCTGGATCAGCTTGAAGAGCGCACCCGCCAAATGATTGAAGGCGTTTTCATCAATCAACTGACGCGCCAGGAAGTGGCTCGCAGCATTGGCGTTAGTCCAATCACGGTTAGCCGCCATATTCAACAAGGAATTGAGCAATTGGTGGGGATGCTGCAACAGCCAGCAATGGCGGTTGAATAATCTTGAATCGCTGAATCTCTGAACATGATTTGCAGTTCCATTGGCTGAGTTGAAAGCTGAAGAGTTCTAGAACCTGGACGGCGATGCTGCTATTGTTTGTCTAGCAGGGCTGGGCTTGAAACAAAACAATGCAGCAAACTCTCAACAAATTTGGCAGGTGGCTAGCAATTACTCTTCTACTTTTGCCGTTATCTGCCTGCGCAGGAGATGCTCCACCTGCTCCCAATAGCGGTCTAACCGCAGCCCAAACCACGGGCAGGCTTTCAACCATTCTCAGTCGCGGACAATTAATTTGCGGGGTAAGTGGTGAAGTCCCCGGTTTTAGTTTTGTTGATCAGCAGGGAAATTACGCTGGCTTAGATGTTGATATTTGTCGGGCGATCGCGGCTGCCCTATTTAACGATCCAGAGGCGATCGAATTTCGCAACCTGAATGCCAAAGAGCGCTTTACGGCTCTCCAAACCGGTGAAATTGATATTCTCAGTCGCAATACGACCCTCACCGCTAGTCGCGACACTAGCATTGGGCTTAAATTTGCCCCCATTGTCTTCTACGACGGCCAGGGCGTGATGGTGCGTCAAAATCAGGGCATTCAATCGCTCAAAGACTTGGGGGGCAAGTCGATTTGTCTGCAAACGGGGACAACCCATGAGCAAAATTTGACCGATCAAACCCGCAAGCTGGGAATTAAATTTACGCCGATTGTGTTTGAAGATGTTAATACCGCTTTTGCAACCTACGCAGAGGGACGTTGTGATGCAATTTCTGCCGATCGCTCCGCTTTGGTTTCGCGCCGCACCCTGCTCCCCAACCCGGATCAAAACCTAATTTTACCGACCCTATTATCTAAAGAACCCCTCGCTCCAGCCGTAGTCAAGGGCGATGCCAGTTGGCAAAATGTGGTGGAATGGGTGATTTACGCCACGATGGAAGCAGAGGAACTGGGGCTGAACGCCGCCAACTTGAATCAAAATCTGAAAAGCCAAGATCCAACCATCCGGCGCTTTTTGGGAGTAGAAGGCAACTTAGGGCAAGGGCTGGGTCTGTCAGGAGATTTTGCTGCCCGGATTGTTAAGCACGTCGGTAATTACGGAGAGATCTACGATCGCAACCTTGGCCCCAAGACTCCCCTCAACCTAGATCGGGGCTTAAATAAGCTGTGGATTAAGGGTGGACTGATGTATTCTCCCCCTTTTCGCTAAAGCAACCATTATTTATGCTGACTGAAGGTTAAATGGGCGGTTGCGGACAATGCTTGAGAGAATAGGAAAAAAGTTCAACTTTTCTTTAGAGCGGAGAAGCTTCTTTATCAACCCTGCGATCGCTCATTTATGGCTGCTCATTCTCTGACTACGATTAAAACTCTGGCTGGCATGCGCTGCTTTTTAGAGTTAGCTGCCTCATCGTCGGTGGGGCTAGTGCCAACAATGGGGGCTTTGCACGTTGGGCATCTGAGTCTGATCGAGCGGGCCCGGCAGGCCAACCAGATTGTGATTGTCAGTATTTTTGTGAATCCGCTGCAATTTAGCCTGCACGAAGATTTAGCCCAGTACCCGCGCCAGTTTGAACAAGACCAATTGCTTTGCCAGCAGGCGGGTGTAGATGCAATTTTTGCCCCAACCGTAGATATTTTATTTCCAGACGGCACAGAACAAGGAACGCGCGTGGTACCGCCATCGGCAATGATTCAAGTGTTATGCGGGCGATCGCGGCTGGGGCATTTTGAAGGAGTGGCAACGATTGTGGCGCGTCTGCTGCATTTGGTGCAGCCACAGCGGGCTTATTTTGGGCAAAAAGACGCTCAACAACTGGCCATCTTGCGGCGAATGGTCACAGACCTCAATTTTCCAGTTCAGATTGTTGCTTGCCCAATTGTTCGGGAAGCCAGTGGTTTAGCCTACAGTTCTCGCAATCAGTACCTTAGCGATCGCCAGCGCCAGCAGGCAACGCGCTTAAACCAAAGTTTACAGGCGGCTCAGCAGGCGTTTCAGCAAGGGGATCGGCTGGCCCGGTCTTTAATTGATTCCGTCGAGAAAATTCTCAGTCAAGACCCCGATCTAAGCCCCGAATATCTGGAACTGGTTGATCCCCTCACTTTAAATCCGCTCGAAACCATTGATCAAGTCGGGATATTGGCGATCGCCGTGCGTTTAGGGGCCACGCGCTTGATCGACAACACGCTGCTGGATGCCCGCAAGCCAATTTTGGCGATCGACGGGCCGGCCGGAGCGGGCAAATCAACCGTGACTCGGATTTGTGCTCAAGCCTTGGGCTTACTTTATCTGGATACGGGCGCTATGTACCGAGCCGTAACTTGGCTAGTGCAGCAATCGGGGATTTCTCTGCAAGACCGCGTGGCGATCGCTGAGCTAGTCAGCCAGAGCCAAATTCAGTTGATCCCCGATCCGCAGGTTGGGCTGCGAGTGCGAATTGACGGGCAAGATGTCACCCAGACGATTCGGAGCCTGGAGGTAACGGCTAACGTTTCAGAAATTGCGGCTCAGCCTGCGGTTCGGCAAGCTCTGGTGCAGCAGCAACAGACTTATGGGCGTCAGGGGGGAGTCGCCATGGAAGGGCGAGATATTGGCACGAATGTTTTTCCTGAGGCTGGCTTGAAGATTTTTTTAACCGCTTCAGTCCAAGAGCGGGCCCAGCGTCGGCAGCAGCAGCTTCAGCAGCAGGGAATCCCAGAGGTTGATTTAGCCCAAATTGCCCGGGACATTGGGGAACGAGACTATCGCGATAGCCATCGGATCCACGCGCCTTTGCGGCAAGCTGAAGACGCGATCGCCATTGATACGGATAAGTTAACGATAAAAGAAGTTGCTCAACAGATTATTAATTTATATCGATCGCGATTTCCTACTAGCAGCCGCAACCAGAGCGAGTCTTAGTCAGGACAACTGCTTAAGGGGCATTTTGAAAGCAATTAATAAATTCAATAAAAATTTAAATTCGCTATCGACGTTACGGCTGAGTCAGGACTGTACCAATTACACCAGTTTTTGATAGCGCAAGCAACAATTTATTGTTTGAACTCCTTGCGGAGTAAAGATTTCAACCAATAAACTTGATGATTGAAAGCGCAATCGACGGGAAGTTGTTCAGCCTAGCCTATTGTCTAAACTGGATAGATTTGGGTAGAATGAAAACAGTTACATTCCTGGTTTTCTTAAGCACCTTTACGCAGAAAGCCGAGTTAGTTTTCTGGGGCATAAGGTTTTTACAAATAATCAGCAGTCTGTTAGGAAAGCGCTCTTTCTGAGCTTCAGAGTAAGGCTTTCGATCTAAGAGTTGAGGGACTCGTCGCGTGACTACCATTGCAGAACCTCTAGTTATTCACCGTTGGACAACACTTAGTTTCGCTTCTACTCTTTTTCTCCAACCCGTTTTAGATTTATTGCTGGGCGAGATTCCAGACCTGATTCAAACCAAGTCAGAGTTGAGGTTAGGCCTGCATGAAGCCCTTGTTAATGCAGCTAAGCATGGCAATAAGCTTGATCCCAGCAAGTTAATCTTGGTACGCTACTCTGCTGTTGAGGGTCAATTTTGGTGGGTAATTGCCGATCAGGGCTGTGGATTTCAGCCCCACTATACCAGCGTTATTCAAGCCAACTGCCCCCCCTGTGTTGAAGCAGAATGCGGACGGGGACTTTATATTTTGCACCAAATTTTTGATCAAGTCTACTGGAATGCTCAAGGCACAGAATTAAGTCTTTACAAGCGCTTAACTGCTTCTTAATCAATGGTTTTTAATCGACCAGGTTTAAATCAGCGCTGCGATGCCTGACCAAGGCCAAGCAAAGACCCGAAAAATTGGCTTAACATGAAACGGATTCACTGGCTGAGCTGTTTTATGTATTTACTAACCTAAACCATGGAGCAATCTAGATTGCTTAGCGGCTCTGAAGCTGAGCAAACGTCTGCCAAGCTGACGGTTGCTCTCGATGTTGCAGGCATGCGGTGCGCTGGTTGTGTGCAGACGGTTGAAAAACGACTGTTGCAGCAGCCCGGCGTTTTGACGGCGGCGGTTAATTTAGTTACACAAACAGCAATGGTGGAAGCTGAGCTGGGGATCACTACCCCAGAGCAGCTAGCCGAGATATTAACTCAGCTTGGATTTGCAAGCCAAGTCCGATTTCAATCTGGGGATCAAAGCTTAAATCAGGCAGTAAAAGCTGATCCCAGCCCTAAAAGATTAGACTTGGCGATCGCCCTGCTGCTCTGCTCAACGATTGGGCATCTGGAACAAATGGGTGGTTTAGCCCTGCCCGTGCTGAGTACGCTCTGGTTTCATGCCGGTTTGGCCACCGTGGCGCTGTTGGGGCCGGGCTGGTCGATTCTGCGAGAGGGCTGGCAAGGGTTGCGCCACGGTGCGCCTAACATGAGCACCCTGATCAGCCTAGGGGCTGGCTCGGCTTACCTGACCAGCTTGGCGGCTTTATTCATCCCTCGCTTGGGCTGGGAATGCTTCTTCGATGAGCCAGTCATGATTATTGGCTTTATTTTGCTAGGGCGATCGCTGGAAGAACGCGCTCGATCGCAGACGGGAGAATCATTGCGGACCTTGCTGTCGCTTCAACCAACAGTGGCGCGCTGGCTAAAAACCGTTGATTCATCCCAAACGGTTGAGATTCCAGTCCAGCAGGTAAAAGTTGGAGACTGGCTGCAAGTTTTACCAGGGGATCGGTTTCCGGTTGACGGGCGCTTGCAGTTGGGGCAAACCCTCGCCGATGAGTCAATGCTGACCGGCGAAGCGATGCCGGTGGCGAAAGCGGCGGGTGATTTCGTGATGGCTGGAACCCTCAATCAATCTGGAGCTGTCATTCTAGAGGCGACTCGAACCGGCGCTGAAACAGCCCTGGCCCAAATTATTGCTTTAGTCGAAGCCGCTCAAATGCGAAAAGCCCCAATTCAGCGGCTAGCCGATACTGTGGCTAGCTATTTTACCTACGGAGTACTGGCGATCGCGACCCTAACCTTTCTGGTCTGGTATGGCTGGGGTCAGTTCTTGCCGCTGCCTGCCGTACACACTAGCATCGGGCATCTGCATGGCATGGCTGAGACTCCGACTGACCCACTGCTGCTGAGCTTAAAACTGGCGATCGCGGTGCTGGTTGTAGCCTGTCCCTGTGCGCTGGGCTTGGCTACACCGACAGCGATTCTGGTTGGCACTAGTTTAGGGGCTGAGCGCGGGCTGCTGATTCGGGGCGGCGATGTGCTGGAGCGAGTTCAACAGCTTAATACCGTTGTGTTTGACAAGACCGGCACCCTAACCGTTGGCAAACCAGTTGTCCAAGCCTACTGGCTAGCAGAGGGCTGGTCGGCACCAGACTTACTGCAAGCGGCAGCCAGCGTTGAGCAAGGCGTCCGCCATCCCTTGGCAGAGGCAATTTTGCAGGCCGCCCAGGGACTCAGCCTGCCGCCGAGTTCAGACTACCAAACTGAAGCGGGCCGGGGAGCAGTTGCTCAGGTGGCCGAAAAAACCGTTTGCCTCGGATCAGCAGCTTGGCTGCAGCAGCAGGGGATGACGATTGCTGCGGCTGGGATTGATTGGGGGCAAACTTGGGCCGCTAAAGGCAGCAGCTCAGTCTATGTGGCAATAGAAGGGGCTTGCGTAGGGGCGATCGCCCTCACCGATCAACTCCGAACCGATGCAGTGGCCACCGTGGTTCAGCTCCAAGCTCTGGGTCTAAAAGTGATGGTGTTAACTGGCGATCAAGCGGTGGTGGCGCAAGCAGTGCTGGCGCCACTGGGACTACCGGCTGAGTCGATCTTGGCCAATGTCCGCCCAGAGGCGAAAGCGGCGGCGATCGCTCAACTCCAAGCTGCCGGCCAGCAAGTGGCGATGATTGGCGATGGCATTAACGACGCGCCGGCCTTAGCCCAAGCCAATGTTGGAATTGCCCTCGCTTCCGGCACCGATGTCGCAATTGAGGCAGCTCAAATTGTCTTAATGTGGGCTGTTTCTGGCGGAGCCGTTCGCCTGACCGATGTTGCTATGGCGATTCGTCTTAGCCGACAGACCTTCCGAAAAATTCAGCAAAATCTGTTTTGGGCCTGCGCCTACAACTTAATTGGGATTCCGGTTGCTGCCGGGGTGTTGTTGCCCAATTTTGGCATTATGCTCAGTCCGGCGATCGCTGGCGGCATGATGGCGCTAAGCTCGATTTGTGTGGTTACAAACTCACTCTTGCTGCGCTCAACTTTTCACACTCTTGACTAGATGCCAGTTCTCGTTTTCTGCTAACGCCTCGCTGACTTTTTCGTAGATCTGAAAGCAGTGATTGTTGGACTTCAGCGGTAGCTCTTCGTTCTTAACCACAAACGTACATTGAGTCTCTGTTTCCGTTGCCGTTGTGTGATCGACCAATACCTCGATCGTCACAAGCTGCGGAAAGGGCATCCCAGCATGGGGAATTTCCCTTGCCATCACATATTCTGGCGTGATGTGAACCACTTCCAGGTGGCAGGTTTCGAGAGTCTCCACCAGTTGTTGACGCAACCGACTAGGCGATAGAGCCACGGTGAGTAAGTGCGTGTAACGGGCCATAGTAAATCTGAGCAGTGGAGTTTACAGATTGCCCCTATGATAACCAACTCGACAGGCCAAATTCTAAACGGTGTGGCTTAGAACCAGAGGGACGGTCTAATTTCTGGCTGATTTGGCAGCCGCTGGCAGGGCTTGAACAGCGACCAGCTTGAGATTGCAGCGACAGGCTGCGATCGCACCTGCCGCCAAGATTAATTAAGATTATTTATCAAAACTCTGATGGAGCAAAGGTTTCAAAAAATAATTTCTGCCAACTGTTGTCGTAGTGGCGATATGTGATTATTAAGTCTGAGTTAAATTTAGTTTTGATTTCGACATGTCTGGCAAACTGATTGTCTTTGAGGGGGTAGAAGGGGGTGGCAAAACCAGCCAGATTCGGCGATCGCAGGCCTGGCTAAGCGCCAGCGGCTGGCTGGATCAACTCCGACAAACCACGCCTGCCTTGCCTGACCCGCTGCTAATTACCCGTGAGCCAGGCGGGACGGAGCTGGGCAAATATCTGCGCCAGCTCTTGCTGAGCCCCGCCACTCAGGAAACCTTGCACGACCGGGCAGAGTTAATGCTTTACGCGGCCGACCGGGCCCAGCACGTTGAGTATTTGCTCAAACCCCATTTGGCGGCGGGTGGGCTGGTGCTCTGCGATCGGTTTACTGATTCCACCATTGCTTACCAGGGCTATGGACGCGGACTCAACCTGAGCTTGATTCAGCAACTCAACCAAATTGCCACTGGCGGGCTGACCAGCGACCTGACGTTTTGGCTGGATGTAGAGGTTTCGATTGGTTTAGGGCGGGCCCAGCAACGGAACAAAGATTTAGATCGAATGGAGTCGGCCACGCTCAGCTTTCATCAGCGCGTCCAACATGGCTTTCAGGCTTTGCTGCACCAGCACCCAGAGCGGATTGTCCGGATTGATGCCAGTCAAAGTGAACAAGTTGTATTTGAACAGATTCAGACCCTTTTGAGCCAGAGGCTTCAGCAGTGGTATCCGCAGCTTTTGCCGCTCTAGTCGGGCAACCCCAGGCGGTTGAGCTACTGACCCAGGCGATCGCCCGTCAGCGGTTGGCTCCCGCCTACTTATTCGCTGGCCCAGACGGGGTCGGGCGCAGTTTGGCTGCCCGCAGTTTCTTGGCGGCAATTCTGAAGGCGGCGGGCGGCAGGCTCACCGATCAGCGCCTAGAGGCTGGCAATCATCCTGACCTGCTTTGGATTCAGCCGACTTATCTGCAACAGGGGAAGCTTGTCACTCGGCCAGCTCTGTTAGCCAAGGGCGAAGCTCTGCCTAAGACTCGCCCGCAAATTCGGCTAGAGCAAATTCGAGAAATTACCAGGTTCTTAAGCCGTCCGCCCCTAGAAGCTCCGCGATCGCTCGTCGTGCTAGAGCAAGCAGAAACAATGGCAGAAGCGGCCGCTAACGGCTTACTCAAAACCCTTGAAGAACCAGGGCAAGCCAGCCTGATTTTAATTGCCCCTGGTGAAGTTAGCCTGTTGCCGACATTGGTATCTCGATGCCAGCGGATTCCCTTTTATCGGCTTCAGCAAGCTCAGATCCAGCAGGTACTTACCCAAGCTGGCTACGCAGAAATTCTGGAGCATCCCCAGATTCTCCAAATGGCTCAGGGCAGTCCGGGGGCAGCGATCGCTGACTGGCAGCAATACCAAGCCCTCGACCCAGAACTCCTGCAAACCTGTCTTGAAGTGCCCAGTTCGGTCAGAGCCGCCCTCGAACGAGGGCGCCAAATCAGCCAAACCCTGGATTTAGAAGCGCAGCTTTGGCTGGTCGATTACTTACAACACGCCTACTGGCAACAGCTAAGGCAGCCTGCTGTTTTGCAAGTGCTAGAGCAAACCCGCCAACACTTGCTTGGTTACGCCCAACCCCAACTGGTTTGGGAAGTTGCTTTGTTGTCTCTATCTGGAGCTATTTGAGCGAAGATATTGGTCCATCTTAAGGGCGACTTCTGCAATCCTGATTGCCTTGTTCCTAGCATTTAAGCTCCCAACCAGAGACAAGGCTGCTATTTTGCCCCGACGAAAAGAAATTGTATCCACAAGCAGGGGTAATCCCCCAGCCTCAGCGGCGATCGTCATCCCCGTTGCCACATCGCCAACCTCTGAAGGCAGATCCGACAGGACTTTTTTGTCCTTAATCGTGACTTTGCCGAGAAAGGTCGCACTCTGGCTGACTGCCTCTGAAAATTCTTGCAAAGCAGCAGGCTGTCGCAGACTCGCATCAAATTTATTCACGGAGGTCTGATTGGGCAGATTGATTGTAAATCCCAGAACAATGGTGGCAGTCTGAGGATTGAAAAAGGCAGTAAAATTTTGCACTGACCCAACGCCAGCACCAAAATGGCTTTTGACAATGTTGTTAGCGCCCTGGGTGAAAAATGACTTCAGAGCACCAGGCACCCCGATAAAACCAGCAGGTAGGTCTGTAAGATTCAGAAATGCAGATGGCTGAACCGCAGTAGTAAATTTGCGCTCATTTACCAGCAAGGGTGTGTCCACCCCAGGCATTCCTGACAGTCCAAATGTGAAAGCAGTCAAGATTCCTGGGAGTGGAGTCATCTAATCACCTGATTTAGCCTTAGAGGTGAAATTGTCCCAAAGCATTTGAAAGTTCAAACTTACCCCAGATTAAGGGGCTGAGCGGGAAAGTGCTTATAGCTTCAAGTCTCGCAGATGAGGGCGGGGATCGGAGCTGCGATTGGCTCGAATTTGCTCGTAGGCTGATCGCTCGATTGCACTCAACTCCTTGGGTGGGGCAATCTGAATTTTGACCAGCAAATCGCTATGGTCGCCCTTGGGTTGCGGCCAACCTTTACCGCGCAGGCGCAACGACTGTCCAGATTTGGTGCCAGCCGGAATATTCAGTTTGACCAGGCCTTGGGGAGTTGGCAAGTCGACTTGAGCGCCCAAGACTGCCTCATCCGGGGCGATCGCCAACTCGCAGGTTAAATTGTCGCCCGCAAAGCTAAAAAATGAGTGGGGCTGCAAATCAACAATCAAATAGAGGTCGCCGCGACTTTGGGCGATCGGGTTGACTTGCCCCTTGCCTCTAACCCGAATCCGGCTGCCTGGCTTCGTACCGGCGGGAATCCGCACCGTAATATTTTCTCCTCCCGGCAAAACCAAACGCTTTTCCGCCCCGCGTAAGGCTTCTGAAAAGCTAAGACTCAGCTTGGCTTCACTGTCGGCGGCTGCACTGCTGTAGCCTGCAAAGTCATTTAACCCGCCAAAGCCCGTTGGGCCGCCAGTGCGATAGCTGCCAGCGGGGCCACCCATGCCGCCAAACCGACCCAGGAGTTCATTGATGAATTCGTCAAAATTGCCGTACTGACTAAAATCAAAGTCGCCCATGTCGGGCTGCCCATTCCCTGAACCGACTTGCTGCCAATATTGACCAAATTGGTCATACTTTTGGCGCTTTTCGGGGTCAGACAGCACCTCGTAGGCTTCGTTGATTTCTTTGAACTTGGCTTCAGCAGCGCGATCGCCCGGATTCAGGTCAGGATGATACTTGCGGGCCAGCTTGCGAAACACCTTTTTAATTTCGGCTTCGCTAACATCTTTGCTGACCCCCAAAACGCTGTAATAGTCTTTAAAGTCGGCGGCAGGCATAGGTTTTTAGGTTCAAAGTCAAAATATAAAGTCAATTTACTGGCAATTTACCCTACTTTTAAGATAGCTAAGGTGCCAATTTCTATAATTCCCAGAAAACCGTACTTGATTGCTGCTTACTGAGTAGACAAATTTGAAATGATCCGAAACCGATGCTGAATTTAGCAACCGCCCAAGCCTTGCTAGAAGCCTACAATTGCTCAGAGCCGCCTCAGATTGCCACTCCAGAAGAACAAATGCAACTTCAACAAGCCTTGCAAGTGGTGGTAAAAGAAAGCGATCGACAAATCTTTGGAGTTTGCGCTGATTCGCTAACAGACGGCCTTGAAGGCTTAGCCAGCTACCTGCAAGCATTGGATCAGCAGGCAGACCTTCAATTTGATCCCCTAGCCGGGCCGGTTTACCTCAAGTTCAATCCCAGCACCGGCCGCTGCTATCGAGATGCCTACACTGGCCCCCATCGGGGGGTCTTAGTCTCCTGCCAGTCAGATTTCGAGCAAGGCGTGAATGATACCTATGGTCACTTGCCTTTAGACTTATTTAGCGCTTCTTTGACTGCTAAACCATAAGTGCAATTCTGCCTGGCTCAAATGCTAGATAAACTTGGAATTGCCCTCCCCTCAGAAGTAGACTGAGCTAAGTTAGTACATAAAGTGAGCAATCCTACAATCTTCCTTCCGACTTATGGCTAGCCTGTTCGACCAAAACTTTAAGTACACCTCAAGAGCAGAGACAATCTATAAGGAGATGCAAGGTTGGATGCAACCGCTGTACCAAGAACTTTTAGAGGAAGGTTACTCTCCTAGAGAAATTACGGTTTTGGTGACAAATGCAGCTACAAAAACCGAAAATGCTCTCGTACTTGAGTGGGAAGAAACCCAGGTTGCTTGCCACCAGCACGCCATGCAAACTGAGCGCTAGTCCCAAACAGCGATCGCCAAAAGCTTTTTTCTGGCTCCTGCGGTTTTTGTAAACTTCGCAGGAAAGCTACAATAAAAGACCAGCTTGGAGCAAACAATCATGAGACTCAAATCTTGGGAGTCGCCCCGCAGTGGTAGACAGCGGAATAGCAAGTCTAGGCAAGCATCAGCCCGACTCAGACAACTAAAAAAGCGCAACCAGCAGTTACGCAAGAAGCTAAAATCCCCAGACCCTCAGTCTGGGGTATTTTTTGCCATAGTGATCAGCTAGCACTTTGCGCTTAAATCCTTGGGGGTTGTTTTTGACGAGTCATCCTGCAAGCAATAAATAGCGGAATCGGCTAGATGATGCTGCCCATGATTCTTGCTTTTAGCCCTACGCGCCTTCTCCCAACATGGCTGGCACGTCAATTTCTTTGATGCAGGTTGCCCGCGACAGCGACAGAACGCAATCGATAATCTTCAGCAAATCCGCTAGGGGAATCGCTTCACCACCGAGCAAGCCACCTGCTGCCAGGTCTGCCAATACTTCTGGGGTGCCGACATTGCCAGGATTAATCACGGTAATGCCAATTTGCTGCGATCGCAGTTCTTCGCGGAGTGAATGCACGACTCCCCGCAGGCCAAACTTAGAAGCAGAGTTCGCCACTTCCCGTCCCGAAAAGTTATCGAGTCCTGAGAGCGCTCCCATCAAAATAATCTTGGGATTGCTAGAGCGTCGCAGAGCAGGCAGCAAGGCTTTGACTAGCCGAATCGGTGCAACTAGATTGACCGCAATCACGCGATCAATATCTTCATCTGAGCAAGCCTCAAAGCTGTAGTGGCTGGTAAAGGCATGGCTTTCCCAGGTGCCGCCCATGTAGAGCAATGCCTCTAACCCGCTATCACCCACTGCCTTGGCAACAGTTTCAACCCCGACCAGCAAAGATAAATCGGCTGCAATCCACTCTCCAACGGGTGCAGGCGTCCGCGATACTGACAGCAATCGATTAGTTTTTGGGGCAAAATGCTCAGCTACCGCCAGCCCAATTCCACGACTTGCCCCTGCTACCAGCATCGTATTGATTTGCATCAACCTACTCCTGCATTAGCTTTGATCAGCGCTGCTAAAGCTGCTTGAACATTGGCAGTTACCCGCAAAAAGGCCAAACAGGTTTCCAGCGATCGCACATCAAATTAAGTTCAATTCACAGTTCGTCAGGATTAACTCCCAATTCTCGCAGCTTCGAGGCTAGCCGCTCTACCCGTTGATTGGCTCGCGCTGCGCGCTCTTCACCCGTCAGCAGCAAGTTACCTTGATCATCCCACCAGCGCAGCCACGGCAGCCTCTGGTTGAGATATTGCCCTTGCCAGATGCCCAGTTCTACCCCCAAGGATGGAATTGGATAATGCCCGCGCTGATTTGGGTTGCACAGTTGGTAGCGATCGCCAACCAATTGATAGACTTCTACCGCCGCCTTCTCTACTTCATAAATCGCGTAAAAGGGGATACGCACAGCCTGCTCATAGACCCAAAATTTGCCTGCCTTTGAACTATCGCCCTTAAACGGGGACGTGGTATCGCGTTCTTCACTCCCATCACCGCTGGTAAACTCGATCGCAATTAAGGGAGCAATAATCTCTTGCCACATCACGTAAGATCGACGGCGTTCACCATTTAGCAGCGGTGGGACATTTGACACATAGAACCAGTCGGGCGCTTCTGCCCCGCGTTCGGGCGGTTCAGTCAGTCGCCAGTAAATGCCGCAATCTTGCCCGATCGCATACTGACCATCGGGATGAAGTAGGTCTAAAACTGGACAAATGGAACTGGTCAACAGCAAGCTTTGTGGATGTTCCTGAAAATTTTTCACAAAGCTGCCGTCCGATTCTGGAAGCTGGGTATGATCCGGCAGGCTCAGTGCGGGTTTAGATTGGGCGATTTGCATGGCAACGCTCCGCGAACGGCATCGCAACAAGCTGAAGACCAGAACCCTTGTATGATAGCGTATACAAGGGTTGAAGACCTATTAAAGCTGACCAGAGATCCATCATCAAGAAACCAGATCAGGTTTCTGTAAATGCTTGCAGTTGGGCTTCATTGATCCGATCGGCTTGATAGAGAGTTTCAATCACTTCAGAAATGGTCAAAACTGAGTGGGCTTGATAGCCATTGGCTTGCAAGCGGTCTTTGACTCCCTGTTCATGATCTAAAAACACAACGATATCTTGCACTTTTAGTCCGACGGATTGCAGCTTGGCTGCTCCTTCCATCGCGCTTTTGCCGCTAATTAAAATATCATCCACCACAATAATCGTTTCGCCAGGCTGGAAGTCGCCTTCAACTACGCGGCGAGTGCCGTGGGCTTTCACTTCTTTGCGGGGAAAAATCATCGGGTAGTTGAGATGCAAGGCTAATCCGGTTGCTGTTGGTAGTGAACCGTAGGGAATGCCAGCAATTCGATCAAAGCTCAGTCCTTGCAAAACTTCGGCATAGGCCTGGACAATTTGCTGGAACAGGCGCGGATTGGAAATGATTTTCCGCAGGTCGATGTAATAAGGAAAAGTGGCTCCAGAAGCTTGCACAAACTCACCAAATAGAATGCAGCCCAAGTCATGGAGCTGCAAAATTAAATCGAGGTGCGGCTGAGGTTTGAGAGTACAGAGGTTAGAGCGCCACAAATCGCAGCTTGAACCAGCTTGGAGAATCTGATTTCGGGTCTGATTGACGGTTTGGCGGAGGGATGCAATCCGATCGCTGGGCTGGCGATCGCTCAACCAATCCTGTGGGACTGGAATTAATAGGCCGGCTCGATTGGCATCTAACCCGGCCGTCAGAAGTTGCTGCAAATTGGCATTGCCTTGCCAAATACTGCGAGCTAGGATGAGTCGCTCAGGAGCGATCGCCCTTACCTGGGCCAGCACCTCTGGTTTAGTTGTCCCCACTTCTAAGCCAAGTTGAGCCGGAGTACCCCAGGTTTTGGCAGCTTCAACCACCTGCAAATAAAGCGGAGATTCCAGGCTGGGATAAGCTTGGATGGCGATCGCTGCCGGATTGGACGTGCAGCACAACACAAACACTGCCTTGCCGGGGTAGACCAAAAAAGGCGCCACCTGATCTTGTCCGGCATAGGGACTGAGGGTAATCGCATCGACTTGCCACTGCTCAAACACTGTCTTCGCAATCATGCTGCTCGTGTTTAAGTCGCTGTGTTTAGCATCCAAAATCACGGGAATATGGGGCGGGATGGCGGCAAGCGTCTGGGCTAAAAGCTCCAACCCTGCCGCTCCCAAGGCTTGATAAAACCCTAGCGTTGGCTTGTAAGCGCAAACTAAATCTTGGGTTTCAGCGATTACAGCCTGCATCCACTTCTGCAAGGACTCGATTAAGCCCTCTGGGTCAGAACCGCCAGACCAAGCTGGCATCAGTTCTGGATTGGGGTCAAGCCCAACCACAAGCAGGCTGGAGTTACGAGCGATCGCCGCTTCTAACCGATCAAAGAAGTGCATAGGGACTGCTGATGGGGCCACCCTTACGCTACACCTTAAGGATTGCCAATCAAATAGCTTCGACTGATGGAAATTCCTGAGCTGCGGCTTTATCTTGGAGGTATCACTCGTCATCTGCTGGTAAAAATATGACTGCATCTGCATTAACTAGACTGCTCACAGACAGCACAGACAGCAGCATTGGTCAACCGACTGAGCAAATTTGTATTTTGGGTGGCGGTTTTGGTGGACTTTACACGGCCCTCAGGCTAAGTCAACTGCCTTGGTTAACCGCACAAAAACCGCAGATTGTGTTGGTGGATCAGAGCGATCGCTTTTTGTTTCTACCATTGCTTTACGAATTGGTAACAGGTGAACTGCAAACCTGGGAAATTGCGCCGCCGTTTGAAGAACTGCTGGCGGAGACTGGGATTCGGTTTGTTCAGGCCAGCGTTAGCCAGATTGACCTGTCCCAACGGCAGGTAGAGCTAGGCAATGGACAAACCCTTAACTACGATCGGCTAGTGCTGGCCCTGGGCGGTGAAACTCCCCTCGACCAAGTGCCCGGTGCCGCTGAACACGCGCTGACCTTTCGGGCGATTACTGATGCGTATCGGTTAGAGGAAAAACTCCGCGCCTTAGAAGAGTCAACCGCAGAAAAAATTCGGATCGTGGTGGTTGGGGCTGGCCCCAGCGGTGTCGAATTAGCTTGTAAATTGGGCGATCGCCTGGGGCAGCGGGGACGGATCCGTTTGGTTGACCGCAATGACCAAATTCTGCAAGCTTCGCCTCCCTTTAACCAAACCGCAGCCAAAACAGCGCTAGAACAACGGGAGATTTGGATTGACCTGGAAACGATTCCGGTCGAACTGGCGGCTGGCAAAATCTGGCTAGAATACAAGTCTCAAGTTGATGAAATTCCGGTTGATATAGTGCTGTGGACGGTCGGCACGGCGATCGCTCCTGCCATTCGCCAGCTTCCCTTAGCCCACAATGAGCGCGGACAGCTTACCACTACCACCACTCTCCAACTCATCGATCACCCAGAGATCTTCGCCCTCGGTGATTTGGCTGACTGCCGAGATGCCGAGGGTCAACAGGTGCCCAGTACCGCCCAAGCCGCTTTTCAGCAAGCTGACTATGTCGGCTGGAATCTGTGGGCAGGATTAACCGATCGACCGCTGTTACCTTTTCAATATTCACATCTAGGCGAAATGCTGACCCTCGGGGTCGATTCTGCCGCCCTGTCTGGGCTGGGCATCAAATTAGATGGGCCGCTAGCTTCTCTGGTTCGACGGCTCGCCTACTTGTACCGGATGCCTACCTTAGAACATCAACTCAAAGTTGGCTTCAACTGGATTTTGCGCCCTTTCCTAGCGTCAATTCCGCGCTAATTTAAGTCCCAAGTCCCCCTTTGCCTCTTGCCTTTCTCAAGCTATTCGCCCTCTGGCTCTGGTTGATGAAAGCGACCAGGCAAAGCGGCCACGATCGCATCTGAAACTCGACTAACGTGGACAATTTCTATTTCAATCTCCGGGAAGGCTTGACCTTTGGGCACGATCGCTCGCTTAAAGCCCAACTTGGCAGCTTCTTTGAGCCGCATTTCCATTTGTGACACTGAGCGCACCTGACCACCCAGCCCGACTTCGCCAATCAAAACCGTCAACGGGTCAACAATGCGATCGCGAAAGCTGGCCACAACGGCGATCGCTACGCCGAGGTCGGCGGCGGGTTCGCTGACCGTTAATCCCCCCGAAGAAGCAACGTAGGCATCCAGCTTAGAAAGGGGAATCCCCAACCGCTTTTCAAGCACGGCTAAAATTTGCAGCAGTCGATTGTATTCAATTCCCGTCGTCGAGCGGCGAGGCGATGAGTAGCTGGTTGGGCTAACCAGGGCTTGTAGTTCGACCACAATCGGGCGAGTCCCTTCACAAGCGACAATCGTGGCCGTGCCAGAGCTGCTTTCTGAGCGATCGCCCAGGAATAAAGCAGAGGGATTGCTGACTTCTTGCAGCCCCCGATCAACCATTTCAAACACGCCAATTTCGTGGGTAGCGCCAAATCGGTTTTTGACCGATCGCAGCAGCCGATGACTGGCAAACCGATCGCCCTCAAAATACAAGACCGTATCGACCAAGTGCTCTAACACTTTGGGGCCAGCGATCGCCCCTTCTTTCGTGACGTGCCCAACAATAAACAGCGTAATTTGCTCCCGCTTGGCCAATCGCATCAGAGCCGACGTGCATTCCCGCACCTGGGCCACTGAGCCGGGGGCGGAAGACATCGCCGCTAAATAAATCGCTTGGATGCTGTCAATCACTGCCACATGGGGTTTGAGAGCAATTAGCTCATTCACAATCAGTTCTAGGTCTGTTTCCGGCAGCAAATAGAGATTCGCAGTTGGATCAGTAGACTGGGGATCTAATGACGGCGGCTGCCCGACCATCCCCAAACGCTGGGCCCGTAGCTTGACCTGCTGCCCCGATTCTTCGGCGCAAACGTAGAGCATTCGCTGCTGAGTGTGCAGCAAACTGACCATTTGCAACAGTAAGGTCGATTTGCCAATGCCTGGATCGCCGCCAACCAGCACCAGTGAACCGGGCACAATTCCACCCCCTAGCACTCGATCAAGTTCAGCGAAGCCAGAAGAAAATCGGGCTTGGGGGGCATCGGTAATTTGCTCCAAGGTTAAGGCCATTTGGGGCTGGGTGCTGGAGGCGCTTTTGCGCCCAGCCACCAATCTGGCCCCATCAGCCACGGGTGCCACAGCTTGAATCACTTGCTCTTCAAGCGAACCCCAGCTTTCACAATTCGGACAGCGACCAAAATATTGGGGTGATTCGCCACCACATTCTCGACAAACATAAACTTTACGAACCCTTGCCATAAGTTAAAAAAACTTAAACTCAATTAAATTAGTTCAATACCTGTCAAAACACGGGTTTCAGACTTTTCTAAACCGATTACTCCCGTGCTAACTTAATGGTAGAGTACAAAAAATTAACCTTTAAATATTTCTTGGCACGAGGAGTGTTAACTCACTTGGAAACACATAAAGAAAAGATACTAGTTGTTGACGATGAAGCCAGCATTCGTCGCATTCTAGAAACTCGCCTTTCGATGATTGGCTATCAGGTTGTGACGGCGGCCGATGGGGAAGAGGCACTTGAAACCTTTCGGGAAGAGATTCCTGATTTAGTGGTTCTAGATGTAATGATGCCGAAGCTGGATGGCTATGGTGTCTGTCAAGAACTGCGTAAAGAGTCTGATGTACCAATTATTATGCTGACGGCCTTAGGGGATGTTGCCGATCGGATCACGGGCCTAGAGCTGGGGGCTGATGATTATGTTGTCAAGCCGTTTTCGCCCAAAGAGCTAGAAGCGCGGATTCGGTCTGTGCTGCGGCGGATTGAAAAAACCGGCACCTCTGGCATTCCCAGCTCAGGCGTAATTCAGGTGACAACTCTCCGCATTGACACCAACAAGCGGCAAGTTTACAAAGGTGATGAACGGATTCGCCTGACCGGGATGGAATTTAGCCTGCTGGAGCTGCTGGTTGGGCGATCGGGGGAAGCCTTCTCGCGCTCAGAAATTCTCCAAGAAGTTTGGGGCTACACGCCAGAGCGCCACGTTGACACCCGCGTGGTCGATGTCCATATTTCTCGTCTCCGAGCCAAGCTGGAAGAAGACCCCAGCAATCCGGAGCTAATTCTGACCGCCAGAGGCACAGGTTACCTGTTCCAGCGGATTATTGAGCCAGGTGAAACTGCCTGATTTGCTTAATTGTTGAGTTATGACCTCGTGGCTAGGTTATTGAAAACTCACCATTAACTCGAGCCATTGTAGGATTGAGAAGTAGGATTAGTTAATCCTACTTCTCTTGCTGTTGGGGGTTTAATCATGAGTAAAAAAGTCAGCATCACTCTAGACGCTGAAGTGCTTGACTTTGTCGATCAGTCGGCTAGCAATCGCAGTCGCTTCATTAATCAAGTTCTTTGGGAAGAAAAAAAAGAATTTTTAGCCAAGATCTGGCAGACGCGTACAAAGATCAAGGAGCTTGGCAACCAAAACGGGGCAACGACAATTGTTGCTCCTTTAATGCCCGGAGCGAAAACCTACCCCTTTGTTGTAAATGTTGCTCCAACCTCGCAAAATGGGCTGGATAGGGAGCGGCGCATCAATTTGAGTCAAATCAGGGCTGTAGACGCTAGCAGAATTAAAAATAAACAAGGAGTTCTAGATGTTGCACTTCATTCTTGAATTGGCCATGTGGGAATAGGGGATGCTCAATCGGATTGTACTTCGAGGTAGACGGGGGATAGTGGGCGATGCGAATCTCAATCCCTAGTTCATTCACCAAGGCTTGCAAGTCCTGCTTGAACAAGTATTGTCGAGAGCTATTACTTCCTCCCCCATCGCACAACACGAGAATTGAGGGTGCCGTTGGATACTGTTGTTGGCCATACTGCTGCCACCACTGACGCAAGCAATCACAAGCAAATGCTGCGGTGTCATGACTCGTGCCGATGTGGATGTATCCGAGATTCAGGGTCAGATCGCATAACCCATGTGGAATCACCACCCCTTCGGCTAACGATGCCCAATCATGGTCAAACACTTCGACGAATCCTGCTGCATGACTGATGCCTGTTGCAGTTCTTCCAACCCCAACGCCAAACTCCGATAGTTGCACTCAAACAACCCGCAGATATAGCTCATGCCACCATGACCAAGCTTACTCGCTTCTACCGCAGCGTAGCGACGACGGTCGCGCTCATTGAGCGATTGATACAGGCGTTGCATCTGTTGCTCTACTACGCTTGGATAAGGCTGCATGAGTATCAGGTTCCTCGCACAATGCTTCCAAGCTTAGATCATTGCTGAAATTTTTGCACCTTATTTAATTCACGATCCAGAGGTGGATTATTACTGGGAGAGACTTGCTGCGGGTGGGGATGACAAGGCGCAGCAGTGCGGCTGGCTGAAGGACAAATATGGTGTGTCTTGGCAAATTGTCCTCAGGGTTTTAGGTGAGATGCTCAGCGATACCGATCCGGAGAGACTCCGAGATCGAGATTCGTCCAATCTTCGCAGCAGAGGACTTCGGAGCAGAATTCACGCCCGAACTTAGAGAGCAGGAAGAACGCCTCCGCGCGGAGGCAGAAAAACTCAAGCGATCGTGAGATCATTCCTGACTGAGGCAGAATCCAGGTCAACATCCTGGCATTTTGCCTCTAAACTATTCAACATCTACTTGCGATCGCGGCAATGCGGATTCTATTGGTTGATGACGAAGCAGAGCTAACTGATCCTCTGAGTCGGCTGCTGAGGCGTGAGGGCTATCAAGTCGATGTGGCCGCCGACGGTGAAAATGCCTTGCAAAAAGTTCAAGCTGTCCTAGCGATCGGCGAAGACTATGACCTACTAATCTTAGATTGGATGCTACCCCATCTATCGGGGCTAGACCTCTGCCAGCGGCTGCGATCGCAGGGACAGTTAACCCCGGTGCTATTTCTGACCGCCAAAGATACGCTTGACGATCGGGTGGCTGGTTTAGACGCAGGAGCCGATGATTATCTGGTCAAGCCGTTTGAACTGCGAGAGTTATTGGCCAGGGTGCGGGCTTTGCTGCGGCGGGCTGTATCCACGACGACCAATCCGAAAACCCTGAGCGTTGAAGATTTAGAGCTAGACTTGGGCAGCCCAATGGCCTATCGGGCAGGGCGGGCAATCGACCTGTCAGAAAAGGAGTATCAGCTATTGGAATACCTGATGCAGCGTCCCCAGCAGCTTTTGGCGCACGATGAAATTTACGCTTACCTCTGGCCGGGTGAAGACAAACCCAGCAGCAACGTCTTGGCAGCCCAGATTAGACTGCTGCGCCGCAAAATTGAGCTTTCTGGCGAAATTCCACTAATTCATACGGTCTACGGCAAAGGCTATCGGTTTGGCCAATAGATCGCTGATTGATTCTTATTCTGCGATCGCTTGCAGCCAAGCTTCTAAATCTGCGATCGTTTGAAAATCCAGCAGGGCATCGCCCAATGCCTCAACTTGTGTCAAAGACAGTGCTTCTATCTTGGAGCGCATTGAGGCAGGCAGTTCCACAAATCGGCGAGTAAGTTGGCGTAGAACAATCCCTTTTTCTACCTGCTCAATACCCTGTTGCATCCAACTAGTGACGATTTGCATCACACCCTCTCTAGTGCTTGCTTCTAATCTACCAATTTCCGCTTGAAATACTTGCTCCTCTTGGGCATTCAGGCTTAGATAAGTATCTACAAACCCAGAAATTAACTGCGTTCTTGCTGGATCAAGCCGCAGGGTTGCCAGCAGTCTTAGACACTCAGCTTTGACTTTAGGACGGTCTTTAGGGGCAATCTGCATTTTTGCCATCAATGCTGCTGCTACCGGGTTTGGCTGATTGATAAAATCTTGCCAGTTCAAGCGATTCAGTTAGATTACAGCAAAATTAAACTCCATCACCTAGCCAAATGCACCTGAGCTAGTAGATTAATCACTTTCCTCTCGCCTACCGTTATGTCAGTGAAGTACTCCTACGGTAAGAACTCAACTGACTCTCGTTCAATCTGATCGGCAACCTGGGGTTAAATAGTTCTAGGAACTCGACAAAAAAAGTCGTAAGCAGTTCTTTAAATAGGCGGTCGTGATCGGTCATGAAGACATTGATATTGATATTAGAGTTGTTGGGAAATAGAATCAGCTTTGGGACAAGGTTATCCGATTTCCCTGCCCAATTTACGCTGCATCCAGATACCAGTTCCACAAACCGGCTGCATTCAGCATTAAGCGGTCATCGAAATCG
>JAHHGS010000142.1 GCA_019359715.1 Aphanocapsa sp. GSE-SYN-MK-11-07L | reverse complement strand
ATAACCTGCTCATCGGTTGGGTAAATTCGTACCTTTGTGGCTTTTAACATACCGCTACTTTAACACGAATCAAGATTGTTGATAAACAAGCTTCGTGGTGAGTGGTCAGAGAGTGGCAATTCCTCATTGCCTTGGCTTTCATCCCGACGCTCACCTGGGTACAGGTAGAGCGCGGGGCTTCCCGCCGAGTTAGCTAAAGTTTTTCTTCAAGAGTTCCTGGTCGTCTTGGCTTAAATACTACTCCCCCTAACCTTTTTTGTCTGATTGCCATTCTGCGATCGCCCGCTGGTATAGCTGCATTAACTGCTGCTCATGTTGAACGATTGAAAAATGCTGCTGGGCGTTTTGGTAGCCGCGATATCCAAGGTTAGAGGCAAGTTGCCAATCCTGGGCTAAATGTTCAATCCTCTCTGTTAACCCTTGCTGATCACTGGCTTCTACCAAAATAACATTGCCTAAGCGATTACCATATTCCGGGATGCCTCCAACCTGACTAGCAATCACAGCCCGCCCCATAGCCGCAGCCTCCAACGTCACCAGACCAGCCGGTTCATGCCAGATCGAAGGAAAAATGAGAGCGCGGGTTTGTTGCAGCAATCGCATCGCTTGCTGAGGATTAATCCAGCCATGAAAGGTGACCCGATCCATCAGTCCTAAGCGTTCTGCCAACACCTGAATTGCCCGATTTTGTTGTTCATTGCCGCTGCCAGCAATATCCAAGTGGACTGGAATCTTGACACAAGAGAGCGATTTCAGCAACCATCCCCAGCCCTTTTCGGGAGCAATTCTACCTAAAAACAAAAAATGGGGTGTCCCTTCCGCAGGAGGTAGCACATAAGCCTTGGCTGCTGGGGCGGGACAGAGCAAGGTTTGTACTTTATCGGCCGGATAGCCAGAGCGCAGCATTTGATCTCGGACAAATTCGCTATTGGCGATCGTCAAGATTTGAGGCAAACTCTCCATTTCCAGCCTAACCCGCTGAAACTCTGCCAACAGTTTTTGCGGTCGCACACTTCCACAGTGATCAAATAGATGCCCCCACAGGCAACCACCCAAGCTGTACGCGCGATCGCAGCGCTTTTCCCAACGGTTCAGGTAACGGCTACCACTGGGGCAATAGGGAGTATGGACATGAACAGTTCTAACAATTGAAACCTCACTCGGAAAAGGCAGATTGAATTCAGCGTGAATGTGGAGGATGTCTAGATTCAATCTGTTGATTTGTTTCAATAAGTCATGTTTGTCTTTAACAACGATCGGAATACTACAAAGCTTATCGTCAGTTGTTTGAATATCAAAGCAACTATCAAGAAACCAAACACTATGCTCATTTAGACACTGCGCTGAAGATATGCAGCGGATATAGTTACCGATCCCACCCGGTCGATTAAGTCCATTAATATAGTGGCCAATCCGCATGAGTGGAATAAGTTATGAGATTAAACGTCTGACAATGTACAAAAAACTCCAACCCTTGAGAGTTCTTGTAGCTTCTGCTGGGATAGTGATTATTTCTTGATTTCAGAGAAAAAATCTAAAAAAGGTAATGACGGTTCAATCATTACTAGGAGAATTTTAAGCGACTTCATTTGCGGTCAATAGTGGGAAATCTATCTTTCAAAATATCGGCAATAAAACTACTAACTCTCTGAACTTGCTGTTCCTGATCAAATTCGGGCAGATGCGCTGGAATCGCTTGTTTTTTGGTCAGAATCTCTGCCTGAGTCAAATTAGCCATGACTTGAGCCAGAGAAGCGATATAGGTTTGTGACCACGGTTTAGCGCCTGGCAAACACCAAGTCCAACCACGGCAAATATCGTAAGCCATTGGAGTTTGGCTGATCGCCATTGGTAAATTGGCTGCCCAATACTCACTGATCTTAGTCGTGTAGCGAAAGCTGCCCACGCCATCAACACTCTGCGGCAAGCTGGCAACATCGATCGCTGATAAATAAGGAATCACCTGCTGCAAAGGCACATTGCCGGGTAGAAACACAGACTGGTTGAGGTCTTTGCCAGCTAGGGTTTTGAGGTGAGATAGCCCATTTCCATCACCCACAATTAAAAGGCAAACCTCTGAGCGATTAATCTGGCGAAAGGCCTGAATCAGTTCATAACCATAGCAGTATTGAAATCGAGCATTCCAGACCAGCGAACCCAACAGCCCAAACACGAGCGCCTGGTCTGGAATGCCGAGCTGCTGGCGAATTTCGGCGCGGCTAGCCTTTAACTGTTCTGAACTAGAGGGGAAATGGGCCCAGCCCGCCGCCGTCATCGCTTTGGGGGCACCAAGGGTGAGACTGCGACCGACCAAGTAAGGAGTCCAGCCAATAAAACCCGCACAAAACTGACAGAGAATTTGTTCGTAAAGCGCGAAAATTGGCACCAGCAGAGGATACTTGAGGCCAATAAACGGGGCGATTGCATCCCCACTGCTAAAGACGTAGGGAATGCGATGAATTAAAGCAAGGTAGAGACAAGCTAGCCCCCCAGCGATGCCTGTGCCTTCCATCACAACTAGCTTGGGTTTGAGGGCGATCGCTATTTGAATGATGCCTAAGCAACTTTGCAGCTTAGCGTGGTAGTTGAAGGGAAAAGTGACCACGTCAAAGGCTTGCAGCAGGGTCAGAATCCGCAATTCTTCATTGCTGCTAGCTCCTTTGGTGGCGAATGCCAAGATTTTTTCCTGGTTCATGGGTCAATGTTTATCGCAGCAAAGTTGACGCTGATATTGACACCCAATTTGAACTATGAGTGCCGTAGAGAGTTTGACTGATGACCTTGGTCGCTCTCGGAGTTTCACGATCTGCTGAGGAGAGCGATCGCTAACCAATCAAAGCCCCCTTAAAATCTTGTCTCTGCTATGGGATTATCATAAAGCCATAGGTAGCTCAAAATTTTGAGCGCTGTTCCCAACTCAGATCTATCCACTCGGTTAGACCCCATTAGATTATGAATCAGCGCTGGCGAATTGGTTCAATTTTTGGCATTCCATTGTTTGTGGATGCTTCTTGGTTTGTCGTGGTTGCTCTGCTGACCTGGGTAGATGGGTCAGATTGGCAGCAGATGTATCCAGCTTGGGGGACAGGCTGGGCTTGGGGAGCGGGCTTTGCCATGGCCTTGCTGCTATTTGGCTCAGTGCTACTGCACGAGTTGGGTCACAGCTTGGTGGCGAAAGCGCAGGGGATTCAGGTCAACTCAATTACGCTATTTCTGTTCGGCGGGGTGGCGGCGATTGAGCAAGAGTCGAAAACGCCAGGACAGGCTTTTCAAGTGGCGATCGCTGGCCCATTGGTCAGCTTGGGATTGTTTTTGCTCTTATCTTTGGCGACCCTAATCTTGCCGGGGAATACCCCTGCTGCCGTTTTAGCTGCTAATTTGGCTAGGCTTAACCTTGTACTGGCTCTATTTAACCTGCTGCCGGGTCTACCCTTGGACGGTGGACAAATTCTCAAAGCAGCCATCTGGAAAGCCACCGGCAACCGCTTTCGGGGGGTACACTGGGCGGCAAAAACTGGGCAAGTGTTAGGCTGGATTGCCTTGAGTCTGGGTTTGGGCGTTGTTCTATTCTTTGGGGCCACGAATGGGCTATGGCTGGCGCTTTTGGGCTGGTTCGGCATTCGCAACGCCACTCTTTACGATCGGTTTACTAACCTGCAAGAAGCCCTAGCGGCGCTCAAGGCTAGCGATGCAATCAGCAATGATTTTCGGGTTGTGGATGCCGAGATGACGCTGCGGGAATTTGCCGATCGCTATCTGCTGGCTGAAACTCGCCCCAGCAGCTATTTCGCCGCTTCAGAGGGTCGCTATCGCGGTTTGGTGCAGGCAGAAGAGTTGAGCAATGTCGAGCGCAGCCTCTGGGAAAGCCAAACCGTGCAAACCCTGGTTCGCCCCTTGACTGAAATTGCCACCGTTCAGCAAACCGCTCCCTTAACTGAGGTAATTTTGCTGTTAGAAAATCAGAATTTACCGCGAGTGACCGTGCTTTCTCCGGCCGGAGCCGTCGCGGGCGTGATTGACCGGGGAGACACTGTGCGAGCGTTGGTCAAAGCCTTAAACTTGCCCGTCTCAGAAGCCGACATTCGCCAGATCAAAGAAGCCGGCAGCTATCCAGCTAGCTTTCAGCTACCGGCGATCGCCCAATCCGTACTCCGAGATGCCGCTCCCGCTGTGACTCCAGCACCTGTCACCCCAGAAGTGACAACAAACTGATCGGCCAGGCTTAACACCTGCTGCCACTCTGACTCGGACAATGGCTGGGCGACCAGTTCAACTTGGAACCAGCCACGGGCGGCTTGTTCTAGGGTGGCAATAATAGTTGATTGGTTGGGCATGACTGCTGGGATAGGTGCTTGAACTGTTGATTGGCAGGTTATTACTGGACTGGAATCAAAGACCTGAGCAAACAGGTCTAAGTCAGGCTGAAGCCGGATGGAACCGTGCTGCAAGACCGAGCCTTGTCGCCAAACTTGAGCGCTGCCAATCAGCTTAGTGCCATTATTCAAGACCAAATCTGCGGCGGTTGCTGTGGCAAAACAGTTGGGCTGGTGGCTATAGCCGGGCTGTGCTTGCCCATAGTCAAGTTGCCAACCCAGCGAGCGCCCGCCCCGGCGCAAAAACTCGCAGAAGTAGGTGTAGGTTTGCTGCCGTTGGCCAGGTTGCCCAGCCGCCACTAGGGCGTAGGTTAAATCTCCCTGATGCAGCACCGCTCTGCCCCCGGTTGGTCGGCGGACTAAATCCACAGCTTGTCCCTGCCAGGTTAATTGCTCCCAGCCGGCTGGCCAGCGTCGCTGATGATAGCCCAAGGAAATCGCCACTGGCGACCAGGTATAAAACCGCAGGGTGGGCGGCAAATGTCCCAGCCGATGCTGCTCTAGCAACCAGTGGTCGATCGCCATTTGGATTGGGCCAGGCCCATTCAGCGGGGGCAAATAGCGCCAAACTGTTTCAAGCGGCTGGGAATTCGGCTTGGAGGGGGTCATCATACTCATCGGCGATCGTCGCCACGATCGTAATGGCTCTGGCAATTTCACTGGGGTTGAGTCCATCCAAGGTGCGTGTGGCCAGCACCACCACCTGATCGTTAAACAGGCAGAAGCGAGATTCTAGGGTGGTTAACCAATTCAGTTCCATCAGCTTACGGAGCAGAGCAGCTTCATTCACGACAGGGAGCGGCAGCACGGGCGACCAAATGGTGAGGCTGTCAGTTTCCGTTAGTCCTGTGAGCTGAACAAATACATCAACACTGCCATACTTAAACGTCCAGAGATGACCAGCATTATCGTCATTGACGAGCGCGCTGTCGAATTGGTCTAGCCCAGCAATCACGGTTTCAATATTGTCGATGTAGTTGGGGCTGGAGTCAGCAGTGCTAAGGTCTCCATCTGGATTGAGTGTGAACGCTGTCATGTCTACTCCTAATCAATATGGGGCAAGTCTATCGATACCTCAACTTTACTGTTTGATCGGGTGTTGGGGTGAATTTTGAGTAGCCCAATCAGTCAAAAGTTTCTGGTGAGCTTTAAGCAGTAGACGATTTGGATGCGCCTTTGACAACTCCCTTGAGATTGCTGTCACAATATGGGAAAAATGGTGACAAAAATCTCAATCACTGGGGCAATCTAAAGCTATGATCAGCCTGAATCAAATTGGCTAAGTTTTGTATCGTCAGCGAACATCAAGATTACAGACGGGTGTAGAGATGCTAACAATTGTCCTCATCATCAACGCGATCATCTCCCTACTGTGTATTCTGGTAGCGTGGCGAGTTTGTCAATTACGCTGGACTTTAAAACGGGTGGCCGACTCGATTTTGGGGGCTGAAAGAGCAACTCATCGTGTTCTATCCGGCGCTCCAGCGGCGATCGCAAATGGCCAAATTGGCGTCAGTGCGCTCCGCAAAAACCTGAAGCAGTTAGAACCGCAGTTACAGCGGGTACAGCAAGTCTTAGGTCTGTTGAGTTTAGGGCAAGCCGCTTGGCAGCAGAAGACTCAATTAACCAACAATCGCAGCCGCAGAATTCCTTAGGTAGGATTTAGATAGATTCTAGGAACAGAATGTATGTCCAATAACCGATCTGGATCATTTTTAGGCGGACTGCTCTTAGGCACGGCTTTAGGAACTGTAACTGGACTGCTACTGGCTCCCCGGTCTGGGCGAGAAACCCGTCACCTCCTCCGCAAGTCTGCCGATGCTCTGCCTGAACTGGTGGAAGATTTAGCGACAACCCTCCAACTGCAAACCGATCGGCTGTCTGACTCGGCCAAGCTCAGTTGGGATGGAACTTTAGAGCGGCTGCGAACGGCAATCGCCGATGGGGTAGAAGCCAGTCAGCAGCAGCGACAATTGCTGAAACAGGCTCAAGTTGTTGATAGACCTTATAGCGCTGATTCCCTGGAGGGAGAGGCTTTTTCCACTGATCCTCACTAACACTGCGCCCTGTGGCTGAACCTATTTTCTGGCTCGGAGTTTCAATTTTACTGGTGGCAGTTTGCTTAGCAGCAGTGTTAGTGGCGGCTTTGCCAGCCCTGCAAGAACTGTCTCGCGCTGCCCGCAGCATCGAAAAACTAGCCGATACCCTCAATCGAGAGCTACCGCCTACCCTAGAAGCAATTCGACTGACGGGGCTAGAAATTAGCGACCTGACGGATGACATTAGCGGCGGGGTGCAAAATGCCAGCAGTGTAGCTCGGCAGGTTGACCAAGGCCTGAGCGGGGCCCGCCAGCAGGCCAGGGAAGTTAAAGTGACCACGCGCAGCGTTGTGGCAGGATTCAAAGCCGCTTGGCGCACTTGGACTCGGCCCGGTCGTAAAGCGGGTCGGGGGGGTCGGCTGTCTAATAGCGATCGCGCAGAGCGGCTATCTGGCAGCGAACGGTTCGATTTCAGCTATCGGGACTACAGCGTCCTCCGCAGTGAGGCTGACTTACCGCCAGCAGAAGAGCAGCAGGCCCATTTGGAAACCCTTGCTTCCGAACGACTCGCTGAAGAAAATGCCCCCGATCCGGCTGCCTTGCCTCCATCTCCAAATTCTGGTGAACCTTAAAGGTGATAGCCATCGCAGCCAATGTTAACGAGTTTGCAAAATCCGCTGGTCAAGCACCTCCGCAAACTCCAGCAGCCAAAATACCGACGATCGCAGCAGCAGTTTTTACTGGAAGGAACTCACTTGTTGTTAGAGGCTTGCGCCGTTGGCTGGCCATTAGATCTGGTTTGTTTTACGCCAGACTGGCAAGCCAAGCAGTCGGCTGACCTGCTGGCTCAACTGGATCAGACCCGAATCGAAGTCGTGAGTGAGTCCGTTTTGCAGGCGATCGCCACTACGATTACACCGGATGGGGTGGTGGCAGTTGCCCAAGCTTGCCCGTCGCCTGAGTTAACTTTTGGCAGCCTGGGGTTGGTGCTAGAAAACATTCAAGATCCTGGCAACTTGGGCACGATGATTCGCACGGCTGCCGCGGCTGGAGCGGAGGGGATTTTGGTCAGCGCAGACTGTGTTGACCTCGAAAATCCAAAAGTTTTGAGGGCCTCGGCTGGGCAGTGGTTTCGGCTACCGATCGCCACCGTTGATCGGCTGCACGAGCACCTGACTCCCTACCGCAGCCCAGACTGGCAAATTGTCGCCACTTTGCCGCAGGCAAAAGCTAATTACTGGGATTTGGATTTAACTCAACCAACCCTGTTCTTGCTGGGCAATGAAGGGGCTGGACTGTCGGACCAACTGATTGAATTGTCTACTCACCAAGTCAAAATTCCCTTGCAGCAGGGCGTAGAGTCGCTAAATGTGGCGATCGCCGCTGCCCTGATGCTCTACGAATGCCAACGCCAGCGCCAACTGGCAATCCCGATCGCACATTAAATTTTAAATTTGGATTGAATCACTCTGGCGATCGTCAGCGATCTTTAAAATCTGAGTCTAAAACTGCTTGAGCAACTTGCGGGCGACCCCAAATCACTTGCTCGTGTTTATAGATTGCAATGCCGGGCTTAGCGCCTTTTGGTTTGTAGACGTGCTGCGGCCGAGTGTAAACAACTGGGACTTGGGCACTCTGCCGCGATCGACTGTAATAAGCCGCAAAATCAGCCGCAAACTGCAAATCGGCTGGTTCCGGTTGACTGCCGGCAGGCGATCGCAGCAAGACATGGCTACCAGCAATCTCTTGGGCATGAAACCAGAGGTCATAATCTCCGGCCAACCGAAAGGTGAGTTGATCATTCTGGCGATTGTTGCGCCCAATCCAGAGTTCTAAACCGCTGGGCGTGGCATAGCGAAGAAATTGGGGTTTAGACTCAGCCGCTTTCGGGTCGGCCGAATGGTGTTCCGGGGCGGGAAAATACCCTTGCTGAATCAGCTCATCTCGAATTTCAGTCAAATTCAGGAAGTCGATCGGGCTGTGGTAGCACTCGCATTGCTGCACCGCCGCTTCGACTTGCTCCAAATAAGCAATTTCTGACTCAACTTCGACTAAAAAAGGTTCCAAGTTAACGCGAGTCCGCTTGAGTTTTTGATGGCGCTTGTAAAACGACTGAGCATTTTGAATTGCATTTTTTTCTGGGTCAAGGCTCAAAACAAGCGGCTGTCCGGTGTTGAAATCATTTAGGGTAATTTTCTGCATGCCCGGTAGCCAAAGCTGAAGATGGGCCATCAATAAATCTGCCTGCTCTCGAAACTGATCTGCCTGGTCGGCTTGAACCAGGCGATCGCAAAAATCCTGCCGTTTTTGGCGCAGCTTAGCAAGTAAATGTTGCAGTTTTTGGCTGAGCTGTTGCCGGATTTGATTGAATTCTTGCCGATTAAATTGATCGCTGTAATAGGCATTGAGCAGGGTTTGCACACTCTCGGCCGGTTTAATTGCCTGCCAACCCAAAACGGTGTAGCCACTAGTTAACCAGCCCGGACTAAAATCTTCATTTTCTAGCACCTTCAGCCAAGCTTGCCAGACAGCAAATAGAGACTGCCAATCGCGATCGCTCAAACCGTCCGTGCTTTGCTGAGTATCAAGCCCAGCCTGCTCAATCAAAGCTTTAGCTAAGGGCGAACTTAAACCCCGATAGGACTGCAACAACTGTCGCTGGAGGGAACCTGGAATCAAACTCACTCGCTCCTGCCACGGGTTGAGGGGTTCCGTCAAGCTGGGGCTGGCTTCTAGCAAAGCCGGGGGCGGCTGGTAGGGCTGCCCGGTTTGGATCGGGCGCACCCGCGACTGCTGCTGGCTGACCTGATGGGCAGCCGTCACAATCAAGTTATCCTGATTGGTCAAAATCACATTGCTGTATTTGCCCATTACCTCAACATATACATGCCAAAGAGCCGGTTCCTCCGGGCGGCGGGCAAACTGCAAATCGATCACGCGCTCCCAAGCAGCGATCGCTGGCATTCTGACTAAGGCCAATCCGCTCAGTTGATGGCGCAACTGCTGACTAAAGGTAAAGGTGTCAGGGCTGCGGGGCGGCGAATCTGCCAAGCACAGCCGGGCGGCTTGGGGATGCCAGCAGAGAGTCAGCCAGCCTCGCTGATTTAAAGTGCGTAGCCCCAGTTGAACCGTGTAGCGATCGCGCTGATAGACCTGCTCTAGCCGAGACGGTAACCAAGTCGCCCGCAATTCAGCGCAGGCAGCAGTTAAAGTCGTAAAGTCAACGAGTTGCAAAGCAAAAAGCGTGAAGAGGTTCTAAAAAACTAAAGTAGATTTTGCTCACTTGATGGCGATCGCAAAAGATTGATCAGGCGTTGAGCGGCTGGTTAAGTGAGGTAAAACTTTCGACCCCAATTTGGGATTGGTATCGATCAAGCTTTTCGGTACGATGAGAGTCTAGCGGCTAGTCCTCACCGATGGCAGATTTTTTACCCCCAGCACCATGGACATCAAGCTGATCAATATTGGGTTTGGGAATATTGTCTCGGCCAATCGAGTGATTGCGATTGTTAGCCCGGAATCGTCCCCCATTAAGCGTATCATCGCTGATGCCAGAGAAAAGGGAAAGCTAGTCGATGCCACCTACGGACGACGCACCCGGGCTGTGATTATTGCTGACTCTGGGCACGTTATTTTGTCGGCGATTCAACCGGAAACGGTAGCCAATCGCTTTTTACTCAGCAAAGACCTCCACGATAGTCATGATTAGCCCCAGTCCACAGGTTTCGACGGGTCAACTGGTTGTGATCACTGGCCCTAGCGGTGTCGGGAAAGGTACGCTTTTGCGATCGCTGCGGCAAGCCCATCCTGACCTGTTTTTCTCGGTTTCTGCCACCACTCGCGCTCCCCGCCCCGGCGAAATTGACGGCAAAGACTATTATTTTTCCGATCGCGGTCAGTTTGAGCAGATGGTGCAAGCGGGGCAACTGCTGGAGTGGGCTGAGTTCGCTGGCAATTTTTATGGCACGCTCCGCCAGCCAATTCAAGAGCAAATTCAGCAAGGTAAGTTAGTCATCCTAGAAATTGAGCTGACCGGGGCCAGACAAGTCCGCCAATCTTACCCCCAGGGACAGCAAATTTTTATCTTGCCCCCCTCTCTAGAGGAGCTAGAACGGCGAATCCGCGATCGCGGGCAGGACTCAGAAACGGCGATCGCCCGCCGGTTAGCGCGGGCCAAAGCGGAAATTCTGGCGGCTGATGAGTTTGATCTGCAAATTATCAACGACAATCTAGAGCCAGCCTTGGCCCAACTCGAAGCGACTCTTTTTCCTAAAACCGGATAACCCAGTATGGGAGTAACGTTTAGCGACTCTCCTAATTCTTGTCCGTTCGCAATTCGGCCATAAAATGTACTCCGTCATACTTATTGGCAGAGCAAGCTAGTATATGTTTAGGCTTATGTCCTCATGCAACGCTGAGTGAATTCCTATGGTAGATGCCGTGGTGCCACAAATGACGACTTCTCATGGAACAAATCTCTGGCCTCAACTGCGCCAAGCGATCGCGACTAGCTCTGGGTTTAAGCGCTGGGCGGTTGAGCACGGGCTAGATAGTCACCTAGACGAGCGCCTTGATGCTTTGGTTTCCTCGTACTTACGCCAAACTCTAGAAACCTTGGCTTACTAAAATTGTTGCTGTGCTGCGTCAAAGCCCAGTCAGATTTTAGGCAAATCATTGCAAAGCAGCAAGGTTCGCAGATAGCAAGTTGCAGTTCACCTGTTGGATAGTGGTAGGGAACTGTTTAGCTAATTGCTGCTTGCCTTGAAAACTCTCTTAATCAGCGGCACTGATACAGATGCCGGTAAAACAGTCTTGACAACCGCCTTGGCTGCCTACTGGTATGCTCATTGTCCTGATCGCCGCCTCGCTCTCTTGAAGCCCTTACAGTCGGGTGAAGGCGATCGCGAATTGTATCAGCGCCTCTTTGACCTCCAGCAAAGTCCAGCCGAGGTGAATCCGCTTTACTTTCAGGCTCCCTTAGCGCCGCCGCTAGCCGCCGAACTAGAACAGCGAGCGATTGACTTGGCAATTCCTTGGCAAACCTTACAGCGCTTACAGCAAGCCTACGACTACGTTTTAGTAGAAGGACTAGGCGGCTTGGGGTCGCCCGTTACCCGTGAACTGACGGTGGCTGACCTGGCCAGAGACTGGCGCTTACCGACGGTGCTAGTCGTGCCAGTGCGGTTAGGGGCGATCGGGCAGACGGTGGCAACGGTGGCCTTGGCTCGGCAGTCTAAGCTGAACCTAAAGGGCATTGTGCTCAACTGTGGGCAACCCCGGACAGAGACAGAAATTGCCCAGTGGGCACCGGCCGATTTGATCCAATCGCTAACCCAAACCCCCGTGCTAGGGCTGCTCCCTTACCTGCCAGATTGCCGGGATCGCCCTGCCCTAGCTGCGGCTGCCGCCAACTTAGACCTAGAAATCTTGCTGCCATTGAAGGCTCAGACAACGCTTGTTAGCCTTTGACAAAAGATATCTCATCCTGCCGCTGTGACTATCGCAGTCGATCGAGCCGGATTTGGATGTCTGTGAGTGATATAGACCCAGCAGTTGAGGCATCAAACTAGGTAGGCAATCCAACCCCGACTATTTTTATCGGGTATGTTTGACGGGGGTTTTAGCCCGTGTTAGCATCAGCACAATCAAACTGTGGAATAAACCCCGCTATGACTCCAACCCTCTCGCAACTGAAAACTAGCGCTACCTGTACAGCGCTCAAGTGCAAAGAATGTGGAGCTGAGTACGAACTCAAAGCCACCCATGTCTGCGAGATGTGCTTTGGCCCGCTAGAAGTGGTTTATGACATTAGCGCCCTCAAGCGGACGGTGACTCGCGAAACGATTCAAGCTGGCCCCAACTCAATTTGGCGCTACCGTCCGTTCTTGCCAGTCCTGACCGAACAGTATATTGATGTCGGTACGGGCATGACGCCGCTGCTGAAATCCCACCGACTGGCGCGTCAACTGGGGCTGAAAAATCTTTACATCAAAAACGATGCGGTGAATATGCCTACCCTCAGCTTTAAGGATCGGGTGGTTTCTGTCGCCTTGAGCCGAGCCAGAGAGCTGGGCTTTGAAACGGTTTCCTGCGCTAGCACCGGGAATTTAGCTAACTCGACCGCCGCGATCGCCGCCCATGCTGGTCTGGACTGCTGCGTTTTCATCCCGGCTGACTTAGAAGCCGGTAAGGTGATCGGAACGCTGATTTATTCCCCGACTTTGATGGCAGTGCAGGGGAATTATGATCAGGTGAATCGGCTCTGTTCTGAAGTTGCCAACACCCACGGCTGGGGCTTTGTTAACATCAACCTGCGCCCTTACTATTCCGAAGGCTCTAAAACCCTCGGCTATGAAGTGATTGAGCAATTGGGCTGGGAGTTGCCCGACCACATTGTCGCTCCCTTAGCCTCTGGGTCACTGTTTACTAAAATTTACAAGGGCTTCCAGGAATTTATTGAAGTCGGTCTGGTCGCAGATAAGCCAGTCCGCTGTAGCGGGGCCCAAGCCGAAGGCTGCTCCCCGATCGCCAAAGCCTTCAAGGAAGGACGCGACTTCATTTTACCCGTCAAGCCAAACACGATCGCCAAGTCGATTGCGATCGGCAATCCGGCGGATGCGGTTTATGCCCTGGATATTGCCCGCAAGACCAACGGTAATATTGAATCTGTTACCGATGCTGAAATTGTGGCTGGGATGAAGCTGTTGGCAGAAACCGAAGGCATCTTTACGGAAACCGCTGGCGGCACGACGATCGCTGTGCTGAAGAAGCTGGTCGAAGCTGGCAAAATTGACCCCGACGAGAAAACCGTTGTCTATATCACCGGCAATGGGCTAAAAACTCAAGAAGCGATCCAAGACGCGGTTGGTGAACCGCTAACGATTGAACCCAAGCTGGATAGCTTTGAGCGAGCCTTAGAGCGCTCCCGGACGCTGGATCGCCTAGAATGGCAGCCTGTTCTGGTTTGATGTTTTGATTGTATAGTTCCAGATTTTGAGCGTTTGAGATTTTAACTTATGGCTGTGAAAGTTCTGATTCCGACCCCTCTGCAAAAGCTGACCAACGAGCAAGCCACGCTTGAGTGCAGCGCTGGCAATATCTCTGAGTTGCTAGAGTCTTTAGAGCAAAGCTGTCCTGGCATTAAAGCCCGCCTCTGCGACGATCAGGGTGAGCTGCGCCGCTTTGTCAATTTCTACGTTAATAATGAAGACATTCGCTTTTTAGAAGGGATCAGCACGTCCCTGCAAGATGGTGATGAAGTCAGCATTATTCCAGCGATCGCTGGGGGCTAGGTAAGGAAAATGGCAGAAACACCTGAAGCACCAGAAACGGCATCAACTCCGGCTGATCAGCCTGAACCTAAAGCCAAAGCGGCTGAGTCAGAACCGACAGCCGAGCCAGCAGCTAAAACTGCAACTAAGGCTGCTAAGAAAGAAGCCAAACCAACGGTTGAATCCAAGCCTTTTGCTGAATTTATCAAGCAAGACTTTATTCCAGCTTTGGAAAAAGCGTTCGCGGCTAAGGAATACCAAGACTTAGAGCTGAGCTTTGCTAACAATCAGGTCGCAGGCACCTGGGATGATGGGCAAAAGCAGTTCATTCTCTATTTCCCAGATGGCGATATTCAAGGTCGTAAAGCCTTTTCAGAAGCCAGCAACGGAATTGCTCCCAGCACGATCGAATCCTTTTTAATTGATGAGCGCAAAGTCACCCTAGATTTGCTGGTGTTTGGCGTCGTGCAGCGGATCAATGCTCAAAAATGGTTTGGCAGCAACTAGCCCTTTAGGGTTGACGGCTGCTGCAAGTTTCAAATAGCCACTTTTGGCTGTAAAACATTAATCCCCATGCTTTTTCTCTTGTGGAAGTAAGCATGGGGGTTTGCTGTTTGAGCTTGATGCTGAATGACACAAGCTTGATACACCAGTATCATTGTTCTGACAGACGCAGCTTCTAAATTTAAAACATCAAGCAATTGATACCGAAGTCACAACTCAATCAGGAGACATAAACTATGAATACTCAACTCAATGAACAAGCCAAAAAGCAAGCCGCGATCGCCAAAGTGATCTCAACCATGACTCTTCAAGAAGGTTGCACTTACCAAGCTTGTTGGATGTGCAGCTAAAATCAAGAAACTATCTTGATTTTAGACAGATTGATACAGCGCTAAGTGCTGGCGAACGACATGCTGCCAACTCATCGGTTCAACCCATGCCTGACAACAGTGTTGCCAGTGTTGATATTCGTTGGGACTCAGGTTCAAAATTGTCTTGAGTGCCTCAGCGATCGCCTCGCCTGAATTTTGAGCCACGACTAACCCCGTTTGACCCGGTTCGACAAATTCGGGCATCGCTCCGGCATTGGTACAGATGACGGGTGTGCCACAGGCTTGAGATTCCAACAAAGTAAATCCCATCAGTTCTGGTACGGGGGTGTAGTCACCGTAGCAGTTGGTATGGACGGAAGGTAAGACTGTTACTATGGCTGTGCGATAAGCTTCTAAAAGTTGTTGATCATCTGCATTGTGGATAAATTCTACAGCCAGACCGGCAGCTTGTTGCTGGAGATCCTGATAAAAGCGATCGCTATAAACTCTTCCGACAATTTTTAGAGTAAAGTCTGGTCGGTTAAGCAAGCGAAATCCTTCAATCAGGTAATTGATACCTTTGTGGGGAATGATACGTCCAACATAGAGAATGGTGTTCTGTTTGGGTAAGGTTGGATCTGGGGAAAAGCAATTGACATCAATGCCCCCTTTGATCAAAGCTGCCTTTTGCTGGAGTTCAATCGGGATAAAATTTAGCGCATATTTTGAGATAACAGTTGCCTGTTTGTAACACCAAAAGAGAGGAATGAACTGATTTAACCTCGTGACAAAACCGCTGCCGCCACCGTAGTCTGTTACAAAAATAAGTTTACCGAGTAAGGCTCCCAATGTAGCTGCCATTTGAGAAACAAAGGTAGAAAGATGATGAACATGAATCACATCTGCTCTCAGAACAGACTGTAAGTATTGGAAGTTCAGAGGATCGATCTTATTTCCCTTAATTAAATGTTGAGCTGGAAAGATCTCAATTCTTAAGTTGCCTTGGCGATAAGAACGTCGGGATTGGGAGAAACTAACTAAAGTTACGTCCAGACAATCTGCCATTGTCCGAGCCAGTTCGGTAGGGTATCGCTCTCCTCCACCGACAATTGAAGCGCAATCAAAGTAGGTGGGAGAAATGTGGACAATTTTCATGGGAAATAAACTTACTTATTTGAACGCAATTCAAAATATAAGAAGAAGGCAGGAAAAATCCAGGCAAAATGCTGTTCGTACTGATCCGGATATTTATTCGCAAGTCTTCTAGCAAAAGCGGTGTATAGTTTTAGACCCTTAAAGTGAATAAATCTAGATACGATTGTAAAACGTGCAGAGCAATAGTAGTTTAAAGCAGAAACATCAGAAAAATAATCAAACGAGAAATAGGATAGATGCCATTTGTGAGTAGGATCAATATAGGAATTTGCAGATGAAAAGTGAGGTGTTGTAATCTTTGCTACTCCCCCCGGAACGAGAATTCGATCGAATTCTTCCATCACATCAGGAATTGAGTTTAGATGTTCAATCACATCAAAGCACTCAATAATTTGAAAGCTTGAGTCTTCAAACGGATAGGGAAATTGATTAAGATCCCATCTGACATCAGGATTGACTTCTGGAGAAACGTCCAATCGGATAACCCCTGCCTCAGGTTCACGCTTCCCACAGCCAATCGATAGAATACTTCCTGAATATTTAGCCGTCATGGTAAGCTCGATCAAATAGTTTTTTTTGCATGTCCAATACAGTCGTTAAAAATCATCACCTTGGTTGTCCTAAATCCTTACTTAAATACCACGACCAAATCATCATATTCAGTTGAACTAAAAGAAGTGAGTCTATTATACAGAAAGTTGGCTTAATTCATTCCTTGGTAATCCCATTTCTGAAGGATTGAAGAATAACTACTACTCTCAAACATTTACCCTGGCTTTAGAATCAGTTGGCAACTCACCTAGCTCAACTGATGCAAAATCAAACTTTTAGAAACAAACTGGCTGCCTGAGCAGTCAGTCACTATCGGTACTTTCAATTGGAAAAACGGCAAGGCAAGCCATAGATGTATACGTTAAATCTTTTTTGTGGATCAAGAATCAACTGATTTTATTGACAAAAAACCGGATTCTAGCAAATTCTTACTTAAATACCAATACCCTACTCTTTGCATGAGAAGAGTTTTGATTTCTACACTTGTTATTAGTTTTCCAGAAAATTAAGTTTAGATATGTATCGGACTGGACGCTCAATTGGTATTTTTTCGACTGGGCTGCTGTTGCAGGTCACTACTCTGGCGATCGGTTTATTTACCACTCCTTTGTTACTACACTTGCTTGGCGATGAGCGGTATGGGGTTTTTCGAGCCGCTAGCGATTGGTCAGGCTATGTCAGTCTATTGCAATTAGGGGTAAGTGGTTCGCTGATAGCGCTATTTGTCAAAGCGATCGGGCAGGTTGACCTTAAAGCAGTTCGTCTGACCTTGGCAACCGGAATTAGGGTTTACCTGCAAATTACGGGGTTAACAATCCTAGCTGGGATTGGTTTAGGTTTTGCCATTACCCATCTTGTTCAGGTCAAAGGTGAACTAGTCGGTGAACTACAAAGGGGCTATTGGTTGGGCTTTTTAGCAATTTTGCTGTTGCCGCTGACTCCTTTTCGTCTACTCACAGATGCTAGTCAACGGGGCTATTGGACTAACTTTGTTTCAATCTTGCAGAGTCTGCTCATTACCAGTTCCACGCTGTTATTGGCCTGGCTGGGCTGGGGCATTCCAGGGCAATATTTAGCGACGCTACTGGGCACTAGTTTTTTTTGCGTGACAATGGCGTGGGATGGTTTCAAACGTTACTCCGATGTGTTTCCGCTCGTTTTCAATAAATCAGCTCAAGCTGAGATTGCCCAACAGCTTTGGCAACTCAACTGGCCGACTCTACTGCTTAACTTATCGACGCAAATTGGTCTGCTTACTGATAACATCGTCATCTCCTATTTTTTGGGGCCGGCGATGGTTGTTCCCTTTTTTGTCACCCAGCGTTTGGCTGTGTTAGCCCAAGCCCAGCTCCAAGGAGTTGGCAATGCCAGTTGGGCTGCCCTAGCTGACTTATATGCTAAAGGGGAATATCAATTATTCAACGATCGCCTGGTTGAGCTAACGCGGTTAGTATCCGTGATGGGGCTGACTTCCTTAGTGCCGGTCGCTGTCTACAGTCCCCGCTTTATTGAGCTGTGGGTGGGCCGAGGTCGTTTCGGTGGTGAAGCTGTCGTTGTACTTGCTGTAATCAACGGATTTTTGTTAGGTCTATTTTCCCTGTGGGGATGTTGCTTCGGTGGCACCGGCAAGATTGCCAAGATCGTCCCTTTGTCATTGATTTGGATGAGCGTTAACCTGTCCGTTAGCTTAGTGAGTACTCACTTGTTTGGGTTGATTGGCCCCCTGCTGGGTAGTTTTGTTGCCTATGTGACGGTTAACCTCTGGTGGACTCCTCTCCTGCTAAGGCAAGTCTTTGGCACCAACCTGCGTCAATTATTCTGGGCGGTTGCGAAGCCGCTGGGAGTAGGGATTCCCTATGCGGGATTAATTGTTTGGGTTGGCCAAACGCATCAACCTTGGGGGTGGTTGGGTTTGGCAGCAGAAATGGCTTTGTCTGGACTGCTTTATCTGACGATCGCCTGGTTTTTCGTTTTTAATCACTCTGAGCGTTCGCTTTGGCATCAGCGTTTCAAATTACTGCTGCAATTGAGACAACGTTAATGCGCAGCTTTAGCACAACTCAAGCTGAAGTAAGTCATTTAGGAGGGTCAGATATGCTTGCGTTTGGTTCGCTAAGCTGTGGCGATCGTACCAAGCAGAGGCATTGTCAGCGATCGCCTGCAAATTGCCCCAATCTAACGGAGCTGAATTTCCAGTCCAGAAGTGCTGATCAGGCTCTATTCCGGCCAGGGTCTGCTCTGGGTAGACTCCGCCGATCGGCAACACTTGATGAGCGCAATAGGCGGCAAAAATAGTCGATTTCTCTAGGTAGGCGATCGGGTAATCAAAAAAGCCCGCGATCGCATCAGCCAGCAGACGACTAATTTCGGCGGCTGGTTGCACTCCCAAAGCTTTGATCGGTTGCCCAGCCACCGTTGGCAAGGGTTGAGACAGCGGCGGGCCAATATCGACAATCTCCTGGATGCCCAAGCTTGCACAAGCCTGCTCCAAAATCGGCAGCGATCGCTGATAGGCTCTTTGTCGTTGCCCGCCGCCCCCAAAGACAACAATCCGCGGGCAGCGCTCACTGAGCGGTTGAGTTAACTTTGGTTCGCCAATGGTCGAGAAAACGGGCAAGGCTGGAATTTGTTGGTGTTTACCTTGGCTCATTGCGTGCAGAGCTGCCGCCGAGGCCTGCCGATTCGTCAGGCAGCGATCGCTCAAACGAGCCAGCCGCACGGCTAATTGCTTTTGCAGGGGTGATGTCCAAAAGGAGCTAGTCCAAATCGGTGTGCCGCTAGCATAGAGTTCGTGGAACATCGTCACTAAATAGCGTTCAGTTTGACCTTGGTGCCAGGCTGACAACCCCTTCACTAACCAAGTTGGGCAGCCTCGTCGCGCATAGCCATAGCCAACGTAATGCAGCAAAATCGTGGACTGATGCTGCCATGCCTCTAATTGTTGGCAGAGGGCAGTGGCAGAGCGATGGGTTAAGGTAGCGATCGCAAACTCCTCTGAGGGTTCAGTCCCGAAGGAAGCAGCCCCAGACCAGTCTGGATCGCAGACAATAAACCGAGTCTCAACCCCATCCTGCCTGAGCCGACGGGCCAGCTTGAACGCATAGTCACCTACCCCGTCTACTAGGGGCGGCAGCCGAGGGACAATCGTGATTAGGGTGCGCGGTTGCGGGGTCATAATGCTTAAATGCTTTAATTCAGGCGATCGCTGATCAAGTTTGTGCCGTTGAACATCTGTCGATGAGCGGAGTCGGGTCGCGATCTAGCAAGCTAGCCTGAGTGACAATGGTACTATTGCCGAGCGTGCTGTTAATCAGGTTGAGTCTCCTCAGTTTAGCGACTAGAGGACTGACGCACTTGCAGCCTTGATTATCCCAAATCTCCTTTCAAAAGGGGAATTTACTGAGCCTCCCATGAGTCGGACTGTCTGGATTACTCTCTACATTGCCTTTGCCAATTCCCTCAGCTTCACAATCCTGATTCCGATTTTGTACCTCTACGGTCGGGAGTTTGGGCTGACTGATTTTCAAACCAGTCTGCTGTTTGCGATTTATGCTGGCGCTCAATTTTTTGCCACCCCTGTGTTAGGTCGGCTGTCTGATCGGTTTGGGCGCAAGCCGCTGCTGATCATCAGCTTAGCGGGGACTGTGATTGCCAACCTGCTAGCCGGAACTGCCGGCAATGCTGGAATTTTGTTTTTTGCTCGCTTTTTAGATGGAATTACCGGCGGTAATGTTTCGGTGGCGCAAGCAATCATTTCGGATACTTGCCCGCCGGAGCAGCGAGCCAAAGCCTTCGGCATGTTTGGGGCCGTTACCTTTGGCTTGGGGTTTGTGGTTGGCTCGGCGCTTAGCCTGTGGGCCCAGCAGGTATCCCTAGCGGCAGGATTTTTGGCTTCCAGCGCGATCGCCCTAGTTGCCCTGATCATGACGGTGATTGCCCTGCCCGAAACCCTGAAAACCAAAATTGCTAAACCGCAGAACCCGTTTGATATTGGACTGAGCAGCCTGATCACTGGGTTGGTGATGCCTAAACTCGGCATTCTGTTTGTGATCAACTTTTTGATTGGCACGACCTTTACCATTTTTACCTTTGGCTTTCAGCCCTACTACATTCATGTGTTGGGTCAAAACAATCAGTCTTTAACCCTGCTGTTTATGGCTTTGGGTTTAATCGCCGTTGCGGTACAAATCAATGGCATTCCCTGGCTAGTCAAGCGGTTTAGCCTCGTCAAAATTATGCTCACGGGTATTCTGGCGCGCAGCCTGGCTTTTTTCTGGATGCCAATTTTTCCCAATATTATTTACTTTGTGTGTGTTGGGCTGGTGTTTGGGGTCTTTAATGCGGTAGTGCAACCGATGATCACCACCCTGATTTCGCTCAACGCTAAACCAGAAGTCCAAGGCACGGCTTTAGGAATTAATGCTTCCTACCTGAATGTTTCCAACGCCTTTGGGCCGGTGATTGCTGGCTCAATTGTGAATCAAGCTTATCCCGTAACCTATGGTTATCCGCTTTATTTGGCCGGTGTTTTGACCTTTGCGGTGTTTCTGTTTGCGATCGCCAACCGGCAAAAATATACTCCCTCAAAAACCTAGAGCGATCTCCAAATTGAAGCAGCAAAAAAATACTGAGGTTTTCCACCTAATCACCCTTGATAGAATATTATTTGGAATTAAATTCGCCTAACTCCCCAGATTGGGCAGAAAAGCGGATAAGTTTCCGTCTAATCGCCCGTATCGTTGATTAGGAATGTATTTTAAGCCTGCGCTTCACCATCAAGCTTCTGAACTGCTCTTGAGCTGAGCAATATCACAGAAGGGAGGGGCACCAAACAATCGTCGGTATTCACGACTAAACTGTGAGGGGCTTTCATAACCGACCTGATAACCAGCGATCGCTGCATTCATCCCATCTCCCAACATTAAGCGGCGGGCTTCTTGAAGTCTCAATTGCTTTTGATACTGCAAAGGACTCATCCCTGTAACAGCCTTGAAATGATGATGGAGTGTTGAAGGACTAATGCAAACTTCACGAGCGATTTCATTAGACCTGTTGCTTTATAACGTAAAAAATCGCTGGAACCCTTATCTTTATTGACTTACAGCCATCGATCGTGAAAATCGTCTAGAATGATTGCCCTGCTTGGTTTTCATGGCTTTTTGTGGCTTATAAAGCAACAGGTCTATTAATCTCAAAGGGTTTCGAGTAATTGTTTTTGAGCCAGTTGATTGCTCGGTTAATGGCGTGGAGCCGCCGATCACCCATCGCAATTTGACGCAAGCATGGGTTATGTTCGGCGGATAGTAAACGATAGAGAATCTCTCGCACAATGAGCGGTGCCAGGATCGCAATATCCTGTGGAGTTTCTAACAGCCGCATCAGCCGGATCGCAGCATCTAGCAACGGTGGAGTCACAGGACTGAGTGATAAGCCTTGTTGCAGAGGTTGGTGCTTGGGAAAGTCTAGTTCTGTTTCCAGCATCAATGCTCCCAGTTCTCCTGGATCTAAATCGAGCCGCAAGCATAGATACGGTGCTGTTAATGTTGCCTCAGTCACTTGTCCCACGATCGGTACATTGATCGGCACGACCAAACATTGATCGAAACCATAAAGATAGAGTTGATCTGCTAAAATCAACTGCTTCTGACCTTGAGCGACAATGCAGAGAGCAGGTTGATGGAGAATATGCAGAGGTTCAGTCGGTTGTGAAGCGCGAATCAAAAATAGCCGCGCGATCGCAGTGGCATGAATGCCATCGGCATTAGTGTTTTGTGTAATCAGAGCAGCTAGCTCAAGCTGCTGTTTTTGAACTGTTTCTGCCATCATGGTCATCTCAAGTTGCTGATGCTACTGTTACGCAAGGCAGCCTTAAAACACTCAGTCGCCAACATCAGCTTATCGTTTAATGAAGCAAACCTGGTAAAAGAAATGCAGGATTAGGCAAGAATTGAGCAGGTTCAGACTACCGCTGCTAGATCTGACTCTTTTAGAGTGAGGGTGTAGTGGATATGAACTTGCAGATCCGGTCTTATGATGACTAATGAGAACAATGCAACCGCAGAAAAGATTGTCCTAATTACAGGTGCAAGTAGCGGGATCGGTAAAGCGACGGCACTTCTACTTGCTAGAAAAGGCGCTCATGTTGTTTTGGGCGCACGGCGCCCAGATCGATTAGAAGCGATCGCGTCTGATATCCAGGCTGAAGGTGGCTCTGTTGCACATCGCACCCTTGATGTGACTAGCCTCGAACAGATGCAGGCTTTTGTGAACTTTGCCCAAGAGAAGTTTGGGCGCATTGATGCGATCGTGAACAATGCGGGTGTAATGCCGCTCTCAAAACTGGAGGTGCTGAAGATTGAGGAATGGAATTGGATGATTGACGTGAACATCCGGGGTGTTTTACATGGCATCGCGGCTGGACTACCGTTGATGCAGCAACAGGGTTGGGGACAGTTCATTAATCTCTCCTCGATCGCTGGACATGCGGTTTACCCGACTGCTGCGGTTTACTGTGCGACAAAGTTTGCCGTAATCGCCATTTCGGAAGGGCTACGCCAGGAAGTGAATAACATCCGAGTGACGGTGATTTCGCCAGGGGTAACAGAGTCGGAACTGGCGGATAGTATTTCAGATGACACGGCGCGGCAGGGAATGCAAGATTTTCGACGGATTGCTATTCCACCAGAGGCGATCGCTAGGACAATCACGTTTGCGATCGAACAGCCGAATGATGTCGATGTCAGCGAAATTATTGTTCGTCCTACTGCTAGCCCTTATTGATCACCAAGGGTTACAAACCCGATTTCTCAAATCAGCAATCTAACAAATCAAAAGCAGCAAATATGCTGCTCAAGGAGATTTAATCGTGAAATTTAGTCCTGTTCTTGCGGTGATACTTGCGTTTACCCTCGCATTTGTCCTCGCTTGCTCACCGCTCTCAGCTTCAGCCCCAGGAATTGGCAAGTCTGACATAGAAGCCATTAACGCCGCTCGCACTGCCCGATCTACGGCGATCGCTAACAGAGATGCAGTGGCTGCCGCTGCTGTAGCTACGGAGGACGGAATAATCCTGCCGCCCAATCTGCCGCCACGACAGGGGCAACCTGCCCTGCGCGAGTGGTTTACCAACTTCCCTGCAACCTCTGTCACCTTCACCTCGATCGAGATTGATGGTTCTGACCGGATTGCCTATGATCGCGGCACTTATGAAGCAACTGCAAAAGATGGGACTGTCACACCAGGCAAGTATCTTTGGATCTGGAGGAAGCAAAATGACGGTTCGTGGCGGGCTGCGATCGCAATGTGGAACCTGAACGCTCCCGCACCGTGATGAAGTAGATTGGTGAATCACGAAAGAGCAATGGGATCGTCCGATTACTGTATAACGATCGCGCTGCACCGGAACGTATTAAAATGGTCGTTAGGTTGCAAAGGTTACCTGCATCCTGTAAGCGCGATCGTTATACCGCTTCTGAATTTTTATTTGTGAAGAAATATATGCCCCAACGACCAATAGCTCTTGTGACTGGTGCAAGTAGAAGTATTGGCATCGGGTCATCAATTACTAAAGAATTGGCACAATCAGGCTGGGATGTCGCCCTGACCTATTGGCAGCCATATGATGTATCAATGCCTTGGGGCAGCGACCCAAGAGAGGTTCAGTTACTTCGTACCAAAGTTGAGAGTTTCGGTGTGCGATCTACAGCGATCGAGGTTGATCTGTCCTTAGCAGATTCTGCTGTACGGATATTCGACACTATTGAGCATGATTTGGGATCTGTTACAGCAATCGTCATGGCTCATTGCCACTCAGTGGATAGTGATATTCTGTCCACGTCGGTTGAGAGCTTTGACTTGCATTTTGCGATCAATGCCCGTGCAGCTTGGTTATTGGTGAGAGAGTTTGGTAAACAATTCCAAGGAGAATTCGGAACTGGGCGTATTATTGCGATTACCAGCGACCATACGGCTGGAATCTTCCCTATGGTGCTAGTAAGGGTGCCATGGATCGAATTGTGCTTGCTTCGGCACAAGAATTCCGAGCGGTGGGCATCACAGCAAATGTGATTAATCCAGGTGCAACTGACACTGGCTGGATGTCCGCAGCCCTCAAAGCTGATATGCAATCTAGAACTCCGTTGAATCGTGTCGGTATGCCGCAAGACTGTGCAAATCTGGTCAAGTTTCTGTGTTCCAAAGAAGGAGGATGGATCAATGGGCAACTGCTGTACAGCAATGGTGGTTTTCAGTAACCGTTGAGAACCAAAGGTTTTTAGACTGCTTTTGAAGGCAATGTTCCAAGCTAAAATAGAAAGGGCAAGTAACAGCGAGGTGAAATTGATGACAGTTCGACAACCCCGATATAGCAAAGAAGAATTTACCCAACGGGGGAATGCGCTCTATGAATCCAAAATCCGGCTTCAGGTTGAGCAAACCCATCGGAGCAAGATTGTCGCGATCGATATCGAGACAGGTGAATTTGAGATTGGCGACGATAGCTTGAGTGCCGCTGATCGACTGTTCCAACGACTTCCCGATGCTCAACCTTGGTGCGTTCGGATTGGTACTGGTCCGGTTCATCGTTTGGGATTTCATGCCCCGGTAGAAGCACAATGATCTTTGGTTTTGTGCATAATCGGGAGGCGATTGTTCAACTTGCGGTCATTGGTGATCAGCAAAACAAGCAAGGGATTCGCGCCGTCATTGACACGGGCTTTACGGGAAGTTTGACGCTGCCGCCAACCCTGATTGCGGATCTAGAGTTAACGTGGTTTACACAGCAAGAAGGGTTTCTCGGTGATGGGAGTCGTAGAACATTTGATGTCTATCGTGGAACAGTCATCTGGGACGGTCAGCTTCGGGTGATTGAGATCAATGCGTCTGATACGGCACCTTTAGTCGGGATGGCTCTGCTGGAAGGATTTGAACTCAGAGTGCAAGCCTATGAAGGTGGCTCTGTGGCAATTCTGCCGATGGCGCGTGGAGAGTCCGTTGGGAGCACGGTCTAACAACGCCCATGCACACCGACCGTCAAGAGTTGATCGGTTATGATGCAAAGGCTTCTGCCGCCGCTGATTTGAGCCGTTATGCGGCTCAATTTCTAGGCTGGTGCGGTATCCTAAAGATTATTTGTTGAGGCTGATTAATCGACAAAACCATATGATTTATCAGACTTACCAGCCTCAATCGCCGCTCTCGCAGTTCGTTGAATTTTTATGGTATTGGAAAGGAGATAACTTACCGTCGCGATCGTGTATATTGCCGATTGGCTCGATTATATTGCCGATTGGCTCGATGGAGTTGGTAATCGACCTCCACGAAGACAAAATCCCACTCTTTGAGCTTTATGATCAGACTCAGTGTAGTAGTACCAAAGGCGCAAGGATCTGTGGTGTCTATTCCGAAGGCTTCATCATTGCTAAAGATCAAAACTGTTCCGTGATGGGCGCGCATTTTAAGCCAGGGGGAAGTGCGGCGTTCTTCGCAATTCCTGGGGGAGAATTGCATAATAAAATCATTTCGCTGGAAGAATTATGGCAGGGATCGGCTACAGAACTCCGCGATCGCTTGCTAGAGAAACCGACAACAGGAACCCGTTTTCTGACACTGGAGCAGTTTCTATTAAGTTTGATGCAGCCTCTGCCTTGCCATCCAGTCGTTGATTTTGCATTGCGGGAGTTTGAGCGTTTGCCGACTGATCCAGTCAGTACAGTGACGAGTCAAATTGGGTTTAGCACTCGCCACTTTAACCGGCTATTTCGCGATCGGGTGGGGTTAACCCCCAAACTGTATTGTCGAGTTCGGCGATTGCAGCGAGTTCTTCGTCTCATAGAGGGCAAAAAGCAGATCGACTGGATGGATATCGCTTTGATCTGCGGCTACTTCGATCAGGCTCACCTGATCCATGATTTTCGGACGTTTGCGAATTGTACACCCACTGAGTATGTGGCGAAGCGCGGCGTTCATCCCTGTCATGTAGAGCTATTGGATTAAGGTCATTTTTTTACAATCCTTTAGTATCCATACTGCTCCATAATGTTCCGTGATGTTTTAATTTCGCTATCACTTCGCAGGAACCATGATGGGCAACGTCGCAATTATCTATTTTTCTGGTACAGGAAATACGCATCTCATGGCTGAAGCGATCGCCGCTGGGGTTCATCGTTACGCTGATATTCGCGTTGATTTACTGCGAATTGAAGGAATACAAAGGCGTTGTTGCATAAATAGGGGTTGCGGAAGGGATGTGTCATGGTAAGTTTGAATCGCCAAACCCAAACTAGGACGCATGAAACAGCAATACCGCATCCGCAACTGGTCTGAGTATAACGCTGGTC
>JAHHGS010000141.1 GCA_019359715.1 Aphanocapsa sp. GSE-SYN-MK-11-07L | reverse complement strand
CTATGGAGCCGCCGACTCAGTAAGGAATATGAGCGCTTGCCCGCAACCTCTGAGTCCTTCATCTACGTTGCCAGCATTCGACGCATGCTTAACTTATTTGCCTAAAACTTTTCAAACACCCTCTCAGGTATAAACGATAGAGATTGACCATTAAACAGGTTAGACAGCAAAAGACAGACTGCCAGAAAAGTTAAGCCATTCAACAGCGATCGCCAACAAAATTGCCGCAGTAGCTGTAGTTTATCTTTGTTATTTTTGATGTTTAGAGAACAGTATTGATTCATTGCCTTCAGAATCTCCTGTTCAAGATCCGGCTTGATTTGTTCAGCAGGCAATAGCAAGGTTAAGCGCATTCTACGGTTTAGAGACTGAGACTCTAATTGATGCAACAATCTTGCCAGGGCAGATTCACCCATCACCTCTAACTCGTTATTAGAGAAGGGATTCATTTCTGGGGCATTAAAGAGATGCTTAATACTGTTTAGCTCTATAACAATGTCAAACTTGTCTGAGCGACGCATGATGTAAAAAACTCATTGAATGATTAAGGCGATTGCAATCAGTTTAGAAAAGGGAGTACTCCTTTCTGGTCGTGGTAGGGTGAGTCAAGATAGGGAAATTTCAACGGCAAGTGATGAGGAGAATCGACGCGATCGGTTAATGGAGTGTTAGCAACGATCGTCATCATTACGTCAAAAACATCGTCATTGAGCGTGGGACCATTCAGCCCGGCAAAGCTAAAACTTGCGGCGGTACCGGGGCGATAAAGCAGGACATCGGGAAGCAAAAGATTTGCCACCTCTAAACCATAAGCTTGAGGATTTGCTGCTGTGCCAGCTATCTCTGTGGTTTTGGCTGACCTTACCCCGAAAAAGTGGACAGGTGACTTAAGCGGCGATCGGGTGATTGAGAGTGCTCCAGTAATTTGCTTCAAACTGAACCGGGGAAAGATATCCAATCGTGGAGTGGATTCGTTGTCGATTGTAGAACACTTCAATCCACTCCGCGATCATCGTTCTGGCAATGGCTCTTGAGGAGAAAATTCTGGGATGGAGTAACTCAGTTTTAAGAGTGCCAAAAAAGCTTTCAGCGACTGCATTATCCCAACAATTGCCACGTCTGCTCATGCTACCGGCAATCCCGGCGGTTTGAAGAGCTGAGGATGCCGCCACTGGTATTGAGATTGATGATGGCGATCGCCCCACAAGCCAAAACCATTAGCAGAAAATACTCAGCCCGACTGCCTGTACTTAACCTGAGTCGTGGATTGCCTGGAGTCACCAACCGTCCCGGATGTGGGAAGAACGCGCAGACCCCTTGCTTAGTGAAATTATCGGCATACCAGCCCAGAAAATAGCCCAGATTCAGGGCAATCCAAATCGGCTGGTTCCAGAGAGCGATCAGGACGGTTACAACAGCTAGCCCCAGAGAAAACAGAAAGCTGTGGGTCAAGGTGCGGTGGGAGTAACGCTTCTCAATCCAGCGAGAAATCAAGGTTAATGGAGGCAAACGACCAATCCAGCTTTTGCTGGTGTCTAGGTCGGGGAACTGAGAGGCAATCGCTGCCGTGCCCAACAACACCGGATCAGCCGTCCCCATTGCCAGAGAAGTCAGCGCCACACTGAACACCGCCTGGGTTGAGTTCATCATTGCCCCAACCTCCCGGACTTGCGGGGCAGGCTGTAGAGAATTAGCCGGACAATGCCCACGGCTACTGCCAGAATGCCGCCAAACAGATAGAGGCTGGTGCTGTTCAACCCCAAACCGATGAAGCGCAGAATAGTGAACGTCATCAAACCAGCAATCAGCAGCGGGGTGCCGTCAATCCACTGCCGATGGTCAGGGCTGGGGTTGTCTAGACCCAGATATTCTTCTCGAATCACTCGCGCTGCCAGCATCGGATTGCCGCCTGCTCGTTGTTGCAGGTGCGCCAATTGCGCCGCGGATAGCTCTAACTCCAGTTCAGCGGCGGATTCTTGCATGATTCGGCGGATCGTGAGATCGCTCAAAGGTTCTAGCTCGATCCGGGGCAGTTTCAGAAAAATATCCCGTGCCGGGGGATGGGTGGCCAGCAACAGCAGCGGCTGTCCTAGTTCATGCAGCCGCTCCAGCCAGCAGCGGATTTGCACCTGAAGCCGATGGGCATCATCGCAAATCAGAAAGGCCAGGTTGTCTCGGAGGTTGTCTGCGATCGCCTGCATCAATTGCATTACAGTGAGTTGTTTACCTTCGAGGGATTCTGCATCGACATCCAGTTGCAGGGCGATCGCTACCAGCATTTGTTTGGCGGTTGAGGGTTTAACCGTCACAACGGTAAATCCCACCAACTCCAGTTCTTCAGCTACGAAGTCGTTCAAGGTCGATTTGCCGCTCCCAGATTCTCCAACTACCAGTAGGCTGGAGTTAGCCTGAAGTGCGGCCACGATGCGCCGTTTTTCTGTGCTTCTATAGCAGGTGGTTGAAATGGTACTCTCACTGAGCGATCGCCGCTCTCCGTTTGCGCCAACAGCGTAGCGATAGACTTTTTGAGAGCCTTTTTTGAGGGTACGAGTATGTTTTTCCAGGCGAGTCATTTCAGTTGACGGCGTTCTTTGACGAAGCGAGAAATGGCACGTTTTGAGCACCCTTGGCCCGTCCAGAGTCTGACCTGCTCAATCAGTTGGGCGTAGGTACGATAGCCCAGTTCCCAAGCTTTTACCAGGGTTTGATTGACCAACTCGGTTCTGCGATACCAGGGTTTATGAGAAATACTTAATCTCAGAGCAGCTTGGGTCAAGTCGTCCGCAGTGATGTCCACCACGGGAGGCAATAGCCGATCCGCTCTAAAGCCCTCCAGTGCGTGGAGGATGGGAGCCATGATCAACGGTGAAATTGCCCCCCAGAGATTTCGGGCAGCCATCAGGTCAAATTTGAGCGGGCTGTAATGCTTGAACGACCGTCGGGCTTGGCGGAATTTAGTGATCCCGGTTTGATAGCGATCGCCCAAGGTGACGTGTTTCCAAGTTTCGGCTTCCATGATTGGCGGTACCAGAACGCGATGAAAGCATTGCTAATACCCAATCAATGGAAAAATCAAGGGCTAGGCTGAGGTTTTGTGGAGCGACCTCAGACAACTCTGCTGTAAGGAATAGCGCCGCTCTCCTCTAGAACCGACATCGGACAGAATCAGCCCTTCGACACAAAGGTTTCGGGTTTGGTCGCGCACCTGGTCGTAGCTCAGATTAGCAGACTGTATGAGTTGGTCGCGGCTTTGGTCGGGTTGGTGGCGGAGAGCGGCGAGAATGCGATCACGGCTCTGCTTCCCCCGGCGCTGTTGGTTGCTTGGTTGTCTAGAATTTAGCTGCATGGCACAAATGGTAATCTGTACCAATTGCTAAGCCCCAACTTCTGATAAGTCAAGAAGCTTCTATTGAGCTATCTGATCAGGTGTTTAGTGGTGTAATGCTCAGAATAAGGCGATCGCGATGCTTGCGATAGATGTTGAAATCGCTATCCAAAGTTAATACGGGACACTCTGAATACAATTCAGCCATCCGCACTAAACAAGCATCTGCTAGTGACATTGGTACTGATCGGTAGCGTGTCAGGAGTTGACGCACTGCTACTACCTCATCATTAAGACAAAAAGGGATGTTTAGAATGTCCATCTCCAACAGGTTCATCACTTCTTCTTCACCTCGATGCACGTTTCGCAATAGAAAACAGGCTTCAGTGATTACAGCTTCGCAAGTTAACAGGGGTGGACTACTGAGAGACCATTCTGTTACCGCCCATTCATGAAAATTATCGCGAGGATTTATGAAAGCAACTAGCGGCCCCGTATCCAAAATCGTTTGCCGACTCATTATTCCCCAAATCCGTTCATATATTTGGGATTAGTTGATAAATCGGGCGGGCCATCGCCTACAGAACCCATAACTTGTTGAGCTGCTTCCAAAGCAGTCATTCCTTCCCACCTTTTCGCTGGTAATATCTGTTTGCCAGCTCGACTTTCCAGAAATTCAATGAAATCTAGTACTTCCTGTTGCTTATCTGAAGGGAGAACCCTTAACTTTTCAATAGCTGTCTGCTCAATACTCATTTCCTTGATCCCTAATTAAAAACAACAGTCTTTTACATGCGGATACCTAGAACAACCATCGTAAAACTTCCTAGTCACCAAGCGGTATGGCAGCTCCTTCAAGACCAAGGCTTCATCTTTAGACAAGATAGTCTCGATTTTGTAGGCGTTCACTTTTCAAACTCCTTCTCTATCATGGCGCTAATAGTCTTGTTTAAATCTTGGCTCCTTAACCCCAGCCTTTGAAAAACCACCTAACACCTCCCTAATTAAGCGCTCTCAAAACCCCAACTTGCGACCGACCCAAACCACCCGCCCTACAATCACAAAATCTGTTCCCTCATCCTGAAAATTCACCGAAAAAGGGTCATAGGCTGGATTATCTGAAGTTACTCGAATTACACCCTTCGGCTGTCGCTGCAATCGCTTCACCTGCAACAGCCCATCGTACCGAGACACATAAATTCCATCCCGAATCTGCTCGACATGGGAACTAATCAGCAGCATGTCTCCATCCATAATCGTTGGCTGCATGGAATCCCCCCGCACATAGATCATGCTCACCTCCGACGGACATACATGCAGTTCCTGTCGGAGCCACTGCAAATCGACTGAGATCAGCTCTGGCTCAGAGGCTGCATCAACAAAGGCTCCCGGCCCTGCTGATGCCCCAATGTCAAATTTTGGAATCTGAACACATTCTTCCTCCTGTGGCTCAGGCAGAAAGGGATCGCCCTTACCTGTAATCAGCCAAGTGAAGTCCGCATTGTAGGTTTCACAAACGCGGGCAATGATTTCCGCATCCGGTAGCCGATCTTCCCGCTCATAGCGGATCAGGGTGCTTTTACTAATTCCAACGCTTCTGGCAAAGGCGTGCTGGGTCAACCGTCCTCGGACTTGCTCAATCCGCTGCCCAATCCCCTTCGACAAGGGTTCCTTCGGCTCAACCTTCGCCCGACTCGTCGTTGGGCTTACACCTCGCGCCATATCAGACCTCCATAGATAAAGGTGTCCAAACGGACAACTATGAAAAATTGACTACAGAAAATAATTGGGCTAATTTCTAGAATTCTGCTAGATTATGGCAAGACTCGTCAAGTCTAGCAGAAAGTGTCCAAACGGACAACATTGCTCTGAAAGCTATGACGCATAAGGGATAGAGGATGCAAATGGTCAACTCACAGGAAAAACCCTTCAATATTCGAGATGTTGTATCGTTTGACCGGAACGGACGGGCTTACTGCCCCAGTTGTGAACAGAAAAAAGGTCGAAGACCCTCTCAGAAGAGCTTAGCGGTTCTAGAGAGTGGAGCCTACAAGTGCCATGCCGGATGCACTTCGGAAGAAATCCGCGTCAGTCTAGGAGTGCCTAAGCATGGCTCAACTCCACTATCAGCCAAATCTCAGTTGCATACTGCTGAGCAAATCACCAAGGCAATGGCCTGGCTGCTTCAAGGTCGGGATGAGGATAGTCAATGGGCGCAGCAATGGTTAGACCAGCGGGGCATCACCTCTGAAATTGCCCGTCACTACTGCTTGGGTCTGGTCAACCGGAACGGGACTACTGGGGTTTCAATTCCCATTCCGGCGGATGAGTCAAGTCAGACCTTTTATCAGAAATTGAGACTTGAGCCTTGGATTGGCAATACAGCCTGGACTCAGAAAGGGATGCCAGCAATGGTCTACTTTACCCACAAGCCGGATCAAGCCAAACAAACTTATCTGTGTGAGGGCGAGTGGGATGCCATTCTGTTGGGCTGGGCAATGCGAGAGGCAACTGATACGGCGATCGCCACCTTTACCTGTGGCTGCAATGTGATTCCCTGCCCGGAACAGCTTCAGCGATTGCCGGGGAAAGTCTTCATCTTCTATGACCGGGATGAGCCGGGACAGCAAGGAGCTGAGAAGTTGGCGCGGGTGCTAGGCGATCGCGGTTGGATTGCTCAGGTGCCCTGCTCACAGGCCTCTCCCCCGAAAGGTTGGGATATTTCCGATGCTCTGAATGCAGGCTTGACGGTGGAAGCAATTCGCACTGCTGCCAGGATTGCTACTCGTGCCCCTGGCTTTGAACTGACGCAACCAACAAGCAGAACCCGGCTCAACTATGAGCAATGCTTGAACGGAATTGATGAAATCCTGTTGATTGAAGACACAGCCCGTCAACTCTGGGAATTAAACCTGCTGGCTAAGCAAGCAGAACTTTCGACTGCCCAGCTCCGCAAAATCCATCAGACCCGGCTGGAATGCGCCCGTGTCTTTAGCCCCATCGATGTCGTAGATTTCCTGGCTAAAGCTCCTGAAAAGCGCGAGTGGATCATCGCTGGCAAAATCCCTAGAGGCAGCACGATCGCCCTGATTGCTGATGGCGGCACCGGAAAAAGTCGCCTCAGCTATGACCTGGCTTATGCGATCGCATCTGGCCAGCCCTGGAATGGCTTCCGCACCACTCAGGGAAAAGTCCTGATCATCCAGACTGATGAACCGGATGTTGATTTTTCTGACTCCCTGCGAGATGCCAATTATGAAACGTTCGATCGCGGACTGGTTCAAGTTGAAACCGAATGGCAGTTTTCCCAGATCCCCCAACTCACCCGCTGGGTCGAACAAGAGCAACCCCTGCTGGTGATCATCGACTCCTTTACCGCCGCTAATCGGGCCAGTGACCTGGATGAAAAAGACACCAACTATGGCGCTTGCATCTACGACCTGCGAAACATTGCCAATACCCACGGCTGCACGTTCCTGATTCTGCACCACACTAACAAGCTGGGTGAGAGTCGGGGCACAACGGCAATCCCTGACAATGTGAGCGAGGTCTGGTACCTGCGACACCCCAAGTCTGAAGACAACCTGCCTGGCGATCGCCGGATCTGGAGCATTGAAAAATCCCGTAGCCGCTGTTCGGGGAAGTTTGCGATCGGCTTTGACCCGGATGAGTGTGTGGTCGTCTACCACGGCGAACACCAGAGCACTCCAAGCGGTCAGGGCAATTTAGAGGCACGGCTGCTGGAGCACTTTCAGCAGTTCCCCACTGTTCCTTTTGAGATTGAAGAACTAGCAGGGCAGTTCAACAGCAGTCAGGCGCACGTCCGCCGACTAGTCAAACGACTGTGGCGGCAGGGCCATATCAGCGAAGAAACCAGGGAGGTTTCAGCTAATAACGGTAGAGGGGGGCGATCCAGAAAAAAAGTGTTCGTCTGTCCCGGATCGGATGATCAAGTGACAAAAACTCAAGCAGGGCCAGGCTCCTTGTCACTTGATCATGATTTGCCCAAAGATGATCAGGTGACACAACCCGCACAAAATCAAGGTTTTTTGTCACTTGATCATCCAATTTGTCACACACGCGATCCATCTTCTAGGGCATCAGGGCCGCTGAAAGTGGGGGATTGGGTGGAAATTCTGACAGGCTACTTTTCAGGCAGACAGGTTGAGGTGGTGGACTTCCCATCAGAAAAACCTGGCTGGGTGGAGGTGAAGGGCAAAACCTGGGCGATTACCCAACAGTACCAGCAGTGTCATTTACAACGGGTTAGGAGGGTACAGGGATGACGATACAGACAAAGCAACAAGCAGTCTGGTGCAATAAACATGAGGCTGGTAGGATTCTAGGATTATCTCAGTCCACCCTCAAAAACCTTCGATTGACGGATCAACTCGTTGAAGGAATTCATTGGGTTCGCTTCTCCAGCCGCTGTGTCCGCTACAATGTTGAGCTGCTCAAGGATTGGGCTGCAACTCGAACGGAATCCGGCAACCACGATCAGGCAGTTGCTAATTTCTTGGGTGCTCTGCCCTCCAATCAGCGCAAGGCTCGTGGGCGTAAAGTGCAAAAGATCTCAGTCTAGGAATATTTCTTACTCTAACGGAGGTTCACTAAAACTCCGGGACAAATAACTCTCGTTTATTGCCTGCATAATGCTTGTAGATAATTTCTGGAGAATTCCCCACCAGTCGAGCCACGTCCTTAGCATCTAGGCCATTGTCCAGAGCCAGTGTAATGAACGTATGCCGGGTTTGATAGGGTTTGCGGTACCGAATTTGAGGCAAACTACCCAGAATCGTTTTCCAAGCTCGATTTCTAAAATTGTGAAAATCAATTAGCTTGCCGTCAGGACTGGGAAAGACTAATGAATGAGGCGCAGAGTCTTCAGGCTTAATAGATGCCAGTAGTGTCTGTAAAGATGCATTACAAGGAAATTTCCGACTTTCCTGAGTCTTCAATCCTTTTCGAGTCACAATCCCTCGCTCAGAGATGACGGCAGACTGTTCAAAAATAATCAGCCGATTATCAGCACTAATATGCTTCCACTGAAGGGCGATCGCCTCAGAGGGTCTACACCCTGTTTTGAACAGGAAATTTACGAAGGGCACGTAATGACGATAGTACTGGCTAGCTTCAAAAGCTTCGATAATTAGATCCCGCTCCTGGTGGCTAAAGGGGTCAATTTCTTCTTTCTCTCCGTTCTTGGGCAGTTTTAATTCCTTTGCCATGCCAGTGAAGGGATTAGCGTCAATCAACCCACTCTTGGTTGCCCAGTCACAACAGGATGAAAACTGAGTGATTAATCGCTTGGCAGCATCAGCAGGTTTATGCGCGACTACCCAATCTCGAATCTGTATCGCTTCGTCGAGCGATCGCGTGGGCAACTGAGTCCTGATTGCCCGCTCCGCAGTTCCTAATTCTTTCACAAGATAATTGGGAGAGACACTCGGACGCTTGAACTCAACGTATCGCTCCCACAAGCTACCCAGATCAGGTTTGGGGGTAACGATTGGGGTAACTGGGGTAGCCGTAGACATTGCTGACTGGGGCTTATATTTCGTCAGGGAGGTGTCAAAGTTGCCAGAAACAATATCTAATTCGATCGCTCTGGCCTTCATTTCAGCCAGTTTTCGGTTGGTTTTTGAGTCTGGTAATCCCAAACTGAGGTAATGTCGCTTGCCCGCATGGGAGAAAACAAGCTGCAACCGCCGATTAGATGTTTTAATCTGGACAGAACCCTTGCTAGCTTTAAGTTGTAGGTCTTGAGAATACATTGAGAAAATCTTGGGGTAAAACTCTTATGCTCTATTTAATTTTACCCCAGTTTTTACCCCAAATTTGTCTAAAAATGTCCAATTTTGCCGTCAAAGGAACAATAAAAGCAGACGGAGGAAAGTCTCTCATCTGCTCAAACTGCCTGAAAGCGTTGGTTTTTGCTGAACTCTACCTAGCGAGCATGGAGGGATTCGAACCCCCGACCCTCAGAACCGGAATCTGATGCTCTATCCACTGAGCTACATGCCCTCGCTTGCGGCAAGTATAGCATCTGCCACTGCATAATCAGGGATGTTTTTGAAGCTCAAAGCTTTATGCTCAGAGTTAAAACCATTCCTTACGCTTAGGATGAGGCTCCAAAGAGCAAGTAATTGGCGTGCTTTCGCTGCATAAAAAACTGATGATCAACCTCATGCATATTCCTAGCTTTTTAGTCGGAATTCGGTTTGCGATCGCTCCTCTGCTTTTACTTGGTAAGCTTACCCCGCACTAAAGTGACGGGGCTTTCGCCCAGATTTAAGCGACTCGCAAAAGAGACATCTGCCCCTCTAGCTGACACCTTAGCCCCGGACGTTCGGGTTGGATTACAGACAACCCCAAAGCAGCAATATTCTTAGCCGCATTCACGTCAGCATCATGGTCAAACCCACAGTGCCCACACTTAAACCGCTTCCCACTCCGATAGCTCTTCCCCTTGACGGGGTGAACGTGTCCGCAGCGGTTACAGGTTTGAGAGGTGTAGGCAGGGGGCACAAACAGCACAGGTACTCCCGCAATGGCAGCTTTGTAACCCACAAACAACCTGAGTTGGTGGAACGCCCAATTATTGGTGCGCCTACGCTCCGTCTTGCTTCTGGGTTTCTCGTTCAGACTTTCTCGGATACCCGTCAAGTCTTCAAACGCCAAAGCTGCATTCTGCTCCAAAGCATTCTGCTCCAACTGCTTCGACAGAGTGTGATTCAGCCACTTTTGAAAGCGTTGTTCTCTCCCAGAGAGCCTGCGAAGCAGTCTGCGACTGTTTCTACTGCGTTTGGATTGAACCCCGCTTCTGACCCTAGAGAATCGGTCACGGGTGGCTTGAATCTGTTCACCACTCCAGCTTTTTTCAGTGCTGGTGGTGGCAACAGTCGGTCTGTTTGGGTTTGAGCAAGCCAATCTGCTTTGGCTAGCGATCGCCCTCTGCTTAATCAACAGTTTGGAAGAAATTATCATGACGCTAATTTTACCGGAGTAGCACTGTGATGTTTTGAGCCTTTTCCGTGCGATAACGCTTTGTCGGACGGGAGAGCAAAACACTCACACTGCTGGTTGATGTTTGCAATTTACATCTATCAAAGGTGAGCTTGATTAGTCACGCCTTGGTCGCTGCAATGTCAATTTCTGGCCAGGGTTTGGTCATTATTAGAGTGTGGACTGATCCGGACTTGACTCTATGACCTACCATCTGCGTGTTGCCGACTTGCCAGAGAGCGATCGCCCCCGTGAAAAGCTGATTGCTCAAGGGGCCAGGTATCTGACCCATGCAGAACTAATTGCGATTCTGCTGGGAACGGGGCAGGGGGCAGGCAAGCTTTCAGCCGTTGGCTTGGGGCAACACATTTTGCAAACCCTGGGACAGCACCAGCGCGAACCGCTCAGCGTCCTGCGAGAAATGACCATTCCAGAGCTAACTAAAGTGCCAGGAATTGGCCCGGCCAAGGCAACTACTATTCTGGCGGCGATCGAGCTTGGCAAGCGAGTATTTCAGACTCGTCCGCCTGACCAAACTGTTATTAACGACCCAGCTTTAGGGGCGGCGGTGCTAGGGGCTGATTTAATGTGGCAGAGCCAAGAGAAATTTGCTGTTTTGCTGCTGGATGTTCGCCATCGCTTGCTGGCCACCCAAGTGATTAGCATTGGCACCGCAACCGAAACGATCGCTCACCCTAGAGATATTTTTCGGGACGCAATTCGGCAAGGAGCAACCCGGCTCATTGTGGCTCACAATCACCCCTCCGGCAATTTAGACCCCAGTCCAGAGGACTTAGCTCTGACACGTCAACTGCTGGCGGGGGCACAACTGCTGGCGATTCCACTGCTCGACCATTTGATTCTGGGCAATGGTGACTTTCGGAGCCTGCGCCAAACGACTACGCTTTGGGAGGAGTTGCCCCAGGGAGATTAGAGTTTTTGGAGATAGCTCACAACAGCATTAGCGATCGCCTGATTACCATCTTTATTTAATCGATTGGATTGGCTGGGCGGTTGGAGGGGTTGACCTAGAAATTCCCAGCGATCGTTAAAAAACTCAGACGGTTCAATAATTTGGTGGTGACTGTACTCTTGAATTCCTTTTAGCAACACAGGTGATTCAGCAAAGCCTGAGCGAGTCAGGGTGACAATTGGAACATCGAGGCGACAGGCTTCCGAAAAGGTGCCATAGCCAGGTTTGCTAATAATCCGACCACAGGCGGGCATCAAATCCGCCGGACGATATTTAGCGCCATCCACCAGCAGTAGATTTAGCAAATCAGTCGGAGCATGGCGATCGCAGGTTAAGAATTGCCAGTCAGGGAAATGCTGCACGTTTTGGTAAGGGATTGCCTGTAAACCCAAGCCGCCGAAGGTGAGTAAAACCGTCTTTGCCTGCTCAGCCGTCAGACCCAGTTGCTGTCGCAGTTCCTCTGGGCTAAACCGGGGAGTAGCTCCGGTTAGTCCGACATCTTCGATCACCGGAAAGCTGCTCATTGGCTCGTGAAAAGGTAAACGAAATAGGCGATCGCAGTGGCTAAAACACTCACTAATCCAGTCAGCCATTTCGATAAACTCACCGCCCCAGTCTCGGTAGATAAAGTCCCAGCCAAAGTTGCCCAGCATCCAGCCGGGAATGCTGGCCGCTTGGGCGATCGCGGTTGCCAACGGGGGCAAGTCGGCCAAAACTAAATTCACCCGATTTTGGCGAATAAACTCGACTTCAGCCCTAACTAACTGCCGTTGCTGCTGACGAATCGCTTGCAGGCGTTCTAAGGTGGCCGGTAAATCCATTGTGATGCCATCGGCTTGGACAACGCCAATGTCTAGCGGGCGGGGGCGATAGATAAATTCACCGGGCAGGTAAGACTCTAATAGCCAGCGGGGAGCAGCCGTCACCAGAATAATTAAAACGTCTGGGTAAAGCTGCTGAATTTGAGCCACAACCGAGGCTGTCCGAGTGGCATGGCCAAAGCCATGATTGGTAATGGCGACGTAGAGCGTAGGGCGAGGCATAGCAACGGTCAATTAGTTTTGCAAGGTAGAAAAATTTATAAAGCTTAACTTATAATACCGATAGGTTTGGCACATGGGGCTGATGGCGCTGTTGCAGATTTAGGGCAGCGGCTAGCTTTGCCGTGCTGAGCTTTACAAACATATCTGCATGTATTTAACCAGTTAAGGAGCGTCGGTGATGGGTCTGTTTGATAGATGGTTTGGTAGGAAGAAAGAAGCTGATGCAAGGGCGAGTAATCCGAACGGAACTGGGGCGTTTTTTCTAGACGCTGATGATGCCAAGACCTTCGGCAACATTGAGTACATGCGGACTCCCAAGACGGTTAAAAAGATGTTTCCGGGTACGGATGGCAGCAAAGAAATGGTGGAAATAGAAGTAACGGTTTCCTCCATGCAAAGAATCAGTGATAAAGCGGTGCCAATTTTTGAGCCGACTACTTTTGCGGCTGAACAGAATGGAGCCAATGGCGATCGCCGCCGTGCCGACAGCAGCCTCGATTTGTTCCGCCACATGGCTAAAGATCTGAAAAAAGAGTAACTGCTGCGCTTCTGAATCTTTAGGTGCCGACGGGTTTAGCCAAAATTAAGGCGGTGGGTGACGATTGAAAAACTCTTCTTCTGCCCGAATCGCTTGGATAACTGCGCGGTTCAAGTTGAGTGCTTCAATCGTTGCTCGGCCTGTAGCTGTTAATCCCGCTAGGTAAACACCTTCCCAATGAAAGTGCTCCTGCCAGTTCTGCTGGCGAGGGTTGAAGACAGAAACCTTTCTACCTGTTTCTGGGTCTCGAAGCATCTGTCGTGCGCCTTTGCACAAAGAGCAGGATACACAGGCAAGTGCTAAGTTTTCTGCAACGGTTTGACCGCCTGCCATAGTGGGGACAATGTGGTCAATGTGGAATGTTGCAGCTTGACCCATTTGGGATAAACGGCAGTATTCACAGCGATTTTCCGCTCTCTAAATGACTAAACGGCGAAGAGAGGTTGGAATTGAGGACATTTATTGCTGTTGCACGACTCGCTGTGCTCGCAAGCGAAGCAAAGACAGAAACTCTGCCAACTCAACCAGTCCTTCTGCCTCTAGCCGTTCTGCCTGAGTTAATGCTTCGCCCACGTCTTGGCGTTCCAATAAAACCTGAAGTCGCTCCTGAACCCCTTCAGGTAATTGAAAGTGAGTAAGTTCAATGGGTATCTCAACTATTTCAGACATAGGATAAAAAGACAATTACAGGCTTGTGAAATTAGTCTAATGCAACTGTCTCTAGTTGGTAATAGATGGCGATCGCCGCCGTGCCGACAGCAGCCTCGATTTGTTCCGCCACATGGCTAAAGATCTGAAAAAAGAGTAGCGATCGCTTGGACTATTCTAAAATTTCTACGATTCACCAACTCCAGCCGATGGTTATTGCCCAGTTGGGCCTGCACTTTTGCTAAATCTTCAACGGTGAGAGATATGGTCACCTTTGAGTGTCTGTGTGTTCACCTTAAATCTTGCTCTGGTTGTTAGTTTTGGATCGGTTGGTTCGGCTGGAGAGATCCCCCTCTTCATTAGTCTATGGGCATTTAACGGGGTTGAGAGATCGCACTATACTGAGAAAAACCGCCTGCAAACCCATTGGTGGCGATCGCCATGTCTCCTGCTCTTATCTCATCCCCCTCTGTTTTGCCCGAACAGCGGCTTTTGTTCCCTGGCAAGCATAGCTGGGGACAGTTTAAGGTGTTGGAAGCGTTAGTGCGGGCAGAATATCCGGGGGTGCGGCTGTTTTATCTGGATGGCTGCATCGAACTAATGACAATTTCACCCGAACATGAGCTACTAAAGTCGATTTTAGAAGCGCTCTTAGTCAGCTTCTTTTGCCAGCAGCAGATTAATGCTGTACCGATGGGTAGCGCCACGCTGCAATCTGAAGCGCAGAGCAGCAGTGCTGAACCAGATTTGTCTTATCGATTTGATGGCGAAATGGGTTTACCAGAATTGGCGATCGAAATTGCTTTATCTAGCGGGGGAACCGAGAAATTAGCTCGCTACCAGAAGGTAGGGATTTCTGAAGTCTGGTTTTGGCAGAATGAAAGGCTAGAGCTATATCACCTAGAAGCGGGTGAGTATCAGACTATCGTCCAAAGTCAATGCTTACCCAATTTAGATTTGGAATTATTGGCTGACTGCCTCAAACTGAAAAATCTCCTGGCAGCAATGCAAGCTTTTCAGAGCCGCTAACTTACTTTTCACTGATTTTCCAGATCAGGGTCGTCCATCAGAGCGATCAAAACGATCCGAGCATGAGGGCGATCGCCAATTGCCTTTGCTGCCGCGATTGTTTCTATAATTAGGTTGATGCTCGTACCCATCTAAGCCCGTGACTCTAACTCCACTGCCGCTGCAAGCTTCTCAAACTGCCCGTCCCGACGCTTTGGGCCGGTTTGGTCAATTTGGCGGCAAGTACGTGCCAGAAACGCTGATGCCAGCTTTGAGTGAACTGGAAGCCGCCTTTTATCAGTATCGCGATCAGCCAGAATTTCAGCAAGAACTGAATCAGCTTTTGCACGATTATGTTGGCCGCCCTAGTCCGCTTTACTTTGCGGAGCGGCTGACCCAGCACTATGCTCGACCCGATGGCACTGGAGCTCAGATTTATCTGAAGCGAGAAGATCTGAATCATACAGGTGCCCACAAAATCAACAATGCTTTGGCTCAAGTCTTACTAGCCAAACGAATGGGCAAGCAACGGGTCATTGCGGAAACGGGGGCGGGGCAGCATGGGGTGGCAACCGCCACCGTCTGCGCTCGGTTTGGGCTGAAGTGTGTGATCTATATGGGCGTGCATGACATGGAGCGGCAAAGCCTGAACGTGTTTCGGATGCAGTTAATGGGAGCCGAAGTTGCACCCGTTGCTGCTGGCACGGGCACGCTCAAAGATGCCACTTCCGAAGCGATTCGAGACTGGGTGACGAACGTCGAAGATACTCACTATATTCTTGGTTCCGTGGCTGGCCCCCATCCTTATCCGATGATGGTGCGCGACTTCCATGCAATTATTGGCCAGGAAACTCGTCAGCAGTGCCTAACCAAATGGGGCGGCTTGCCGGATATTTTGCTAGCCTGCGTGGGCGGTGGCTCGAATGCAATGGGGTTGTTCCATGAATTTATTGATGAGCCGAATGTCCGACTGATTGGCGTCGAAGCAGCCGGATCTGGGGTAGACACCGATCGCCATGCTGCCACCCTCACCCGTGGAGAGGTTGGTGTCTTACACGGTGCGATGAGCTATTTGCTCCAAGATGATGACGGGCAAGTGATTGAAGCCCATTCGATTAGCGCTGGCTTAGACTATCCGGGGGTGGGCCCAGAACACAGCTACCTGAAAGATTTGCAGCGGGCCGAATATTACAGCGTCACGGACGCAGAAGCGGTGGCAGCTTTCCAGCGCACGGCTCAACTGGAAGGGATTATTCCGGCTCTAGAAACCTCCCATGCGATCGCCTACCTAGAAACCCTCTGCCCCCAACTGGCAGGCAGCCCCCGGATTGTGATCAACTGCTCTGGTCGGGGTGACAAAGATGTCCAAACTGTCGCCAAGTATCTGGAAGAACAAGACTAGATTACTTCGCGCCATCGATTCAAAGGCAGGTAAGTCATGACTCTGGATGACGACCCTAAAACTAATCCTAAATTTGAGTTGAGATCGGGCAGGGAGAAGTCAGAGCGGCTGCAAAAAATTATTTCTCAGTGGGGGATTGCTTCACGGCGGCAGGCTGAGCAACTGATTGTGGCTGGACAAGTGCGACTGAATGGTGCAGTTGCCAACCTGGGAGATAAAGCTGATCCAAGCTGCGATCGGATTGAGGTGAATGGACACTTGATCCAATCAACCAATCGTCCAACCTATATTTACTTACTCCTCAACAAACCCGCCGGGGTGATTTCTACCTGCCAGGATCCGCAGGGGCGATCGACCGTGCTCGATTTACTGCCAGCCCAGTATCATCAAGGGCTACATCCAGTTGGCCGGCTCGACAGCGACTCGACCGGAGCGTTGCTGCTGACCAACGATGGCGACCTGACCTATCGCTTAACTCACCCCCGTCACCATATTGCCAAGACCTATCAAGTTCGGGTCGAAGGGCGGCCTAGCCCGGCGGTGCTGAAGCAGTGGCGAACCGGCGTAGTTTTAGAAGGACAACTGACACTACCTGCCCAAGTTAGACTTTTGCAGCAAACCCCAACCCAAACCTGCTTAGAAATCATTTTGCGTGAAGGCAGAAATCGGCAAATCCGCAAAGTAGCTGAACTCCTCGGCCATCCAGTGGTCAGCCTGCATCGCACTGCGATCGGAGCCATCGGTTTGCAATTAGCTCACGAAAAATTGCTGCCTCCAGGCCAATATCGCCCTTTAAGCAAGGCAGAACTTGGCCAGTTAATCGCCCTCAAGCAGTCAGAATCTTGAGTGGAATCAGCTAATCTAACTTCTGGCTTAAACTAGCAATCCCTCCAATGAATCTGCTCAGTCTCAACTGATGGAATTATGATCGAAAAGTAGAGACTGCGCCGATGCTTAGGAGGAGCTTCATGGGAACGCCAAACTCTGAACAAGCTGAGAAACTGACAGAAATCGGTGGCAAGCTGAAGCAAATTCGTCACGAAAAAGCGATTTCCCTAGAGCAAGTTGCAGCTAAAACGATGATCAACACCCGTTTGCTCTCAGCGATCGAGGAAGGAGCCGTTGATCAACTGCCAGAGCCGGTTTATACGCAAGGCTTTATCCGCCGGTTTGCTGATGTGTTGGGGCTGAATGGGGAGGAACTTGCTAAGACTTATCCAACTAAGGCGATCGCGACTGACGCTAACCATCAAGAAGCGCAAAAACTTAATATCCAGTCAGGGCAATTGCGGCCCATCCATTTGTATTTGCTATATATAGTCGTAATTGTGCTGGCAGTCAGCGGCCTGTCTCGTTTGGTGAATCCACCCTTACCGAATGTTGGCAGCAGTGTCCCAGTGCCCCCGCCGCCTAGCCCCACCGTCGGAAACACTCAGCCAGCGGCGACTTCTACGCCTAAACCCACTGCCTCACCTCAGCCTCTCCGTTCTCCCAGTCCAACCGTCAAGCTGGAGGTAGCGATTACGCAACGAGCTTGGCTGGCGGTGATTGCTGATGGTAAAGAAGTTTACGAGGGAATTTTAGACAAGGGTGCTCGTAAGACCTGGACTGCCCAGAAGCAGATTGTTCTGCAAACAGGTAATGCTGGCGGGGTCAGCGTTGGCTTGAATGGTGCAGCCGCTAAGCCAATGGGCGAGAGCGGAGCGGTGGCAGAAGCCACCTTCAAGCCCACGCCTGTGAGCGCGCCAGCACCTTGAGAGGAAGGCAGAAGGTGGCGCTTCCGCTTTATTTCGCTGCCAGTTCGGTCAGCCGAGTCAGGACTTGATTGGAGCGCTCAGTGAAGGTTTTCATCCCTTCGGCGTCGAAGCCTTTCTGAGCCATCAGGGCCAGGTCGTAAACGTGCTGGCAAATCTGATTCGCCAAGTCTGCTGAAGGAGACTGACCCCCAGCCTGTACAATGCTGCCCTGGCTGAGATGGGTTAAATTTTGAATCAGCGGATGGGAAGTGTTGACCAGCAGCGTATGCTCCTCTGGCAGAGAGAAGTCTTGAGTTTGCTGCATCATTGCCATCATTTCTTGGAGGCGACGACTGGTTTCGGGCAGTAGCACCATTGCCGGGGGAGCCTCTAAAGGATTTTCTGATTTGAGAGACTCGGTGCGAATGGTTAGCTTTGGCTTACTCAAGGCTTGCTCGAATAGCTGCTTGATTTGTTCACTGCGCGTTTTATTGGTGCTGGGGTCAACAATTTCCGCTGCTTGGTCTTTGTCGATCAGGGTTTCATCCAGGTCAGCATCAACCCGCAGGAATTTAACGTCTGAGTATTCCCGCTCCAGGAAGGACATAAAGTGACTGTCAATGAACGAGTCCATAAACAGAACTTCAATGCCTTGGCTCTTATGCAGTTGGACATAGGTGGCTTGATTGACTTCATCGGTGGCATAGTAGACCCGGTTGGCGTGGCGGTCTTTGTTGCGCTCTAGATATTCCTTGAGGGTGGTGTAGGCAGGCCCATCTTGGCCAGCATTCACTTCTTGCCAAGCATCGCCAGCCTCAGCCTGAACCTCCACCGCCGGGGCAGCTTCCAGTTGGGCGGTCGTGCGGTAGATCAGGATATCTTCGACTTGTTTTTTGAACTTGTCGTCGTTGAGGGAACCGAATTTAACAAAGGTGCCCAAGTCTTGCCAACTGCGAATGTAGGCGGCCCGATCGCTGCGGTAAAGCTCTTTCAGCCGATCGCCAACCTTTTTGGCAATGTAGTCAGCAATTCGGCGGACGGTGCGATCGTTTTGCAAGAAGCTGCGGGAGACATTGAGCGGAATATCGGTGCTGTCGATTACCCCTCGCAGCGGCAGCAAAAAGCGCGGAATTACTTCTTCGCAGTTATCGCTGACAAATACTTGGTTACAGAACAGTTTGATTTGCCCTTTCGTGACATCAATATCCGGGCGCAGTTTCGGGAAGTAGAGAATGCCGTTAACGACAAACGGATAGTCTGTGTTCAGGTGTACCCAGAGCAACGGCTCGTCTTGGAAGGGATAGAGATAGCGATAAAACTCTAGGTAATCTTCTTTGCTCAAGTTGCTGGGGGAATCTTTCCAGGGCGCTTTTTGCTGGTTAATTTGCTCCCCGTCCATTTTGATTGCGACTGGCAAAAAGTCGCAGTAGGTGCGAATCAACTGCTTGATTCGGGTCGGTTCCAGGTACTCTTCTTCTTCGTCTTGGAGGGTGAGGGTAATTGTGGTTCCGCGATCGCCCCGCTCCGACTCCTCCAGAGTAAACTCGGTGCTGCCATCGCAAGTCCAGCGGACAGCTTGGGCATTGGCTTGGTAAGACAGGGTATTAATCTCCACCTGCTTAGCAACCATAAATGAAGAGTAAAAGCCCAGCCCAAAATGACCAATAATCCCCTGGTCAGTGCTGTTCTTATACTTAGTGACAAATTCTTCCGCGCTGGAGAAGGCGACTTGGTTGATGTACTTTTTCACCTCCTCGCCGGTCATGCCAATCCCGTTGTCGCTGATTGACAGGGTTTTTTGGTCTTTGTCGATCGCGATCGTAATTTCTGGTTCCCCCACCTCGCCGTCGTATTCCCCGGCGTAGGCCACCATCTTTAACTTCTGAATCGCATCAACGGCATTCGACACCAGTTCCCGTAAAAAGATTTCGTGGTCGGAGTAGAGCCATTTTTTGATGATTGGAAAAATATTTTCCGAATGAATCGTAATCGTGCCCTGTTCCAGCATGGTCATGAATTTTGCTTTGTGATGTGTACCTCCGTATTTTAGGCTGGCGATCGATACTTGGGAAAGTTGAGTCCTTTCTGGGTCGCTTTCGAGCCAGCTAAGTTACCATTCCAAAATCAATTGATTGGAAAATTACTTGGCAGTGATTGTAAAGTTTTATGCTGTGCATCAGCCCGTTAATTTTTTCAATCCAAGAATTTATAACCCTTGCAGACGACACACCTTGGTTTTTGATAAAGAATCTTAAAAAAGTATGACGAAAAGAGAAGAGAAAACCCGTGCAACTTTTGTTAGAGAGGCTACAATCGGGAAGGTCTTGGCTAAAATTGATGAAAGTCTGTCAGTAGCAGCACCGCTAGAGAGCACCCACCTGCCGGTTATGGCATGGTTTGCTAGGCTGACCATACATGGACTTCACAAAACGCCAAAACTTCGGTTTGTCAAATTTTTAATAATCGTTCTCCTAATTGTTCACTAGGTAGAGGAATAGGGCATGACTCAGGCCAACAACGTACTCGAAGTAATTGTCGAGCAACCTGAAAGCGTATTAGAAACGCTAATCGCTGAAGAAGATCTCGAAGACGATGATGATCTAGAAGATGATGACGACGAAGATCAGTCCGAGGACGGAGAAGGCAAGGCTAAAACCAAGGGCGTCCGCCGCCGAAGTCAGGCCAAGAAAAAACACTATACAGAAGATTCGATTCGCCTCTACCTGCAAGAAATTGGCCGGATTCGACTCCTAAGAGCGGACGAAGAAATTGAGCTGGCCCGTAAAATCGCTGACCTGCTGGAACTGGAGCGAATTCGCGATCAGCTATTGCAACGCCTAGAGCGAGAACCCCGCGACCAAGAATGGGCCGGTGAAGTTGATATGCCGATCCAGTCGTTTCGACATCGGCTGCATTTGGGGCGGCGAGCTAAAGACAAAATGGTGCAGTCTAACCTGCGGCTGGTGGTGTCGATCGCCAAAAAGTACATGAACCGGGGTTTATCCTTCCAAGATCTGATTCAGGAAGGCAGCTTGGGGCTGATTCGGGCGGCCGAAAAGTTTGACCACGAAAAAGGCTATAAATTCTCTACTTACGCAACTTGGTGGATTCGGCAAGCAATTACGCGGGCGATCGCCGATCAGTCGCGGACGATCCGACTGCCGGTTCACCTCTACGAAACCATTTCTCGAATTAAGAAAACCACCAAGCTGCTCTCCCAGGAAATGGGACGCAAACCTTCGGAAGAAGAGATCGCCACCCGGATGGAAATGACGATCGAGAAGCTGCGATTTATTGCCAAGTCTGCCCAACTGCCAATCTCGCTGGAAACGCCCATTGGCAAAGAAGAAGATTCCCGCCTCGGCGATTTCATTGAATCAGACGGGGAAACCCCGGAAGATCAGGTGGCCAAAAGCTTACTGCGAGAAGACCTGGAATCAGTTTTGTGTACCCTTAGCCCCAGAGAGCGCGATGTGCTGAAGCTCCGCTATGGCCTCGACGATGGGCGAATGAAAACCCTAGAGGAAATTGGGCAAATTTTTAACGTCACCCGTGAACGGATTCGCCAAATTGAAGCCAAGGCCCTCCGCAAGCTCCGCCACCCGAATCGCAACAGCGTTCTGAAAGAATACATTCGCTAGTCGATCAGCCGGATGCAAATTGCCGCCCATGCGATCGCTCTGGACAGTTAGCTATGTCGGCCCTCATACGGCGATCACGGTTAAGAAGCTAGAGCGATTGCTCGGCATTAAAGCTGAGGAATTGGAACGTGAGCGCCTGGTTTGGAACGGCGAGAAAATTGAGCGAGCCGTGTTTTTTGTCGAACACGGAACCATTGAGTGGAGTTTGCTCCTGTTCGAGTTGCTCCACAAGATGTCTCAGATTGCAGTCCAGTGGCAAACATCAGGAGATGCGGTCAACGTGTTGACTGCATCTGTCTCGGAGGATAACGCTAACACAACCTTTCAACAGAAGCTTCCGCCTGGATTTCGGGAACTGGCTTGGACAATTCGGGGTGATCAAGCCTACAGAACAGAGCTATTCTTGGCCGGGCCTGGCTTTTCTGGCTGGTAGAAGGTCTAGCCCCAGTAGACCTCTTGCACAAATCATCAAGGTGCACGATCTTTCGCCCCCCTAGCCCCCCAAATTTGAGCTTCGACGTGAGCGCTCAGCCGAACGGGGGAACCGGATCTGAAGTCCCCCAGAATTGGGGGATTTAGGGGGCTTTCCAGCATTCATGCAAGAGGTTTAGTTTAGATCGCACCTCGCCCAGGCATGGTCTGCAACTGAAACTGGAGGGGTTTACCAGGTTCAATCGTTAAACCGACTAGCCCAGAGCCTGGCATCGGTGGTGAGGGTAATCCAGCAGCTTGGGCAGAAGTTTGCTCCTCTAGAGTTTGAACATCTGGCGCGGCTGAGCGATCGCCAGACCATAAGAGCCAGCGACTGCCCAAGGGCAAGCTATCGAGGCTATCTGGATCTTGGGTCAGCCAAAGCAATGGGAGATGGGGCAAATGAGCCGTCCCAGCCCCATTGCAGGCCACCCCAGCCAGAGTCTCTAGCACAGTTTGATCGCCCTGCACCTTGCCGGTATTGGCCGTCCAAAGCTGCACATCGGGATGATTGCGACGGGCATAAAAGTAAAGCGTCGCCATCGCCATCACCGCTTGCTCAAAAGGATCAGGCTGCCAATTTTGGCTGGTATCGAGGCAAAGAATAATCTCTTGCCCCCCCGTGAACGTTTCTAGCTCTCGCACCCGCAACTCCCCGTAGCGAGCGCTCGATCGCCAATGCACCAGCCGAGTCGGATCGCCCCAGCGATAGGGACGCAGCGAGCGGGTCGCCCCTTCAGTTGCAGCCCTAGCCCGATAGCTGCTGTGCAACTGTAAATTTAGCTCCTGGCCAATTTGGTCAATCAATGGGCAATGGCTCAGGGGCAACACGCGCGGATAGACGATCGCCCTCGTGGGTGCAACGCGACTGCGCTGGCACCAAAATAGCCCCAAAGGAGCCGCCGTTCGCAGATAGAGGGTTTGCCAATCGTAGATGCCCCGGTGCTGCGGTTCGAGGCTGTAACTCCAGGTGTAAGTGCTGTTGGGCGCTAATTGCTCAATCACCGTTCGCGGAGGACGCCCAATCCGGCTGGGAATTAAGTCTTGGACTTGCAGCAGCGCCTTCGGCTGAGTAGTCGAGTTGATAATTTCTACTTCTAGGGTTAACAAATCGCCAGCGCTAATCGGGTAGCTAACAATCCGGCGAATTTGGATCCCAGACAGCGATCGCACCGGCAGCAGCGCCGCCACCAGCAGCAAGGCCAAGCTCACCCCACTGATCACATACAGCCAGCCGGACAAGGTATTGGATGCGGCCAGAAAAAAGAATAGCGTCAGTGCAATTAACAACCCCCCAGCATAGGCCGGGGTCACCCAGTGGGTTTCCAACCACTTTTCCAGCCGTTTTGCCCACTTCATAGCCGTTTGCCCATAAAGCTCCTGCCGATCAGCCGCAGACAAACTTTGTGTTTTAACGATAGCTTGAATTCGCGACAAAATTCGTCAGAACCAGGTTTGTGGAAGGGAACTGCCGGAAAATTAGAAATTAGCGATCGCTGCCTCAATGTCGGATTCCAAGGCTTGAGGATCAGAGGGGATCTCCACCACCACCAGATAACCCGAAAAATGCCTCCCACCAACCGTCCTCAGTGCATTGAGGATTTTGGGCATATCCGCTCGCTGGATTTTTCCAGTTGCATCATAGAGTTCAAGGGCCGAGAGACAGCCCAGAGTGGGATTCCAATTGTAGCTGGGCAAGGTAGGTTGGGTTTTGGCAAAAAACTCTGGGGACTCCCCGCTGCCATGAATGCGAAACAGTCCCCGCCCAATCTTTCCAGCCCAGTAGGTTTGTTGGATCGGGCGATATTGGCGCCAAGAGGGGGGGAGAAGGCTGAGATAGTTGTCTAGAGTGCCGGTGAAAGCCCCCCTGCGTCCTGGCAAAAATTCTCTGACCCCAGATTCAAACGGCACAAACAGGTTAATCAGTGGGAACTGACCATAGGCGCGGAAAAACTGACTGTCAGGCTGAGGAATGATACCTTCAATCCGATAAATGCCCTGGGGTGTCTCACCCCGATGAAAATTCCAGGCCAGCCGATGAATGGATTGCAGGTATAAAGGGGCCATCCAGAGCCGCTCCGCTGGCGTCTCTGCCATCTTTGCTGTTGCGTCCGAGAGCCGGAGGAACCTGCCCTGCCGATTCTTAAGAACCGAAATGCAAAGCGCCTGCCGCTCGGACTGACAAATCACATAAAGTTGAGGTTGTCCTGGCGCAATTGTCCAGTTGAATAAATCTTGGAGCGGGGGTACGGGTGGAGGAGCAATAGAATCGGCAATATCCCTGAGGGTGGTCTGTAAGACCAGATCCTCCGACCCTTGGGGAAAGCGCTGATAGATGCGTTGGCTTAAGCGCTGGAGCGCGTCCGGGGGCATTCCCGCCTTTGCCAGCCCAGATAGGGACATTGCCACCCATCGAGCCTCCGGGCTAGATTCAATGATCTCCAGAAATCGCTGTTCCAGAGCGGTTTCGTTCGCGGGATGGCTGAGGTAGAGTTGTATACTCACCTGCATCGCCATATCAAGAGTGCGAACCTGCGATCGCGATAAATTCGGCTGATTGGTCAGCGCCAGCAACTGACTCAATGCCGCGGTGACAGAGGGTTCCTGAGGAGATACAACTGCGGTTGCCCAGAGCAATTTTCGCCAGTGACGCTCGTTGGCATCTGTGAGTGGATACCGTTGTAAATCGTAGTTATCCGGGGAAATCTTGGCTTGTTGCTCAAGTTTTTGTTGGATCCGAAGACTGGCAGTGGCTTGCGGTTGCCTAAATCCCGATTCCGACAGGTTTGGAGGGACGTTGCCACACCATCCTGAGTTGGGAAACCATAAGCCCCAAAGAAAATAAATGCCTGTTGCTAAGCCAGAAGTCCTTAAATATCTCATCAGGGGCGAGCGTAAAGATACAGCATTAATTTAGCAACAAGAATTAATTTAGCAACAAGAATCGGGAGGGACAAATGACCTGACTGATACTTTATTAGCCCGTGATTCCCTAAACTGTTGATAACCTAATTCAGGGACAATTCAAGTAGCGATTTGCATCCAGGGATCGGGGCAGGTGTTAGAGTGAATTTTGAGTGCTGGAAAGAAAGTTATGTCAAACATTATTAGCTGGAAGAGTCACTTTCTTAGTTTGAGAGTATCATGAGCCTCAAACGAAGGCAATTTCTGATTTTCGGGGGTATGGCAGTTGGAGCCAGTCTGGCAACTCTATCTCAAGAAGTATTCCGGGCGGACAAAACTTCTGATCGATCTGCAACAACTGCCGCTAATTTGATCATTCCTCAGGTCAATGGTCAATCAAAAAATAATGTCTTTACCATTGGCAGAGAGATCGCTCCCAAAGGGCTTTTCGCCCCTGCCCGCGGAGATGTCCGAATTGTGGTCATCAGTGACTTAAACAGTCAATATGGCTCCACGAGTTATGAGGCAGAAGTAGTCCAAGCGATCGCTCTTGCCCCAGGCTGGCAGCCAGATTTAGTACTTTGCAGTGGGGATATGGTGGCGGGGCAGTCCCCCTCCCTGAGTCAGTCACAAATCAAAGCCATGTGGGCAGCCTTTGACAAGACGATCGGTGCGCCCCTGCGGAAAGCGAAATTACCCTACGGCTTTACCGTTGGCAATCATGATGCCTCTAGTGCCGTAGGTGCCAACGCGCGATATCTCTTTGCCCAAGAGCGTGTCCTGGCCAAAGCCCATTGGCAAGCTCCGCAGCATGATCCCGGATTGAATTTTGTCGACCGAGCGGATTTTCCGTTCAATTACACTTTTGAACAGAACAACATTTTTTATTTGGTCTGGGATGCTTCCTCTGCTCAAATTACATCCAAACAATTAACCTGGGTTGAAAAGAGTCTGGCCAGCCCGACCGCGCAGGCAGCAAAAATGCGGATTGTGATTGGACATCTACCCCTTTATGCCGTAGCCGTGGGTCGAGATGAGGCAGGGGAATTTTTGGTCAATGCAGAAAAATTGCGATCGAGATTGGAACACCACCGGGTTCATACCTACATCAGTGGTCATCACCACGCCTATTTCCCTGCTCATCGGGGTCAATTGCAACTGCTCCATACTGGTGCTTTAGGGGCGGGGGCTCGCCCCTTACTGAACAGCAATCTTTCCCCCCAGAAGACCCTAACCGTGATTGACATTAACTTGAGTTCAGCCACCACGGTATACACCACCTACAATATGACCACTCTTAAGCTGGTCAATCAGCTTGCTCTTCCTCGGATCATCGTCGGTCCAAATGGCAGCGTACTCCGCCGAGATGTGGAATGGAACGACTTGACACCCGCCGAACGATCATTGACTTACGTCCCCAGCAGCTAAAGATTCCAGTTCGCTATCTTTTTGGCGAAATGCCTCCAGATTACAGGCATTGTTAACAGTTACCCCCGGAGGAACCAGAGCAACGACATGGGGCACCGGGCGAGGAACATATCCCATCAGAGATTGCCCTCTATAGGCAAGGGAGGTACTCGCACCAGAGTCAAGCATGACAGCATCTCGAAAGCCAGCTTTAGCTAGTGCCATCCCCAGAGATACAGAATCAATTGGCTGATGCGAAACCCCAATTTTGGGTTCTCCTGCTTGGTTAATGCCCCAGAAGGCTCGATCACGGGGAACATCGAAGGTGCTGAAAGACAGAACTTCGGCACCTTGAGTCAGAACTTCGGCACCCTCTTAAAAGCAACCCCTGGCAGGGGAGAAAATCGACAGGAAATGGGGGGTTAAATCCAGGCGCTCTCGGATGAACTA
>JAHHGS010000140.1 GCA_019359715.1 Aphanocapsa sp. GSE-SYN-MK-11-07L | reverse complement strand
ATATTACCTGCCGAAGTTTCTCAAAAATGACCCGCCGAGGTTGCTGTCATTTGGGTGCCGAAGTTAGTGTCTTTAGGCCGCCGAAGTTAGTGTCTTTGGGCTGCCGAGGTTAGTGTCTTTAAGCAATTTGTTGGGCTGCTATTGCCGCCACCAACCGTGACCCAACCCTTGCGGACAAGCTGAGCAAAGGTTTTGGAGGCAGTGAGCGCATCTTTGCCCATGTCGTAGGCGATCGCATCGAGCGGTCTGCCGTGCTGGAGCAAGTTTTGGAGCTGCTGCTTTTGTAAATCGGGCAAGTCAGGATTGCTCAACACGCTAGGTTTGAGGCTGAGCACACAGTCCATTGCAGGCAAGTGAGTTTGCACCTGTTCCCACTCCACCCGCCGCTTGACTGCTTCAAACAGCAAAGTATTGAGGTCAAATCCTTGAATTGGCGCTTGGTGGTCTAAATTCGGTTTAGGCTGGAACTGGGCCTGCCCAGACGATCGGAAATATTCATCAAAATCTGAGAGGGCTTTTTGCCGCAGTGCCTTCAGGCCATCCTCGCGCTCCAGCAGGCCAACTTCCTCCATCCGGGAGAGCATTGTTGCTAAAGGGATTGTTTGTCCCGCAGACTCGTACTTTTGCTGCAAAGCTTGAATGGCTAATTGAGCCTGTGGCGTCCGAGTTCGTGGCACATAGCGTCGCAAAATTTCAACTAGAGATGACCAACTAAGAGGCTGCGTATCGGAGAACACAACTTGCCCACGGACGATCGCCAGAAACCAGGTCTTTGTGGTGTCATTACCAGCCGGGTCATGCATGAGAATTTGCCAGTAACCAGTCAGCAATTCATTGGATGATTGTCGCAGTTGCCCCGTTAGCTCTAGCGCTTTAAACGAAAAGCTCAAGCTTGAGGGCACAGCATCGACCTGAGCATCTCCCAAATCATGCAACATAGCTTTAAACCAAAAATGAAGTTTAACGAATCTCTAAACTAGAGCATACCCATCCTTAAACGAAATTCTCCCAAACGTGAGATTAGTAATTTAAGTAGGTCGGCCCAATCGAAGCCAAGTCAAGACATTTTCTAGACAATGCAATGCTTTCGGGCGAAATCACTTTTAATTTAAGTTAACCTACCTTGCTAATAAGTCGGTGGGTTAAGCATTCAAAATCTCAATTTTGTAGCCTATGATGCTTTTGCAGGTTAAACACGAAATAAAAGCAGCAAGGCGCGACGGGAACCCTCAAGTATTAAAGTTCAATTCTTCTCAAATGTCGAGTCATCGTTGCTGATTGGCAAGGGCAATTTACAGCCGCAACTTAAAACCCCTTTGGATTGACTTAATCAAAGGGGTTTCAGTGAAACTACTGAGAGCAAGTCAGTTAGAAAGACTTGATTAAAGACTCATCAAGTCCACTCTGGACATCTATCATTTGTGGAATCAGCTTTGTCTCTTTGGCGATTCTTGCTGCGAACTCAAGGCTATCGTACAAATTCATTGGATTTGCTGGATTGAACGAGATTGTTTGGTTCATCTCTAAATCATAAAGTTTGACTCCAGCTAACTGGTCTGCCACTTCTTCTGGCTTCACGCCTAGCTTTTTAGCAATAATTGGAGCTGTCTCGTCTGGCTTTTCTTTAATTAGCTTGATGGCTTTGTCTAATGCTCTAATGTATGCTACCAAAGCATCCTTATTGTTCTCGATAAACTCGGCTCGTGCGGTTACAACATCTGCAATTAAGTTTGTATCTTTGGTCGAAAATACAATTTCTCCCTTACCCTCTTTGGCAGCTTTGGTCAGCCAGGGTTCAAAGGTAACCGCTAAATCAACTTTCCCGGCTGCAAACGCAGCCGCGGAATCTGCGGCCGACATGTTCAGAACAGAGACTTGATTGCGGGGAAGCCCTAACTTCTCTAAATACTTACGCAACATAATTTCCTCAAACAAAATATCTTCACGAGCAACCTTTTTGCCCTTTAAGTCAGCCGCTGTCTTAATGTTGCGACCAAGAATACCATCTGCTCCGTTAGAGTAATCGCACTGAAAGATAACTTTAATTGAGGAATCACGACTGATTTGAGGAACGGTATTAGGCATCCCCACCCAATTCAAATCGGCCTTGCCCGTCACAAATGTATCATCGGATTCAGTTTGAGTGTTGAAGAAGAGTTCTTTCACCTCTAAACCTTCATCTTTAAACATCCCCTTTTCCATTGCCACCCATTGAGACGCATATCCTGGCCAAGGCGAGATCGCAACCGTAATTGGTTTACCGATCGATTGCTGGCTGCAAGCAATTGGCAGCAGCAGACAGAGTAAAAATAGCAATCCGTAAGCCACCTTCGCGACTGCGGATGCTTGAAACTTTTTAATCATGAAAATGTTCCCCCGTAACGTTTCACACTAGTTGAACTGTACCACTTGACTGGACAGCGGTATAGAAACCAGCCTCTAATCTGAATCTATCCCACTAATGATAGAATGGGAATAAATTAACGACGCAAAGCAATGGCAGGCCGATTTGAAGGATTGAGCGACCTGGAATGGAAATTATTCGAGGATGTCTTTCCAGAACCAGTGCAAAGAGGAAGAGGAATGCCCCATACAGCCTACCGATCTATTATCAATACCTTGATGTACATTCTAATTACTGGCTGTCGATGGTGCGATGTTCCGCGTGAGAGGCAGTGGGCATCCAAGAGTAGTGCCCATCGATGGCTAAAACGCTGGAGCCAGGATGGAACATTGGTTCTTCTTCAAGAAAGAATCATAAACATTGCGCAAGAGCAAGGACTGATTCGATGGGAGTATGGAGCCGTGGACGGCTCTTTTTCCCCCTGGCAAAGGGGGCGGTGAGGGCGACACCAGCCAACGGAGATGAACGCCAACAAGTGTTACCGCTGCTCGACAAGATCAAAGTCAAAACTCCAGCAGTCGGCAGAGCCAAAAAAAGATTTAAGGTTCTTGCCGCTGCTAAAGGCGATGACGCCAAGTGGCTCAGGCAAGCCTTACGAAGACGAGGGATGCGAGGTTAGATTGCAAAGCGTCGATGGCGAGGCAAGAACCCGGTAGGTAGACCCATTCAAATGGCAGTGCCACGGTTTCAGCAAGAACGATGTTTTGCATGGGTTTAACGCAGGTATCGAAGATTGGTTGTGCATTGGGAGCGATTGAAAATATGTTTTGATGCCTTTCTCCAGCTAGCAATCATTCACATCTGGATTAATAAACTGATATTAGTGGGATAGATTCTTCCTTTGTCAATGCTTAAGTCCCAAAATAAACTGGATTAATATCAACGCGAAGCGCTGTATCTCAATTGTTTGCTACCTGTTTTGATTAAGTCAAAATTGCCCCACCCATTAGGCGCTGATAGCGATACTCTAGTTCAGCTTGCAGGAGTGGCCAGCGATCGAGCTGCGGGTCTTTTTCGATCACAGCCTCGGCGGCAGTTCTGGCCAGTTCTAAGGAGTCCTGATCGTCTACCAAGCTAGCCAAAGCAAAATCGGGCAAGCCAGACTGGCGCATGCCCAACACTTCGCCGGGGCCGCGCAGGCGTAAATCCATTTCGGCGATGAAAAAGCCATCTTGAGATTGCTCTAGCACTCGCAGCCGTTGGCGGGCTGTCTCTGCCTTAGAGCTATTCATTAACAGGCAATAGGACTGGGCTGCTCCTCGCCCGACTCGTCCCCGCAGTTGGTGCAGTTGCGATAGCCCAAACCGCTCGGCATGTTCAATTAGCATTACCGTCGCATTCGGAATATCGACCCCAACTTCAACCACCGTCGTGGAAACCAAAACTTGGGTTTCTGCCTGCCGAAACTGAGTAATGGCAGCTTCTTTTTCAGCCGAGGTCATTCGCCCGTGCAGCAGCCCGACTTGGAAATTCGGGAAGACGCTCTCCTGTAGGCGCTGGTGTTCGGCGATCGCCGATTTTAAATCTAGCTTTTCTGATTCATCGACTAGGGGTAAAACAATATACACCTGCTGTCCTTGGGCTACTTGTCGGCGGATCAGGTCATAGGCGTGAGTGCGATCGCCGCTGTTCAGCATCGTGGTTTGGATCGCCTGTCGTCCCGGTGGTAGCTCATCAATTTGGCTCACCTCTAAGTCACCGTGCAGGGTGAGAGCTAAGGTGCGGGGAATCGGGGTAGCGGTCATCGTCAGCACATGGGGGGCAATCCCTTTATTTTGCAGCCGGGCCCGCTGCTGGACGCCAAACCGATGCTGCTCATCAATCACCACCAGCCCTAAGCGCTGGAATTCCACCGAGTCTTGGATCAGGGCATGGGTGCCGACCAGCAGAGGCAGTTCGCCCGTTTGCAGTTGGGCGTGAATTTGGCGGCGCTGCTTAACTTTAGTCGAGCCAGTCAGCAGTTCGACTGGTACATGCAGGCGGTTAAACCACTCCACCAGCTTACGGTAGTGCTGCTCAGCCAAAACCTCAGTTGGAGCCATCATGGCGGCCTGATAGCCGGATTGGATTGCCGCCAGCAAGGCCACCACGGCCACGACAGTTTTGCCAGAGCCAACATCGCCTTGGACGAGGCGGTTCATGGCTTGCGGTTGCTGGAGGTCGTTCAAAATATCATTCACGACCCGCTGCTGGGCCCCGGTGAGGGTAAACGGCAACACCTGGTAAAACTGATCAATCAGTTGCCCTTGTGCAGCCAGAACGGCACTGTTCTGGGCCTGGCGCTGTTGGTGTCGCCGCTTTAGCAAGCCAAGCTGCAAAAAGAAAAACTCATCAAAAATTAGCCGCTGGCGGGCGGCAACCAAGGCGGCGGCATCGGGTGGAAAGTGGATATTGGCGATCGCCCAGCCCAAATCTGTTAACTGATATTTTTGACGCAGCTTTTCTGGTAACGGGTCTGGCAGGTGCTTGGCGGCAGGTAGGGCAGCGACGATCGCCCGCCGGACTAACTCTGACGGGACTCCCTCGGTGAGCGGATAGACTGGCACCACCCGCCCCACCGTCAGCGAATCAATCCGATCGGCGCTGTGATCTAAAACTTCGATTTCTGGATTATCCAGGGTTAGTCCAAACTTGTTTTCTTTGACCAGCCCAGAAGCAGCCACAGTTGTACCGGGCGGATAAAGCCGTTTTTGCTGCTCTTGCCAGCCCCGGTTGCGAAAGCGATCGCCCGCGCAGAAGCGACTGAGTTTAATTTGCCCTGACTGGTCTTGAATCACCAGCTCAAAAATCGTCAGCTTGGCGTTGCGGGGGCTGTTAAAGCAGGTGCAGCGCCGGACTTTGCCAACCAGGGTGACAGTTTGCCCCGCCACTAAATCGCGGATGTTGACTTGATGAGCATAGTCAATGTGGTCGCGCGGATAGTAAAACAGCAAATCTTTGACGGTGTAGAGTCCCAACTTAGCTAAGCGATCGCCGCTTTTTAGGCCAATCCCGGTCAGGCTGGTTAAGGCTTGGTCAAGGGCGGCTGGCTTGCCGTTCGTGAGGGGCTGGGTGGCCGGTACTTTTGGGCTGGGGGGTGGACTCTGTTTGCGATCCAGGTCTTGCTGCACCTGATATAGAAATCGGCGCGTTTCTGCCACCAAATGCTGTCGCTTTGTTAGGGGTAACTCAGGATAGGTGGCATATTGGCTGGCTAGCGATCGCCAGCGTTTTTGATCTCGCGATTCGAGGGTAGGAGTTTGCTCTAGGCTCAGTTGCAAAAACTGGCTAAACCGATATTCTTTGCCCACCAAATCAGCAAATCCGCGCTCTGCCTCGACGGAGAGCGCCCGCTGCATTCGCCCCCAATCTGGCGCAGTTGGCAAATTTGGTTCAGGGGAGGCACCAGGATTCATATTGAGAGCTTACACAGGATCTGGCCAAGTTGAGCGCCAAGCCGCAGCGGCCTCAGTGACGAGCTGTGCCTGCTGTTTGTGAGCGATTTCTGTTTGGAGTTTATGCAGTTGAGCCGTGAGTTGGCGAATTTGATTCCGCTGCATCATCACGGCACTGTCGTTAAATTCAATTTCTCCTAACTGCAAATACATCGCAATCACTGAGGCTTCTGGCGGGTGATCGCCTTCTTCACTCTCCACGACCGCTGTTAGCAAATTGGGGTTATGGGTGACGGGACGACCCACTGCTTCCGCCTTGGCAGCTATTTCTAGCACTTGCTCTAGAGGAGTAGCCGGTAACATTCCATTCGCCTGCAAGAGTTGATTAACAGTGCGAGAGGTTTTATGGAGGAGTTCCGCGATCGCCGCCTCTAGCTTTTCTTGTCCTAGCATTAGTTCTGGTAGCGCCTCTAGGCTCTCTGGCTGGGCAACAGCAATTAGCTCCAGGCAGTCTTGAACCGAGTGCTGAATCTGCTGAGCCAACTGCTGAAGACTCTGTTGGAGGTCGTGCCGCTGCGAGAGCGACAGCTTGAGAAATTGCTGTGGATAGATTTGCGTACAGACATGGTAGCTAGTCAGCACCAGTTGCTGTTTGAGCGATCGCCCCAGCGTTTCCAAATAAGCGCTGTAGAGACTGTAAGTTTCCTGAACTGCCTTAGCAACGGCTGAACGTAATAACTCTAAATCCTGCCGCAATTGTTCCGCTGCATCCACCATCAATTTCAAATCAAACGCGACAATTTTGGGACGGTTCTTACTTCTCTTAGGATATAGCGTCCCAGTTAAGTCAGGTTTGAGGCTTCTCCAAACGAAAAAAGCCAGCACTTCTTCAGGGAAAAAGGCCAGCGCTATTCTAAAGCTCTATCAACAGGGGTTGAGAATCACTCAAAGGAGAAATAATTACTCAAAACCGCCTAAATCATTTGTTGACGTTCTGCTTCTAATTGTTTAACCAGATTGGTGTCGCCTTTGCTTTGAGCAACTTCTAGGCGATGGTCAAGGATCTTGAGCAGAGAGGCACGATGAGCTTGAGCAACTTCAGTCCGCGACTTCCGATTGCGATTAAACAGATTATTGACTCCAGATTGAGCAGTATTCTGACTGGATTCATTGGTACGTTGCATAGTCTCTCCTAGTTAAGTGAATAAATTTGGCCTTGGTGATGAGTTACGCACTCGCAAGGTATTAGGACAATCAAATTTCAGGTTCCCCCCGGTTGGGGACTTAATCCCCAAACCTAGTTGGCACGAGCTTAGGCAAGTTGCTTCCACTCTGCTTCCAAAATGTGGATCAGATTTGTGTCGCCCTTATTGTGGGCAACTTGCAAACGGTGTTCCAGGGTCTTAAGAACAGAGGTGCGGTGGGCTTGAGCTACTTCAGAAGCAGCTTTCCGGCGCCATGGGGCAAACTTTGCAGGCACAGGAGTTGCTTGTGGCACAGCTTGGGCGACTTGCTCTTGACCATTGGTGTGGTAGGTCACACCACGATAGGTCAGCGTTGCCGCTATTTGCGGGACGGGGTTATCGATCAGAATCGTTGAATGCCAATTTGCACCTCGATATTTGCCAACGACTGGCCCTTCGGCAACCTTCACTTGAAGAGGGTTGTAGTCGTAACTAACCCCGCGGTAACAAAGTTTCATGAAAATGCGCTCCTTACAAAAATCGTTGAAGTTTCATCAGGTAAGGTGCGTTCCTTCGGGATGTATCCCTACTTCCGTCTTTTGGGTAGCTAAAGATGAAACGGCTCAACCACCGCAAAAGATGAACGTCAATTAATCGTGTCTGTATTTAATTATACTGTTTTCTCCTTAAGTATGCAGTTCATGACAAATAGTTTACGTAGCTTGGTTTAATTTACTTAACCCGGTTGCTTTGGCAGGCTATGATGAGCCAGAAGCCAGACCAGACATTGTGATTGACCTAGAACAGCTACGCAATAATCCCCAGCAATTCGTTGACCTGCTGAGTCGCCGCGGCAGCTTTGACATGCAGCCAATCTTGACCTTAGACCGTCAACTGCGAGAGATGATTACCCAGCGATCGCAGCTCCAGTCCCGCAGCAATGTAATTAGCAAAACCGTGGGCGAGAGCATTAAAGCCGGCATTCCGCCGCAGTCGCCGGAAATCAAAGCGCTGCGCGATGAAGCTAGCCAAATCAAAACTGCGATCGCGGAGTTTGAGCCGCAAGAAAAGCAAATTAATGCTGAACTAGAGCAGCTATTACTTACTATTCCCAACCTGCCAAGTCCTTCTACCCCGGTTGGGACGTCTGAAGATGAAAATGTCGAAGTGCGGCGCTGGGGAGATCAATATATTCCGGCTGGCGAAAATATCTTGCCCCACTGGGAAATTGGCGAGCAGCTTGGCATTCTCAACTTTGAGCGATCGGTGAAAATTGCCCAGAGCCGATTTGTCACCCTATTGGGAGCCGGAGCAGCCCTAGAGCGAGCTTTGATTCAGTTCATGCTCGATCGCCATATTCAGGCAGGCTACTTAGAAGTGATGCCGCCGTTTCTGGTCAACAGTGAATCCCTAACGGCAACGGGGCAATTGCCCAAATTCTCAGAGGAAAGCTTCAAGTGCGGTGCCGATGACCTTTGGCTCATCCCCACGGCTGAAGTGCCCGTCACCAATTTGTACCAAGATCAGGTTTTGACAGCAGAGGAGCTGCCGATTTATCACTGTGCCTACACGCCCTGCTTCCGGCGCGAAGCAGGCAGCTACGGACGAGACACGCGGGGATTAATTCGGCTGCACCAGTTTAATAAAGTTGAACTTGTCAAACTCGTCCAGCCTGAAACCTCTGAGCAAGAGCACCAAGCCCTAGTGGAAAATGCAGCCGGGATTTTAGAGGCGCTCAAGTTGCCCTATCGCATTGTTGAGCTTTGCACAGGTGATTTGGGGTTTGCGGCAGCCAAATGCTACGACTTAGAAGTTTGGCTACCCTCGGCCGGCAAGTACCGGGAAATCTCCAGTTGCTCAAACTTTCATGACTTTCAAGCCCGGCGGGGCAAAATTCGGTTTAAACCCAGCGGGCAAAAACAAACGCAGTTTGTGCATACCCTAAACGGTTCTGGGTTAGCAGTCGGGCGAACAATGGCAGCGATTTTAGAAAACTATCAGCAGCCCGATCGCACCGTGCGTTTACCTGAAGTGCTGCAACCCTATTTAAACCGAGCCGTCCTTTAATTTAGGAATAATCCAGGAAGATTTAAGTGAATTCAAGCGCTAAGCACTGCTATCAATAAATCCTGCCATGAAGCTCAAAACAGGATTCGGGCTACTGTTTGCGATTTGCATCCTCGCCACTGGCTTGGCCCTGGTGGTATTGGGCAAAATTGATATGGTTCAGGTGCAAAGTTGGCTAGAGGCTTGGGGCATCTGGGCCCCGATCGCCTACATTTCGGTCTATGTCTTGGCGACGCTGCTAATTTTGCCCTCAACGGCGCTGAATCTGACCGGGGGAGCGCTGTTTGGCCCTTGGTGGGGCACCCTTTGGACAAGTTTGGCGGCAATTGTGGCAGCGATCGTGGCGTTTGCCTTCACGCGCACGGTCGGGCGAGAGATGGTGGCCAAGCGGCTGGCCGGACGCTGGCAAGCGATGGATTTAGAAGTTCAGCGGGGCGGTCGGTTCTATATGTTTGCGGTGCGGCTGATTCCAGTCATGCCCTACGGGCTAGTTAACTTTGTGGCTGGGCTAACTTCAGTTAGCTTTAAGGACTATCTGCTCGGCACCAGCATCGGCACCGTGCCCAGTGTTTTACCCTTTGTCTTGCTGGGTAGTTCTGGGGTGCGGGCGATTCGGACAGGCGAGATTTGGCCACTGCTGTTGGCCCTAGCGCTCACAGGGATTTTAGTAGGAGGATCAACCTGGTATCAGCGCCGTAGGCGAGTTGGACTAAACACTGAGACGATGCCTGAATCGATTGAGACGCTGGATAAGTAGATGATGCGATCGCAGTATTCCCTAGTCATCCCGATTTACAACGAGTCAGAGAATATTCCTGAACTCTATCGTCGGGTTAGCGCTGTGATGGATCGGCTGGACGGGCCAGCGGAGCTAATCTTGATTGACGATGGCAGCCGAGACACCTCACTCAAGCAAATTCGAGCGCTACATCAGCAAGATGCACGGGTTTGCTATTTGAGTTTCGCCCGCAACTTTGGGCATCAGGTGGCCGTTACCGCTGGCTTGAATTTTGCCAGCGGTGAAGCAGTAATTGTCCTCGATGCTGACCTGCAAGACCCACCAGAGCTAGTTTCTGAGATGCTGAAGCTATGGCGGCAGGGCTATCAAGTCGTTTATGCCCAGCGGACGCGACGGCACCGCGAAAACTGGTTTAAGCGCTGGACAGCCTTCTGGTTTTATCGCCTGCTCAACCGCTTGGCCGATGTCGAGATTCCCCCCGATACTGGCGATTTTTGCCTGATGGATCGGCAGGTGGTGAATGTCCTCAATACAATGCCAGAGCGCAGTCGCTATATTCGAGGGCTGAGGTCTTGGGTGGGGTTTTCGCAAACCGCCGTTTACTTTGAACGAGACCCCCGATTTGCCGGTGAGGTTAAATATACGTTTCGCAAGTCTTTCCGCCTCGCCATCAACAGTATTTTGGCCTTTTCGGGAGTGCCGCTGCGGCTGGCAACCTACTTGGGGTTGCTCTCGGCCGGGTTCGCCCTGGTGATGATGGGCTTGGTTGTCTACTGGCGGCTGCATGAGCCAGCTTCCCGCTTAATTGGCTACACGATTATTGCCTTAGCCGTCTTCTTTCTGGGAGCTGTCCAGTTGATTTGCATTGGCATTTTAGGAGAGTATATTGGGCGAATTTATGAGGAAGTCAAAGGAAGACCGCTCTATACCCTCAAAGAAGTGGTTGGCTTTCAAACCACCTCTAAGCCTCCGCCTGAGTCTAGCTAGCTGACTCTGACCAAGCGAATTTCTGTCCGCTGATTGCGGGCATCGGCGGGGGGAATGCCGGGTAGGGGGGTGCTAAACCCTTTGCCTTCAGCGCTGATCGTTTGCTTGAGTCCGCGATCGCGCAAATAATTGCCCACTACCTGGGCCCGTTCTTGACTGAGCGCCTGGTTGACGCTGGCTGAACCCGTCCGGGAGGTATGCCCAATCACCCGCACCGCAACTGTATCTGGATTGAATTCAGCAATTTCTTGGGCCAGTTGATTCAGCGTCTGCTGCCCGGTCTGGGTGAGAGTAGCAGAGCCAGTACCAAACTTGACTTCTCCCCGGACTTGCAAATTGCCAATGCTGGGCGCTGCTTTAATTTGGCTGGCGGTCAGGACAGGCCGGCTGGGAGTAACACCGCTGCCTTTCCCAGCCAGTTTATCCGCCAAATCTGGGCTATCGGCCCGGATCAAACTAATTAAGGTCTGAGTGTTCTCAGTCGCTTTTGTCAGGAACTGGGGCGTAAACAGATCATCAGGGCGAGGAGGAACTTGGTTGAGGCGACCGGCTAGCACTAAGACTGCTGCCGTGGAGCCAATCCGCTGTTTAAGCGAGCCATCGGTCATCCAGGTTTGAGCTTCGGGGGCGGTGAAAAAATCAATCCCACGCAAGACGGCCCCAGCATCGGCGGCTGAGAGGTTGCCATCGCTGGCAATCTGCTGTTGCAGTTGGGAAGCATCTCGGACATTGGCATCAATCCGGCGGTAGTAATCTGCCAGCAGAGTTGAAATGACTTGGGGTTGAGCTTGAATTAACCGATCGCTGGCCACAATCACATCGACGATCGCCTTGGGCGCATCCTGGCTAGAGAGAACAATCGTATTGCCCTGCTGGCGGGCTTGGGTGACAAACGGTTCCCACAGCACGGCGATCGCCACCGCCTGCTGGGGGTCTTGCATCAGCTTCCAGGCTTCGGAGGCATCGGCGACTTTCTTGACCTCAAATTCCGAGAGATTAAAGGCTTCAAACTTGGTGTCGAGCACCAAGGCTAAATATTCGCTGGGGGTGTCACCGGCAAAGGCGATCGCCAACCGCTGTCCCTTGGCTTGGCTTTGCTTAACCAATTGGTTGAGGTCGAGCAGCGACTTGAGCTGAGGATACTGGCGCGTGTTCAGCACCACTGCATCCGCCCCAATTGTTCGATCAATCAGCCCGACGATTTTACCTTGGGGCTGCTGCTTAAGAAACTGATCCAGCGTTGTCACCATTAAGTCAATTTGACCGTCATTTAAGGCGGTTGCTCGCTTGGCTTGGTCAAATTCATTGGTGTAAACCAGGTCAATCCCGGATTTTTTCAAGACATCCGTAAAAGCAGAGCTGCGAAAGGTGCTGTAACCGCTAAAGGTATCGCCCATCACGCTTAAGCGAGTCAGCCGATCAGGACTGGTGGTCAAGTTGCTACTTGACCCTTGATTGTTTTGATTAACTAACCCTCCCAGCAGTCCCGGTGAGACTTGATTCAGGAGCCAAACCCCGCCCACACCCAAACCAGCCGTAATCACAAGGGCAAGTCCAAGTCCGAGATTGCCGCGCTTACTCATAATTCAGTTAATAAAATTGAGTGTCATCGATATTTTTAAGCAGTTTACGATACCGCTCCAGCCCCGTTATTAATCCAAGCGGCGGGCATGATAGATTTGCAAAGCGGACATCAAGCACTTGTGGTTTTAATTCACTAAATTAATTAATGCACTGGAATCCGGGGCAGTCGGTTTCTAAAGCTACAAAGAATTTCCCAGGAGATAGTGCCTAATGTTTCCGCCCAGTCTTCAGCCGCGATCGCCAGTCCATTATCTTCACCCAGCAGCGTTACCACGTCGCCAATTTGGACATTCTCAATCTGGCTGACATCAATCATCAACTGATCCATCGTGATTGCTCCAACTTGGGTAGCCAGTTGCCCGTGAATTAAGACCTGCATCCGATTCGACAGCAGGCGAGGCACGCCATCGGCATAGCCAATCCCCACGACAGCAATCCGCATCGGGCGATCGGCAATGTACTGGTGCCCATAGCTAATGCCAGTCCCAGCTTGAATGTCTTTAATTAGGGTGATCCGCGATCGCACTTGCATGGCCGGCTTAAGCGATATGCTGCCTTTGAGGTGCTGGGCGGGGTACAGCCCGTATACAGACAGCCCCACCCGCACTAAGTCGTAATGGAACTGCCGTCCTCGTAGCGTTGCGGCAGAATTAGCCAAATGCAGCCGAGGCAGTTTAATCTCGGCTGCCCGCACCTGTTGAATTACCTGCTCAAAGTAATCCTGCTGCTGCTGAATTGAGCGCGGGTCAGCCGCATCAGCCATCGCCAGATGAGAATAAATGCCCGCCAAGCTGAGATTGGGCAAACTGCGAACAAACTGGACAAACTCTAACCCTTGCTGCCAAGGCAATCCCTGCCGCGCCATCCCAGTATCCAGCATCAAATGCACCGGCAGAGTTTCTTGCAGATGATCAGAAAAAACCAGCGCCTGTTTCGGAGTTGAGAGAGTCGGCTGTAGCCGCCATTGGGCGATTTCCTTGACCTGGGCCGGCGCATTTGCTGCCCCCAACACTAAAATCGGGGCGGTAATTCCAGCTTGCCGCAGTTCAATCCCTTCTGGAATCGTGGCTACTCCTAGCCAGGTCACACCGTGCTGCAATACCTGCTCTGCCACCATGACTGCCCCATGCCCGTAGGCATCAGCCTTAATCACCGCCATCAGTTCAGTTTGCGGGGAGAGAAAGCTTTTGAGCTGGCGAGCATTGTAAGCGAGAGCCGCCAGATCAATTTCTACCCAGGCCCGCTGACACTCCTGAGAACCTGTAATTCTCTCTTGACTCAACATCGACGTAACCTCACTCTACCCACACCCGGCCAATCATCTCTTAACTGGCAGTCACTCGGCAATAGTTGAATCAACCATTGCTTAGCTATTACTAACCCATCTAACGATGCAACAGAGAAGGATGATTCAAAATAAATGCTGATTAGCTTAACCCATGCAACCCTCAAGCTATGTTACCATCTGAAAAATTCCTCCTGCTTAAGGCTGCATGGGCAAAGTTTTGGTGCTGAATGCCTCTTATGAGCCACTCAACATCACGAGTTGGCGGCGAGCGGTTGTCCTGCTAATTAAGGGTAAGGCTGAGCAGGTTGAGCACAATGGCAAATTTATCTATGCCGAAGTGCCTTTACCGACTGTAATTCGCCTCCGCCACTATGTGATGGTGCCTTATAAGGAAATTCCTCTCACCCGCCGCAACATTTTGCATCGAGACAGTCATTCTTGCCAGTATTGCGGTTATACCGGCGAAGACCTCACCCTCGATCATGTGATTCCGCGATCGCGCGGGGGTGGTGATACTTGGGAAAATATGGTGACAGCTTGTGTGCGCTGCAATGTCAGAAAGGGCAACCGCACTCCCAGAGAAGCGCATATGGAGCTGTTCCAGAACCCGCGTCGTCCTTACAGCAGCCTCTACTTTGAAGTGACTCGCCACCTCCGCAACGGCGTTCATCAAGAGTGGCGCAAGTATGTGATTGGCATGTAATGACGCCCGTTAGGATGCAGCCGCTGACCTTGGGTAAACGTGCCATCCTGTTGAACCGCAGAGTAACTCATGCCTGAAGGCCCGGAAATTAAGTTAGCCGCAGACCAGATTGGCAAGGCGATCGCTGCTCAACCGATTACAGAAGTCTTTTTTGCGTTTGAATCGCTCAAACTCTATCAAGACGTTCTGAGGGCTGAGCAGGTTGTTGCTGTTGAACCGAGAGGCAAAGCCCTGCTGATCCGGTTTAGCAACCAGCTCAGTATTTATAGCCACAATCAGCTTTACGGAGTTTGGTATACCCGCCCAGCCTACAGGTATCCACCGACCAGCCGGCAACTGCGGTTAGCGATTCATACCGCCAAAAAGTCGGCTCTACTCTACAGCGCCTCTGATATTCAAGTCCTAAAGGATGACGAAATCGCCGCCCATCCTTTTTTGAGCAAGCTCGGCCCCGATGTTTTAGATCCGGCAACAACAGTTGAGATGATCCGCGATCGCCTGCTGGACAAACGCTTCTTTCGGCGCGGTTTTCCTAGCCTGCTGCTCGATCAGCACTTTTTGTCTGGCTTGGGCAACTATCTTCGCAGCGAAATTTTGTTTGTGGCAGGAGTTTACCCGACCCTGCGACCAGTTGATTGTACTGCTGAGCAGCTGGCCAAACTAGCAACTGCCGCGATCGCCTTGCCGCGCCAATCCTATGCCACCAAGGGCATTACGAATGACTTGGCGATCGCCAACCAGCTCAAGGCGGCTGGGAAACAGCGCCGCCAGTATCGGCATTGGGTGTTTAGCCGCCAAGGGCAGTTCTGTTATATCTGCGGTACGGCAATTTTGAAACAGATTGCAGGGGGTCGTCGCGTTTACTATTGTCCAGGCTGTCAGAGTAAGGGGCGGAAATAAATAAACCAAAGGCAGAAGGTTGTTAGGCAAATTCTGCCATCAGCGCCATCCAGCCGTGAGTTAACGATTGGCGAGACTAAATAGCTTGCGATCGGCGGCGATGCCAGGGGCATAAGCCTCAATAACTTTGGCAGTAATTGCACAAGTGATCATTAAATAGTCGCAGGTTGCACATTGTGTGCGGGTAAGTTTGCCACCGTCAAGTTGATGACGTTCGGCTGGACTACCGCAGTTTGGACAATGGACTTTTTGAATACCCAACATTATTAAATGATCCTTAAATTTTGATAGTTTTCAATTTGGTCAAAGAGTTTCTTAACTTGTCAAATCCGCAACAAAATGTAGTCAAATTTACAAAAACTCACATTCGATTGATAACAGTAATAAACCGACTTATTGATTTACATTATGAGGGCTTTTCTGAGAGATGGCAATGATCCCCACGGTTACAAATTGTTGTGACTGGCCTCTATCGAAAGGCTTAGAGAGCGTCTCCAAAGCAACGATGATTTGCACATCACAAGTTGGACAAAAAATTTGTCGTCTTAAAAAGGTGATGCTTGAATTGGGCTAGAACCGATTGGGGATCAAGGAATTACTGAGCCTATGCGGCAAAATTCGGTTAAATTCACTACTCGGTTTCTGGCTGGCTTTGGACTTGTCCTAACCCATAATTAGTATTCCCACAACTGAGAATCGTAATATCAGGATTGAGGATGAAAATAGTCATAGATTTGTTGCGCCAGGTGAGGGCCAATTGTCGGCACCTCGGCCAATTGCTCTGGGGTGGCGATCCGAATATAGTCTAGAGAGCGAAAGGCGGCCAGAAGCTGTTTTTGGCGCTGGTAGCCTAAACCGGGAATTTCATCTAGGCGCGATCGCCGCATCCGCTCCGTCCGCTGCTGACGATGAAAGCTAACCGCAAACCGATGGGCTTCATCCCGTAAACGACGCAATAGCTGGACGCCCGGTTGCTCGGCTTCAGTATTTAAGGGGAGAGTTTCGCCCGGCAAAAAGATCTCTTCGCGCTGTTTGGCCAAGCTGACTAGGGATAAATCTTCCAGCAGCCCCGTCCCAGACAGCACGCCAACCACCGACGAAAGCTGACCTTTGCCGCCGTCAATCATCACTAGGTCAGGCCAGTCGGGGTCGCCCAGTCGGTCAGCCTCAGCATGTTCCAAATATTTACGAAAGCGGCGCTGGATCACCTCTGCCAAGCTGGCAAAGTCATCAGAATGACCGGCTCTCACCTTGGCAGTTTTGATTTTATAGTGGCGATAATGCTGCTTGGCCGGCAAGCCATCGATAAAGACAACCCTAGACGCCACCGCATCAGACCCCTGAACGTGGGAAATGTCGTAGCCTTCAATCCGGTGGGGCAGATCGGGTAAATCGAGCAGGCTGGCTAAGTCTTTAAGGGCTTGGTCATTGCGATCGCCCACTCGCTGAGTCCGGGCCAACTCATACTGAGCATTCCGCTCTACCATTTCAATCAGGTCGGCTTTCGACTGCCGCTGCGGCACCAGAATTGTCACTTTCCGCCCTTTGTACTGGCTCAGATAGTCGGCCAAAATCTCGGCTTCTGGTAAGGCGACCTGTACCAAAATTTCGGCCGGAATTTCGACTGGTTCCGCCGTGGCATAGTGTTCCTCTAGCACCCGCTGCAAGAGGGAGCCGGGGTCAGCCGCCTGGGCATCGGCCAGAAAGCCCAACCGCCCAACTAAACGCCCGGCTCGAATCTGAAACAACTGAATGCAGGCGTGCTGCTCGTCCGCTGCTAGGGCGATCGCATCTCTAGAAATCGTGTCATCGGGCAGGGCGACTTTCTGGTCTGCCCCTAAGGTTTTGAGGCCGGCAATTTGATCTCGCAGCCGGGCCGCCTGCTCAAAATTGAGCGCTTCGGCAGCCGCTTCCATTTGGGCACTCAACGTATCAATTAGCTCTTTGGTCCGCCCTTGAAAGATCATTGCTACTTTCAGCAGGATCTTGCGATACTCCTCTGGGCTAACCAGTTGCTGGCAAACCCCAGGACAGCGCCCAATGTCATAGTTGAGGCAAGTCCGATCTTTAAATAGGGGCTTCGGGCGCTGCCGGAGCGGAAAGATCCGTTTGACTAGCCCCAAGGTCTGCCGCAGCAGGCGACTATCAACGTAGGGGCCGTAGTAGCGATCTTTTTCGGAGCTGGAGCGGCGTTTGCGGGTAATAAAAATCCGTGGATATTCCTGCGACCAAGTGATGCAGAGGTAGGGGTATTTTTTATCGTCCTTGAGTAAAACGTTGAAGTGGGGCTGATGCTGCTTAATCAGATTCGCTTCTAGGGCCAGCGCTTCTGCTTCCGTGTCGGTGACAATAAACTCAATTTCGGCCACCTGCCGCACCATCAGTTCCAGGCGGGGGCCCAGCAGCTCAAATTTACGAAAATAAGAGCGGATCCGCGATCGCAGCTTTTTAGATTTGCCAATGTAGAGAATTTGGTCATTGCTGTCGCGCATGAAGTAAACCCCCGGCTCCGCCGGAATTTCCTTTAGGCGACTCTCTAAGCGCTCAGGGTCTTTAATCAGTTGAACTGTGGCGAACGATGACATTAAGATTCAATCTGGATGGGACTTGCTCAATGCCCCCGGGGAATTTAGCTGTTTCTTACATCTTAGTGAGTGAAGATCGCCTTTTTAGGGGCGGTTCGTCTGCTGAGCAGAAGAAATTTTGATCAGGCGTTGGCTAAAATGACTCTATCTCCTTCGCGCTGTCTGGATTGATTATGGTGTTGCAGCAGCCTGCTCGTTCGATCCCGATTCCACCCTTAGAGAGTGGCGATCGCTTAACTCGGAATGAGTTTGAGCGCCGCTATCAGGCGATGCCAAAAAAATTTAAAGCTGAATTGATTGAAGGAGTGGTTTACGTGGCATCCCCAGTCAGATCTTTTCATGGTGTTCCCCATGCTGATTTAGTCACCTGGTTAGGGGTGTACCGGACAGCCACTCCCGGTGTGAGTGCTGCCGACAACACGACCACGCGGCTAGATTTAGACAATGAACCCCAACCGGATGCGCTGCTGCGGATTGAAACGAATGGCACCTCGACGATTAGTCAAGATGGCTACATCGAAGGAGCACCAGAACTGGTGGCAGAAATTGCTACCAGCAGTGCGGCAATCGATTTAGGAGCCAAACGGAATGCCTACCGGCGCAACGGCGTACAGGAGTATCTGGTTTGGCAAACCTTTGAGAATTGCTTCAGTTGGTTTCGGCTCCAAGCAGAGGAATTTGTCTTAATTGAACCTGACGCCGATGGAATTATCCGCAGCACTGCGTTTCTAGGCTTGTGGTTGGCGGTGCCTGCACTATTGGAGGGCAGCATGATTGACGTGCTAAATGTTTTGCAGGCGGGAATTGCTGACTCAACCCATCAGGCATTTGTGCAGGAATTGGCAGGGCGATCGTCCACCAGATGATTGGATTGGCTAATCCGGTTCTGCGTATTTTCCCGAATCGAACAACTTCCTTAATGCTTGCAGTATCCCCTAGGGGGGGATGCTAGGCTAGACGTTATCTAAGCATTAGCAAAAAGGCAAGAATTGTGGTCGCAACTCCAGACAAGCTAGATTTAGGGTCATCAGCGCATCCCCATTCCCACAGTCATGGCAGCGATTCCCTAGGAGACGGTAAAGCCGATCGCGTGGCCGTTCTGCTGATGGGCTATGGCGAAGTCGAAAGCTACGAAGACTTTGCGAATTACAACGAGCAGGCGCTTAACCTATTAACCGCCAAGTTTGCGCCTGTTCCGACCTGGGTTTATCCGCCCTTGGCCCGCCTGTTAGCGATTTTTGACCTGCACGAGTGGGATCATCAGCACAATCACTTTGTTTCTCCCCACAATGCGATTTTTGAGCAGCAGCGGGCTGGGATTGAGCAGCATTTGCAGGCCAGATGGGGCGATCGGGTGCAGGTGTTTAAGGCCTTTAACTTTTGTGCTCCTCACCTGCCAGAACAGGTTTTGACTGAAATCAAAGCCCAAGGGTTCGATAAACTTTTGATCTATCCGCTGTTGGTAGTCGATTCCATTTTCACCAGCGGGATTGCGGTTGAACAGGTGAACAAAGGCTTGGCTAGGCTGACCGACGGCTCAGAGCACTGGCTGAAGGGAACTCGCTACATTCCCTCTTTTTATGATGATCCTAACTATATTGACCTGATGGCAACGCTGGTTGAGCAAGAAGTGCAGCAAAAGCTGGCGGTGGCTCACCTGCCGTCGCAAACCGGGATTGTGCTGATGAATCATGGCTGCCCCCACAAAGCCAAGGGGTTTGTGTCGGGGATTGTCGAAAGCCAAGCCCTCTATGACCAAGTCCGGGTCAAGCTAATGCATCGCTTCCCGCTGATCTCGGTGGGTTGGCTCAACCACGACACGCCGCTGATTGACTGGACGCAGCCGAATGCTCACCAAGCCGCCAGTAACTTAATTGAATTAGGCGCAACGGCGATCGTCTTTATGCCGATTGGCTTTGCGACAGAAAACCACGAAACCCTGTTGGACGTGCATCATATTGTCCACACGCTGCGCCGTAAGCACCCTGAAGTCACCTATCTCCAGATGAAGTGCGTCAATGACCATCCCGAATTTCTAAAGCTGGCCGCAGAGCTAGCCAATCCGCAAATCGCTGATTTGTTGGCGGCAACGGCGATCGCTGTTGACCCAACCCTAGCAGCGACAATGGCCGAAACCCATCATCATCACTATCACGGCGACGATCATCACCATCACTAATAGGACTCTTATACAAATAATTTGAGCAGCTTTTTTAAGAGAGTGCGGCGGAGCCGCACTCTCTTAAAAAAGTTGTGGGTTTTAAGTTTGTAAGGATACTAACTCCTGAAAATCAATCGATCAAGACAGGAAAATTATCTGGCGAGAACATATCTTGCAGCGCAGACACATAGGGTACATACACTTTGAACAACTCTGGCTCAAGCTGCTTGCTAGCGACCTTGGTCAGCAAATGGAGCATTTGACGGACAAGCTCCCAATGCACCTTGAGTTTGGGGTAAATCATTAGGCAGAGCGGAAACAGCTCTTCTTGAATACTACTTAAATCTCGCTCTAGAACGCAGACCCAAAGATAGATCTGGAACATTTCAACATCTCGCTGGCTAGAAACCCGCACCAGTGAGGAGGTTAATGAACCGCTGTAGGTTTTGTAGCGGGGGTAAATCTCAGCAACCCGTTCGACAATCTGGACAGCCATTTCTCCGCTGTAAGGCAGCAACTTTTGCACGACTCTGAGCGGAAGCGCGTCAGGCGAGTAACCACCCGCTGCTGCATAGGCTCGGTGCAAAGGCATATACAAATGGTCATCAATAATTTTGAAGCAGTTGCCCAGTAAAGTTTGCTCAAAGGGACTGAGCTGACCTTGGAGCAGAAAGCCCGTAAAGTGAAACTGCATGCTGACGTAAGCCATTAAGCGGGGATCTTTGGCTGTATACTTGCGCCGCACCTTGGCAATGTCAGGCGCGAGCATGGCGGGGATGCTGCTTAACCCAGAGGATTGCATACAAATTTCGAGGGCTTTCTCATAGATTTGAAAGGCATCTTGAGAAATTTCCCAAGGATTAATCAAATTGCGCTGAATTTGATGGCGTTTGGCTTCTCCGGCTAATAAGATTTCCGTTTGCGCCCAAGCTCGGATGCTGATTTCTCGCAGGCTATCGAGCAAGCGATCGGCAGCCCGCTCTCGGATCCCCTTTCTGGTTGAGGAGCTGGCTTGAGGCGAGGCTGAGTCCCGTTCTTGGAGGTTTCTGAGATACTTTTTAGCCCATTGCTGAGCAAGAGACGATTCAGGAGATGGGTTTAGCACAGGTCTTGTAGTGGTGGTTTAAGGTAACAGAAATCGAGCTAACCCCCAGGATTGACCAAGCTTTAATCATCCAAACAACTATGTTAGGAATCGGTCAAACACAACTTTTGAGTAGTATAAGTCAAACCCATCATTCTTGCTTTTTTCAGTCCTAAATGAACCGAATTGAGTGGTTCGCTCAGCGCTGTTAGTTCAAATTATCGTTTGTACTATCAGTCCAGCCGCTTTTAGGCAATCAGTAATGTAGGGATGAACTCCGCTCGGAACCGATTGCACCCATTGATACGCCTGATGGTGCTGATCAAGGCGAGGGGGAATCTCTGGGTCGAGGGGATCAGCTAAAAAACAAATGTTAACTGTGTGTCGAGACACGCCATTGCAATCTGGAGGAAAAAAAGTTTCTCCAGTGTGGATAATGCCTTTAATCCGGCAGTTAATGCCGACTTCTGCTCGAACTTTACGCATTGCTGCTGTTGCTAAAGTTTCATTTTTATTTACTCTGCCACCGGGCAGCCACCATTGATGTTCAGCCGGGGGAGTCGTGCGTTTTAAGAGCAAGACTGAGCCTTCAGCGACGATCGCAACATCAACACAGGCGATCGGCAGATGCTCAAGCATTTGGCGATAAAGCGGCTCTGGAATCAAGGAAGACATGCGGTTTGGATTTCGAAGGCGGATTGGCCCTGCAAGCAGTGCCTCCAGACTACAACTGCATTGCCGGCAATCCGACCGGGTAAGGCGCAGTCATCTGGCAGACCGAGCAAGCGATGGGGCAGTTTAGCAATCGCAATTTGCGGCAGCAGATCTGCACCGATCGCGGCCGGCATTGCCCAAGCCACCATGCGATCGCACGGTCGCCACCAAACTTGGGCATCGACAGCAGCGGTTTGAAGGGCAGCAACTAAAGGCTGCGGATTGCCCTCAATTCCAATCCGAAAGTTGTTTTCGCACAGGCGGAGCAGCGACAGCGACTGTCCTTGCCAGTCAAGGTGCAGCGATCGCCAGGGGGCGATCGTATCGGCGGCTGGCCCAAACAGGGCTTTGGCCATCTGTAAACCATCCACACCAGCAAAATCCCAGAGTCGGTAGTCGGTTAAATCTAACCAGGGCAGGGCGGAATTTTGAGTATTAATCAGATTAATCACATTCATGCTGATCAAGCCCGGACACGGCTTTTGGTTGGATCGTAGGCGGCCAGCGGCCCAACCGTGGCTTTAATCCGGCGTTTGCGCCCATCGACAAACCCGACCTCTAATTCCAGACCAAGCTCAGCATACTCTGGCACCACCTGAGCCATCGCAATGCTCTGGTTGAGAATCGGCGAAAATGTGCCGCTGGTGATCGTGCCAACTCGAAACCGATCGCCGATCGGATAAATGCACTGTCCATAACCTGCCACCTCATTGCCAGCTAACATTAAGCCGACGGCAACCCTGGGCGGATGCTCTTTGAGTTTGAGCAAGGCGGCTTTGCCAATAAAGTCTGGCTTTTTCAGCCCAACCGCCCAACCAATCCCGGCTTGGTAGGGCGAAGTCAAATCATCAAATTCGCGCCCAGCGCTCAGCAGCCCAGCCTCAATTCGGGCCCGATCGAGGGCAAGCATTCCCATTGGCAGCAGATCGTAAGGCTGTCCAGCTAACATCAACCCCTGCCACAGCTCAGCCCCGCGATCGGGGGCGACAAATAGCTCATAGCCCAGTTCCCCCGTGTAGCCAGTGCGGGAGAGCAAAATCGGAATCCCAGCGACTTTGACGGCGGCAAACCGGAAGTAGCCCAGTTCGTCCAATTCGTTGATTTCTTGATCGGGTTCAATTTCGAGGAGCGGACGCAGAATGTCTCGGCAGAGGGGGCCCTGGAGGGCTAGGTTGTGCCAGCGATCGCTAGCGGGGTTAATTTGCACCGTTAATCCATACTGCTGGGCGACTTTTTGCAGCCAGCGGGCATCGCCATCGCAGTTGCCAACGTAGCGGTAGTCAGCTTCTGTTAACCGAAATACAATCCCATCATCAATTATGCCGCCGTGGGGATTCAGCAAGCAGCCGTAGGCAGATTGCCGGACGGCTAACTTTTGGAGATCGCGGGAAAAAGCCAGTTGCAGCAGTTGCCCTGCATCTGCCCCCTGGACTTCAAATTTCCGCAGCGCCGAAAGATCGATCAGCACCGCTCTCTGTCGCAGGGCCCAATATTCCGCCTGAATCCCGGAGTGGGCAAACCGATTTGGCACCCAGTAGCCGTTGTATTCGGCCAAATCATCCGTCAGTTGGCGAATGCTGGGCGTAAAGCCGCTGTCTTGGGTGAGTTGGACGGGCGCATCGGGCACAAACCGCCGCCCGATCGCCCTTGGGAATGTCTCTGTTGCCTGATAAATTCGGACTTGAATTGGCGTCGGCTGCCAGCCATTGGCCGGATCAATATCATCCGGGCAGGCGGAACTGGCGCAAAGCAAATCGCAACTGGCCCGCAGCAGCACGTAATCGCCGGGGCGCGACCAAGACTCAGCCGAAACAACGGCTCCCGTACAATCGACTGACGTGTTGAAAAAGAAATTAAGCGCTGCCCAACCGGGGCGAGGCGTAATCCCGTAGGGCTGAAGCACGGTGTTAAAGTTTTCGCTGCAACTGGGATGCCCCGGATAACCGGCATCTTCGTAGTATCGGGCTGTACAGGCCAGCAAAAAGCTATCGTGGCGATCGCAGGTGTCTTGAATTACTTCAAACAGCGGTCGCATGGTTTGGGAAAAATACTTGCCGTGCAGCCCGGCTTGGGGGACTGCTAAACCATTCAGAGTGCGGGTGACAGTCCCATCTAGCTCTTCGGCAAATTGCTCACCGGCAAAAGCCAAAAAGTCAGAGCACTGTGTACCCTCGATATCAATAATTTGAATATACTGCCCGGCTTTGACGGGGTAGGCGATCGCGGTGCTAGGGGCAATCCAATACTCCGCCAATGTCTGACCCGATAATGGCGATATCACGAGGCTTTGGGGAGGCTTAGTTTCGAGGCGCATACATAATTACCATGACACCCAGGAGGGCGATTAAACTACCAAACCAATCAAATTTATCGGGCACAACGCCGTCAATCCGCCAACCCCAGAGCATTGCTAGCAGAACAAATACTCCACCGTAGGCGGCATAAACTCGCCCAAAGCTGGCAGGCTGGAGAGTGGGAATCACCCCATACCCAAATAGAATAATTGCTCCGATTAATCCCAGCCAAGGGCTCTTACCCTCCCGTAGCCAGAGCCAAATCAAGTAGCCACCGCCAATTTCACAGATTCCTGCCAGCAGGAAAAAAATCAAAGAACGCAGCGTCGGTAGGAAAGCAGGGCTGAACATGGTGAGAAAACAATTACTCTACACGAACCGCATCGCCCCGACAAATTGTGCCGCTCTGAATCACGCTGGCATAGATGCCAACATTGCCCTGGTTGTGCTTGACGGCTGTTCGCAACACACTCACATCATTAGGGAGTTCTGCCTGAGCCATCGTTGTCATCACACAGCGCGGGCAGGGGCCAGTCACACTGAGGCGCACCTGCTCACCGATCGCTAACGTTTGCCCAATCCACTTGTCTTCAACAAAACCGTCACTCTCCGGTCTGACGACAATATTCGGGCGAAAGCGGCGGGTTTCAAACCGAGAACCAGGGGCGATCGCCTGCAATTGATCTAAGGTAGCCGTGGTCAGCAGATGCACGGTTGCCCCATCAAAAAAGGTGTTGGCCAGGGTAGCTTCCTCAGTGACGGCATCTTGGTGCGGTAAGCCTTCGACGGTCGGCCAGTATTCTTCCAGGCTGGGTTTGGCAGGGGCTAGGGTTTCTAGCTTCACCTCGCGATCGAACAGATGAGACAAGGTTTGGTTGACTGCTGCCTCGCCCGCCACCAGTGTGCCATCGGGCAGCGTAATCTTAACGGTCGTCGAATCGGCAATCTCCGCTAAGGTGGCCCGACAGTCAAACATTTTGCCCCACTTGCGCGGATTTTTGGCGCTGACCGTCATCCCTGTCGCCACATCAATTAGGGCATAGGTGCGATCGCCCACCAGCCCTTGCTCACCGACAGCACTAGCGTTTAATTCTTCCCCCTGCATCGACTTCACAGGGTAGCGCCAAAGCGACACCACCGAACCAACCGAGTTACCAGTCATACTGACTCCTGCTAATGTTTGGGTGAGTTTCTAAACTCCGGTTCCAATTAGGGTTTTGACTTTTGTAGCAGCGTCATCTTTGGCGGCTTGCTCTAGCAGTTGCTCTGCCAGCTTGCGCTTGCCTTCGGGATCTAATTTCTTGACTTCATTGTGCAGCACCCGCTCGTTGACTGACTGGTTCCAGTAATCCAGTGACTCGATGCCTAATAGGGCCATTTTGCCGACAAATTGCCGCAGCACCTCATTGGTCGGGCCCATCACCCAGCCGGCTTTGCCATCGCGCAGGTAGCGCTCAATTTCCATATCTTTCTTGAAGCCAGAGCCACCGCAGGCATGCAGCATTTTGTCGCAAACATGGGCGACATTTTTGGCCGCTTCAAATTTAATTTGCCAGTACCAGTGCAGATAGGCCGCTCTCGGCATCGCAGACAGGTCAGCATGGATCGACCAATCGCAGTTATTGGTAACTTGATCCATCAGTTGCCCCATCTGAAACACAAAGGCGCGGGAGGCGTTGGTGTCCATAATTGCCTCACCAACATAATCTTGAATTGTCGGATAGTCGGCCACTCGCATTCCGACATCAACGTGCTTTTTGCGAGTCGTGTGCATCTTGGCAATGTCGATCGCTCCCATTGCAATTCCATTCCAGCAGGCGGAAGAACAGAGCAGAAAAAATGGATCAACTGTCTCATCGTTGGAAGAAGCACCATCGCCCTTGGGCCCGACCATCCGCCCAGTCGGTACGGTGACGCCATCCACTAGCAATGTGCCGGATTGGTTGCCTCGTAAACCAAGGGCATCCCACTTTTGGGGTTCAGCTTTCACCTCATCGCCATAAATTAAAAAGCAAGAGAGGTTAGAGTAATTGCCGTCAAAATCAGGGCTGGTGGTTTGGACAATGTACCAGTCGGCAAAGCCAGCCGAAGTTGTCCAGGAAGCTTTTTTGTTGACTTGCCAGCCACCGTTCACCGCGGCGGCTTTGGAAGAAACCGGATACCAGAAATGAGAGCCAGTTTCTGGGTCGGAATAGGAAAGCGTACCGATAAACACATCTTGATCAAGGCGTTGCAGCAAGGCTTGCAGTTCTGGGTTGTCGGCGGCTCGGAATAAGGCGGCGGCTGTTGCTCCCAAGTGCATGACGTAACACATGGCCGTGCTGGGGCAGCCGTAACGGGCGATCGTTTCCACCACCATCGCTGCACAGATATGATTCTCGCCCAACCCTGCCCAGACATTGGGCACTAGCAACCCCAGTAAACCTAAACTCGCCAAAGCTTCAAAGTTCTTACGGGGGTAAATTAAGCTGCGATCGGATTCCACCGCATTCGGACGCAAGACTGTCGCGCAGAGGTCAATCAACTTCGTCTGCAACTCGGTCTGAGCCGGAGTCAGAATCCACTGCGGATCAAATTCATAGTCCAGTCCCGAAAACTTTTCCGAAGCCCAGGTTTTTGTCGTCATCTATATTAAAGAAAGAAAATTAAAAGCAAAGCACCATATCGCTTTAGGAGATTTCTTAGAAAGACTTTACCCTTCGAGCCGTGCCCTTCGACTGGGCTCAGGGCACGGCTGGCTGAGCGTAGCCGAAGCCAGCGGGTAACCTTTTTGCCAGAAATCTCCTTAGGTACAGAATATCTAGACCCGTTCAGCAAAACAGTCGCTTAAGATACAGTCGTTATAACAAGTCGTCGAGGTCGTTGCGGCTGAATCTAATCGCAACTTGTTTAGATCAATACTCCGGACAGTTTTAGGCGGCAATCGTAGCGTAGTTGCAAAGGGTTGAGTAGTTGGGATGGGATTTAATTTGACTTGGTTCTAGGTCTAAGTTGCAAATAAATCGCTCCAGCAAATGGT
>JAHHGS010000139.1 GCA_019359715.1 Aphanocapsa sp. GSE-SYN-MK-11-07L | reverse complement strand
CTTGCGATTGAGACCTGTTAATCCCCGAAGTAGTCGCTCATTAGAGAGCGCACGCTCAATGTCTAGCACTGTTGTTTATTAAATTAGGAGGTCTCATTACTTTACCTTATAAAGCAACAAGTCTAATATACAGAGTTTGCAGTAGCATCGTAGTAGCGACACAGGCTAGCAATGCGCTGATGCGGACGGTGCAAAGACTGTCGGTCAGAGTTCAATGTTATCCACTGCCACTTCACCGATGTACAGCGATCCCAAATGGATTGTGAGAAAGATTTCCAACGGAAATCTTTCTCACAATGCTCTTTAACGTCACAACTGAATTTGGGATTGCTGTAATAGTTCTCAACTGCGTAATGTAAAAGTTGGATTGGTCGCTAGCAGGCTACTGGTGGCTAGTCACCTTGGCAACTTGTCGCGGGGCAGAAATAGCGGTGAATAGAGCGATCGCCGTTTGAAAGTGTTGCTGGCTGGTCTGGGGCTGGTTGTACTGTTGCCAGGTTAATCCCAACTGGAAGTGAGCTTCTGCTAAATCGCACTTAGCGCCAATTTGCTCTAGCAGGGCGATCGCCTGCTGATGATAGTCAACCGCCTCCGAAAACTGGTGGCGGCAGCGATAAATTTCGGCTAACCCATTCAAAATTCTGGCTTTGACTTGGGGATAGTGGCTGGTTTCAGCAAAGGCGATCGCCTGCTGATAGAGGTCTTGCCCCCGCTGTAGGTTGCCTAGATTGACGTGGGTTTGACCCAAAATTTGGATGAAATAGGCAAAGCTGCCTGGCTGGGCAGTAACGGTAATCTGCTGCTGCAAATTTTGATCTGCCTGAGCCGCTAGGGCTTGCGCCGATGCCGTTAAGCCCAAATAGGAGTGGACTAGACCTAAACAGATCGCTGCTTTTTCGGCCCAGCGATGGTGGCTAGTATCGGTGGCTTGATCAATTACTTGCTGAAAGCGTTCAGCCGCTAGGTCTAATTCCCAGAGGTCAATCAGATATAACCCCATACTCAAGCGAGAGTCTACCTCCAGCATTTTCAGGTAGTAAGTCTTGTGCTTACTGCGCTCGGCTTCTGGCAGGGTGGCTAGCGTCTGGGTAGCGAGGTCGATCGTTTGCTGCTGGAAGGCCAAGGCAGGCTGAATTTGCCCACTAATCCAGTCCAAATCGCCCAGAATGTTGTGGAGTTCAATCAAATCGGGGGCGGCTGGATGCTGAGCCAGCACTTGGCTAATCGCTTGCCGAACCGGCTGCAATAGCCCCATTCGGTAGAGGGTGCTGCCGAGGGGCAAAAACTGCTGCCACTGGTTGAGACGGCTTTTGAGAATGACTTTGCCCGCCAGCTCAAAGTCTGGAATCGCCGCGTAATGATAGTAGGCTTCTAGGGCTTGCAGTGCGTCTGGCAGGGTCGTAATCGTTTGAATCTGGTCTGTCCAAAACTCGGCTGCTTTTTGATTGGCCAACGCCCAGTCTGGACTGCCCCGCAGACGCACCACTGCTTCGGCTTGAATCACCGGATGCAGCCAGTAGCCGCCCTGCTGGTGTTCAATCAGCGATCGATTTTGCAAGGAGGTAATCACCTGCCAGTGCTGAGCGGGAGGCAGATCCCAAAGTAAACAAATTAGCCCTGCCGCCGGAATTCGCGCCACATCTTGGTAGCGATAGCAGCCTAAGCGGCAAAACAAGCGATAGGCTTGCGGGTCGAGGTTTTGCAGGCGATTGACCTGGCTGGCAACCAGGTTCTTGAGGTCTGTCGTCGCCAGTAAATCGGTCTGATGGGTCTGCCAGTAGGCAGCGATGCTACCTGCAAAGTCAGCTTGAATCATGCCGGCTAAGATACCCATCGCTTTGGCGTTGCCGCCATAAGCTTGGTGCATTTCCACTAAGGCTGGATCAAGGTCAATCTGGCGATCGCCAAAAAACTGCTGCCAAGCCGACAGCGCCAATCCTGGCAAGCGATAGTGTTCAACCGTTAGGTCAGGTTCACACAGGCGATCGCGACTGGTCATCAGCGTCACAGATTTGCCCTGCCAGTCTGCCAGCACTCGCAATAGCTCTAAATACAGTCGATGTGGGGCGATCAGTCGTCCCTGGGGGTCAAGCCCCGGCTCCAGGTTATCAATTAAAACTCCCACTTGCTGGTTTTGCAGGTGGCGCTTAAGTCGTCCTAGCGTCACCCCAAATTCTCGCCCTGGCTCTTGCTGAAAATATTGCTGGAGCCATTCTTCGACCACGCTTTCAACCGAGATAATATTCTGGGTCTCTTTGGCCATCAACAGCTCAAGCACGACTGCAAAGCCTTTGGCCTGAAAGTAGTGCTGAGCCAAGCTAGTTTTGCCGACTCCGCCCGCTGCTTGAATCACAATCACTTTACTGCCCTGCTGGACAAGCTGGTCTAAGTCGGCGATCGCTTGTTCTCTACCGATTAAAGGACTGTGGTCTGGTCGCCGCAGCGCAGCAGGGGAGGTTAGCCCAACCTGGCTGTGTTGCTCCAATACCAGACGACAATTTTGTTTATTGACTTTCTCCCCTAAATAACTCGAAAGCGTCTGCCAGAGGTGAGCGGCAGCATCTTTAATGTGTCCCTCGGTATAGCCAGTCTCCAGAGCAATCTGCTGATATTTGTGCCCCAGCCAGACCTGTTGCAGAATGGTTTGTTGCAGATAGCTCAGCCGTGACCCAGTTTTACTCAGAACCAGAGCATTGACCCAATCTAAAAGCGTTTCAGCGTCCATTGTTCATGGCAAAATTCAGTTGAATCAACTTCTCTGCAAGCCTATCTTAGTCTTCTGCCAGCTGAATATTGAAGGGGTGAGTGAGATTTGCTAGGGCATCAGCGGCAGGCAGGAGGGATACAATTTGTTGTCTAGGTGGGTGCAATCTAAACCAATCTAAACATGGGTCAGTTGATTCGCTAGCTGCTGTGCCAGAATAGACGATCATTATGCTCAAATTTTGTCTGTGAAATCGCCCTCTGTGATTGCTGTTGGTGGGCCAGCCGGGGTTGGCAAAACAACTTGGCTGCGGCAGAAGTTTTTGCCTACGAGTTTGCTTTACTTTTGTCCAGGAGTCGATCCGGTGCCGATTGACCTGGCCTGTGTGAAAGCCGAGTTTCCAGCCGTGGAGGTGCTAACGAATGGGCAAGAGTCTCGACTGTTTGCAGCGGCGGAATCTTCTCTGATCTTGATTGAAATTGGCTTTCAGCTTGATCTAGCGATGATTACCCCCTTGCTGGAGGCATTGGCAGCTCAGCGAGTAGCCATTTTGCCTATCGGCGCAGTCCAGACGAGTTGGCACTATTGGGCAGAGCGGATTGAAGCGGGAATAAATTTACCCGCAATCTCGGCGCAAGCCCAACTCTGGCGAGCCGCCTTAATCGGGCGCGTGTTTGACCCTGCCAGCTTGGAAATGTTTTGGTTTGAGCTTACCGCCGGGGCCTATGGACAAATCGATCGCGCCAAGGGCATCTTTGATTTATCCGATGGGCAGCTAGCCTACTTTGATTTCGTCAATGGCTTACCAGAGAATCGCTCCCGCCGATTACCCGTGCCGGTGTGGCTGCAAGGGCGACCGCGGCGATTTAGCGGGATTGAAGTGGTTGGGCAGAGCTTAGATCGGGAACAAATTGCCCGTACGCTGCACGATTGCTGTTTGAGTGATCCGGCGATCGCCGATGCCCAAGCTCAACTTTTAGCTAACCTGGCTCTGAGCTAAACGCTATCCCTGAACGCCCGCTGGCAAATTAGACCCACTATGAAACTCGCAGTCATTTCTTGTATTCACGGTAATTCTGCCGCTCTTGATGCCGTCTTGTCAGACATTGATCATCACCACGCCGAGCAAATTTATTGCCTGGGAGATTTGGTCGGCTACGGGCCTGATCCTAATGCTGTAGTCGAAACCATTCGCGCCCTAGCGATTCCGACCTGTCAGGGCTGCTGGGATGAAGATATTGTCGTCGGGCTAGATGCCTGCGAGTGCAGCTATCCTTCTCTATTGGCAGAACGGCGAGGCAAACTGGCCCACGCCTGGACGAGCCAAGCCATTAGCCCAGAAACCCGCGAGTTTTTGGCTCAGTTGCCACTCAGTTTGAGATTAGACAATCTCTGCTTTGTCCACGGTAGCCCAAATAGCCAGCACGAGTATCTGCTGCCGGAAATGGATGAGTCTATCGCCCTAGAGCGGGTAATGACGGCGGGGGCAGAGGTGCTGTTCTGTGGACATACTCATATTCCCTACGTCCGCACGTTTGAAGATAGCCATGTGCCGGTGCATCGGATCATCAACGCTGGTTCTGTGGGCGAACCCCGGCATGGACGACCCAACGCCACCTATGTGCTCTACGAGACTGAAACGCAGCAGGTGACGCTGCGAGAAGTGGAATATGACTATCAAGCCACCTGTGCCGCCATACTCGCAAAGGGCTTGCCGCCGATTTTTGCCTGGCGGCTAGCGAGAGGACTAGAATTTGCTGAGCGAGCCGATGATCCAACTCATATCTGCGATCGCTAGGTTGTGAGCCTCCATTTCCAGCATTTAGCGCCAGGATGTCGGGAATGAGTAGCAAGTTGGCTAATAGCAGTCCCCTATAAAGCTTGATTGGATCTGGTTACACTGGCCGCGCTGACAAAAACATGATTGTTGTCATCAACCACTGTCCCGCGAATATGTTTCGGCAATGTTGGATCGTCAGCCAGACACCATAACAGAACGTGGGTATTCAGTAGCAGCCTCATGGCGCTTCACCCTGAAAGGCATTTGTTAGGTCTGAAGGCAACTGATCAAAGTCTTCAGCAATTTTAACTTTGCCCCGCCATACTCCTAAAGGACGAGGAGTAGTTTGATCGAGATAAGGGACTAACTTGGCGATTGGTTTGCCCGCTTTGCTAATGACCACTTCCTCCCCTGCGATCGCCATTTTAATCAGACGAGAAAGCTGGCTTTTAGCTTCGTGAATGTTAGCAGTATGCATGGTTTTGCCTTAAGCTCCAGATAGCTAAATCTAGCTTAGCCAAAGCGTTCAAGACCGAAAGTGCGGCTGACGTTTGAAGTTCAAGGTTCGTCTTTCCAGGTAGGGAGTGAACCGCCCGGTGCGGAGCCGCACGCCGAGTAGTGTGGGAGGGGGGATTCGTGAGACTCCTTCCTATCCTGATGAGGTGGCAATCACTACTCTCGTCTATCGTAGAGGGAGAAATCTCACTTGTCCTTCCCACTCTCCCTCAAGACTGCACTCCGCAATCAAGATAACTTCCTCTATCGCTAGTCCTACTGGAACACGACGGCTAATCTCAAACAATCCAGGCATAAATAATCCTGCTTGGATGCGTTCGTATGCAAAAGTTGTCATCGTAGCAACATCATGAGTCAGAACAATCCGTTCTTCTTGAGCTGCCCAAGCTAATACTGTTGGGTCATCTGCTCCCGACAAATCGACATCTTGAACGCGCACAATATCAATATCTGAACTTTGCCGAAGAACACCTCGCACAATTTGGTTATTAAAGTTTTCGTCAGCTAGGAATCGAGTCATTTAGGATTATTTGGGCTGACTTTGCCTAGCCATTAGGCGATCGCGTATTCCAATGGGATTAAACCGCTGTTCAGCCTCCTGCTGAATTATATTTGCCTGCCGCTGGCGTTCTGCAAGGTAAGCGTTAACCTCATCCCGATGTCTCAGATAGTAACCAATCACCAGATATATATCCGGCAATTGAAGTGACGAGTACTGCTCTCCTATTTCCTCAGGTGTACAACCCTCAAGAAAAGCGGTAACAATAGTGTCTAGGGTGACGCGAGTTTTGGCAACTCGCACAACACCATGAGCGTCGGTTTCTATAGGTGCAGATTCGAGGGCAATTGCTAGAGTCATAAGTCTTGATCAAGGCTTCACTTTGTACAGTAGCAAACATCCAAGCAGTCTTGAAACTTTAGAGTTTGTAGGATTGCTCAATTTCCTTCGGCAACCATGAATCTATCCCACTAATATCAGTTTATTAATCCAGATGTGAATGATCGCTAGGTGGAGAAAGGCATCAAAACATATTTTCAATCGCTCCCAACGCACCACCAATCTTCGATACCTGCGTTGAAGCCATGCAAAACATCGTTCTTGCTGAAACCGTGGCACTGCCATTTGAATGGGTCTACCTACCGGGTTCTTGCCTCGCCATCGACGCTTTGCAATCTGACCTCGTATCCCTCGTTTTCGTAAGGCTTGCCTGAGCCACTTGGCGTCATCGCCTTTAAGTAGTTATACAAAATTAATTACATAGTTCTCACCAAATTCCTTCAGCACCTTTTCCACGTACTTCACAAGGCTCTGCCAACTCTGATAAGCACTGATCTCAATCCATTCGTACTTGATGAATCGCCACAGAATCTCAATCCGATTCAGGGGCGGTGAATAGCTGGGCAACTGGAAAATCTCAATGCCTCGCTCTTGCCACTCCGCTAGTTTGTCCTAAAATGTGTCACTTGTGTGAATCGAAGCTTGGTCTACGACAAGCACCGTCCGCTGGTTGACGCTGGGGAAAAAAGCATCAATGCAAGCGATGACCACCTCGCTCGTCATACTTTGCGTCGAGACATAGCTATGCAACTGATTGGCACGAGTCATCATGCCCAGCACATTCAAGCGCTGGCTCCGTCGGCTTTCGATTTCTTCGGTTTGTCCAATCAGTTGCCAGCCATACGGAATACAAGGAATTAAACAAAACCCAACTTCATCCAGGTAGTACAAGTCCAGTTCTCCTTGGTCTTCTAGCTGCTTCAAGACTATGCTGAGATTAACCACAACACCAGCGTTGACAATGAATAGTTTGGAACAATCTGCAAGCGTTTCGTCAATCCGTATACCTGCTCCTTGAGAATAGGTGCGATGCCCATCCTCGGTCAATGGCACTGACCGAGCTTTTTTGCTGTTAGTCTAAACTCCAGTCGATGAACGACTTGATAAAACACAGACGGAAACAGCCAATCGTAGGTGAGCGCCCAGCGATCGAAAATCCATTAGACCTGTTGCTTTATAACGTAAAAAATCGCTGGAACCCTTATCTTTATTGACTTACAGCCATCGATCGTGAAAATCGTCTAGAATGATTGCTCTGCTTGGTTTTCATGGCTTTTTGTGGCTTATAAAGCAACAGGTCTATTGTTTTTGACTAAAAAAGTCTGGCATTGAGATGGCTCCTGGCTGGGCGATCGGCGTTGTCCAAGTCAAAAATTGCGTTATTCTCTCTCTTAATTTTCTCTGTTTTGATACTGCGGCGGTTGTGATTAATTAAGGCAAGGTGTCGAGATAGCGCTCAATCAGGACGATCGCCACGATGTCGTCCACAGGCCGAGGCAGGGTTCGCATTCCGGGTGGGATCAAGCGGGCGAGACCTTGGGGGGGATACATCTGCCAGTAGCGCTCGCCGGCTTCCAAGGTGCTATAGCGCTCATCAATCAGAGTAATTTCTAGCCCTGGTGATAATTCGGCTTGCAGTTGTTTGTGCCAAGTTTTGGCAGTGGTTTGATTGCCGATCACTAAGACTGAAATTAGGTGAACTTGCCGCAATTGCTCAACGGTGGCGATCGCCAGTTCAGCCGCTACCACTTGATGGTAATGGAGCGTGCGATCGCGAGCCATAATTGCCAAACCGCACTTGTCACGTCCGGGGTCAAACCCCAAAATCATCGGCTGAGTCGGATCAGACACTAGCTTTCATTACTCCTGAGAATCACCCGGCGATCGCGAATTGCCTCTAGCTCGATGCTGAGCGGGCCAGACGTATAGACTGCTTCTGGGACAACGGCATCTACCGTAATTTCACCCTGATAAGCCTTGAGATCCAGCACAAACTTGATTAAGTCAATCCGTTGAAATGTCCCAACCGCACCCGTGACGGGATCGGTGAGCAGCCCGGCTTGAATCGCTTGTTGGTTAGCCTCCTTAAACAGACTATCCAGCCGATTCAGAATGTCTTCGTTTTTCATTGCGGTTGGATTTAGCACCACTGAAGCAACCGTTTGACCCCGCTTAAAAATCACCTGATTGCGGGCAACCTGTGGCACCACCAGCACCGAAGACTCACCTTCAAGGTAATTAGCCGCAGAGAGAATCCGAATCACGTAAGGTTTACCATCGCTAATTTGTTTAATTAGCTGCTCAACATCGTCGTTGGTAATTTGCACAACTCGCTGGCTGGGCGCAACCTGTTGAGGCTTCGTCAACGCGATCGCATTCCGACGAGCCTCGCGGAGAATCTCTTCCACGGCTTTGACCGCAGTCTCTTCATTTAATTTTTGGATCGAGCCGACTGCCAATACTTGCCCGGTACGAATCGTAATATTGCCCCGCCGAATTCCCAGTAAAAGCACTCTGACGTTTTCTTCGAGGCGCTTCCGATTGGTTTCGAGGGTTGTGACTTCTTTTTGCAGTTGATCCTGCTGCGCTAGCAACTGGCTGCGCTGGTCGTTGGCCTGTTCAAATTGAGCTTTGACTTGAGCTACAGCGGTTTGAAGGCGAGTTTGGTCGGCTTCAGCCTGCTGGAGTCGCGTTTGCGACTGGACAATCTCCGCTTCTAATGTTTGTTTTTGATTTTCGACCTGTTGCAGACGAGTCTGGGCTTGGCGAACGGAATCTTCTAGCTGTTCTTTTTGCCCTTCTGCTTGCTTCAGCCGCCCTTGGACTTGATCGCGCTGGACGATTAAGCGCTGTCGTTCTGCCTGTAGCTGCTGCTGCTCGGCTGCCAACCGGAGGATTTCACGCCGCAATACCCGCCCCTGCTCAGAAAACTGCCTCAGTTCAGTTTGCGCCTTTAAAAACCGAGCCTGGAGTTGGCTCAGTTGAGCTTGCGTCTGGCGCTGACGAGCGATCGACTTGGCTAAAGACTGGTTAACTTGCTTCAGGTTAGTCCGGGCATCCGAAAGCTCGGTTTTAGCCGAACCCAGCGCCTTTTGAATCTCTTCTTTTTGCTTGAGGGCATCAGCTAGGTCAACTTCTGCCTGCTGACGCTGGCGCTGGATTGATTCAATCCGAAACACGGCATCACGCAGTTGTTTATTGGTCGCGAACAAAATACCAAGGGTGGAGCCAGAAATAATGCTCCCGGTCAAAATTGTGACTAAAACTGCCGTGGTGCGAGGGCGCAGTTTGAACAAGCTAAGTCGAGCTTTACCGACCCGCGATCCAATTCGATCTCCAACTGTGGCGATCGCTCCACCCAGAATAATAATCGCCAAAATTAGAATATAGCCAGCCATTCACTCCCTGCGGGCTACACACTTTGCCCTTATGCCATCTAGGTTATCGCTTAGTTAGTGCCAACGGCCAAAGGAGGAGTTTCTAATCGCTCAGGGGGCGTTGATTCAGCCGCGGTGCGGACTCAACCAATCTAACCTATGCAGCCAAAGCTAGCCGACAACCGGGTTCAAAGTAGATCTTCCAGCCGACGGCGCATTTGTTCTAATTCGCTGTCGGGCAGGGTTTCGGAAGGCTCGGCTGCCTCATCTTCGGGTCGCCAATCCGGGTCTAAGCGATTGGTTTCTGGTGGAGCCAGCAGCAAGCGTTCTTCATCGCTGCTGGGGATAAACCCTTGCGGGACAGGCTGGCAGCTATAGCCAGAGGTTTGGCAAAAGTCTTCGATCTCCTCAGCATCCATCAGTTCGACAGTTGGACTCATAAAGTCTTGAGCTTCTAGAAGCAGGGCGTAGCGAGTGGCATCGTCTTCTGATTCAAACATTAAAATGATGTTGCGATCGCCAATTTGGATCGAGTGAATGCCCTCGTTTTCAGTGCGGGCATTGTACAGGAGCACATACACTTGCATAAAACGGGTCAGTTGTTCGAGAATTACTTGCGGTAGATTGCTTCTATCTTACTGGTAGTCGCCACCTTGGCTAGAGGATAGCTTAACTCTTTATTCGTTAAGTGTTAATTAAGGATGACAGCCGCTAATCATGCATAAATTTAAGTCAATTTAGTCGAGTTGCAACCGTAACAATTGAGGCAACAAGGCCTGAAAGGCAACTCCGCGATGACTAATTTGATGTTTGAGATCGGGGGACATTTCGGCGAAGCTTAGCCCCTGGTTGGGCAGATAAAAAATTGGGTCATAGCCAAATCCCCCCTGTCCACGGGGAGCCTTGAGAATTTCTCCCGCGCAAACGCCCTCGGTTTGGAGCGCGATCGCCCCATCCGGGCGGGCAACGGCGATCGCGCAGACAAACTGAGCTTCTCGGTTGAGTTCATCGCCAAGTTCGTCCAGGAGACGCTGAATTCGCTCTGAGTCAGTTTTACCGTAGCGGGCCGAAAAAATTCCTGGCCCCCCATCCAGAGCAACCACTTCTAAGCCAGAATCATCGGCGATCGCCCATTCACCGGTAGCCATGGCCGCCTGCGAGGCTTTCAGGCAAGCATTAGCCAGAAAAGTCTCTCCGGTTTCAGCAATCTCTAGCTCAGCCGGCATTAAGACTAGTTCCCAATCTAATCCCTGCAAATAAGCCTGCATTTCTTTGACTTTGCCGGGGTTTTGGGTCGCCACAACTAGGATTGGCATCTGGGCTTGGAACCTCGCATTTTGTTTGTAATCTTCAACTTGTGTAGCATCTGCAACGGCAAGTGATTCTGACGGATTCAACCGCTAACTGGTGACTGATAATCCTTCCACAATTAAAGAGGGAGTGAAATACGAGCCATTCCAGTCGGCGTCGGAGCCTAAAGCAACTAGATTTTTAAGGGCCGTGTAGACGTTGCCGGCCACCATTGTGTCTTTGACCCGACCAATAATTTCTCCCTTCTGGATCCGATAGCCCAAATCGACATTAATTGAGAAATCACCGGAGATACCGCCGCTGCCCCCGAGCATCTGATCAACCACTAGCCCATCCTCTAGACCGGCAATTAGCTCCAGCAGCGATCGCTCGCCCGGTTGCACCAGCAAATTAAACAAGCCCGGCGTTGGATAGCTGCCCAGCCCCGGCCGGAAGCCATTGCCCGTTGTTGTGCCTCCCAGCAGTTTACCGGTTGCCCGATCTGTATAAAACAACTGCAAGGTGCCATCCCGCAAAAAAGACAGGGGCTGGGTGGGGGTGCCTTCATCATCAAACGGGCAACTGTAAGGGCCAACCGTTGGGTTTTGGTAAAGGGTGAGGCCGCGCGAGGTGACTTGCTGCCCCAAGCGATCGCTCCAAGGAGAGGCTCCCTCTAGCACCCGCTTGCCGTTGAGGGCGGCTTGCATGGTTCCCCAGAGGAGGTCGGCAGCTTTGCTGGTAAACAGAATCGGCACTCGCCCCGGTGGGGGCAGCGCATTGCGATCGCACCAATCCAGCCGTTGAATGATTTGGTCAGCAATATAAAGCGGATTCAGCGTATTGCGTTGAATTTGCCCATCCGTGACGCTGAGGAAGTCGTCGCCGCGCACCCATTCTGCCGACAACCCACAGCTCAAGGTGGTGTCCGTGTGGCGACAGCGTAAGCCCTGGGAATTGATCAAATGAGTAGTTTCAATTTCACAGTCCCATTCGCCAATGCACAGCACCTCTGGATAAGCCCGCCGAACATGCGCGATCGCCTGCCCACCCCAGTCCACCAGTTGCTCAACCGATACTGTTTGACCGAGGTCAGGATAGTTTTTTTGCTGATTGGCTGCCAGATCAATTGCTTCGATCGAATTAAGCTGACTGAGGGCGATCGCCCGGCTGACTAGCTCCTGGGGGTCAATGCGACCGTGGGCAACCGCCATCCCCGGCCGCCCCGCCAACCAGAGGCGCAGCGCCGTGCCTTCGGTTTGGCTACTTTCAAGCTGCTTGAGCCGATTTGCTTCAAAAAAAACCGGCCGCGCGTAAGACCAAGATTGAAACACCTCGGCGGCACTGGCTCCAGCCTTAGCCGACTGCTCTAGCAGTTGCTCTGCCAAAGACTCTTGTTGCTGGTAGTCAATCTCCATAACCGGACAGAAGTAAAGCAAGATGGGCCCACTAGACCAACTTACGGCAGTTCGGCCTCCTGCAATAGCCAAAATCCAGCAAATGTTTCGGATTGGGGATCAGATTGCACCGCCAAAAAATGCACCTGCCGCGATTGCTGCTTGGCCGTTTCAAACGATTCAGCTTCAGAGACTAGTTGAGGCGTTCGCAAGCGAGCCAAAATCCAGCGATCGCTGGCTCCGGTTTCTAAAACCAATTGGGGCACTTGCCCTAGTTCTAGTTTCAAAAAAGCCAGCTCTAGACCCGACATCCAGCCTGCCAAAGGCATAGATCTAGATGAAAAAATAATCAGCCCCGGAATTTTGGCTTTGGGGTCAAATCCCCGCTCGACGACCGAAGAAACTTCTCCAAACGACATTTGCCACTCCTTGGCCTCTTCAAAGGCGATCGCCTCTAGGCTGGCAAACGTCCAACCCTCACCGACCAGCGCTTCTGGCAGCGGTTGGGCTGCCTGCTGCTCTAGCTGAGGAACCGCAGCCATTAGGGGCTGAAAACCAGGATGGTCAGGATAAACCTGATCGGCTCGTTCTCGCAGCCATTCGTAAAGCGTAAACGTGCGCCGACTCGGCTGGCTGGGAATGGCTGCTTCGGCACAGGCGCGGGTAATAATGCTGCTCATCTGTCGCCGAAAGAAGCGAATTTTTTCCGGCATTGCTTCGGCGGTTAAGCCGGCTGACTCTCGCCACAGCGGCAGCGCTGCTTCGAGGGCAGTCTGCAACCAGCGGGCATTGGCTTCAGCTCCAGAACAAAACTTGACAAACTCAAACCGGCGCTGAGGATCGCAAATTAGTAATTCCCAAATCTTTTTTTGATTTTCATCCAGTAGTGGGCGCGAATAAAAATCAAGTTCCCAAATTGTGCTCATGCTTTGTTCTCAATCGCCACGGCTGACGCCAATCTGCTTGCCTATTCAGTATCCCTGAAGCAGGACTCAAACGGATAGCCAACTAGGGCTTTTTGAGTACCATACCGCTTGCGGTTTGGAATTCAGCAAGGATAACTCTGCTAATTCTCAACAAGGTTCAAAAAAATAACAAACCCCTCAACGCCCCTACCGCCATTGAGCAACTGAATTGGGTACAAACGGGTGATTTGCTGGCTTGATTAATGGGTGTAAATGGGTGTAAAAATAGTTAATGCTGATTACATCGTCGCTTCAAATCACGCCAGAACTGCTTGCACTTGTGGGCGAGATCGATGAATTTAAGGGAGCATGGCGAGCCTTGGGAACCCTTGCTCCTGAACGATTGTCCGCTCTCCGTCGCGTCGCAACCATTGAGAGCATTGGGTCATCCACTCGGATTGAGGGGAGTCGCCTTTCAGATCGTGACGTGGAGCGCTTGCTCAGAAACCTAGAAATCAAGACTTTTGCCTCACGGGACGAACAGGAAGTCGCTGGTTACGCAGAGGTAATGGAAACTGTTTTTTCTGCTTGGGACGAAATACCGATGACAGAAAATTACATCCAGCAACTTCATCGCAATTTACTCCGATACAGCGATAAAGATGAATGGCATCGGGGGAGATATAAGACTACTTCTAACAGTGTTGCTGCCTTTGATGCGGAGGGTCAGCAGGTTGGGATTGTCTTTGAAACAGCAACACCGTTTGCAACCCCCAGACTGATGGCAGAGTTGGTCAAGTGGCTGAAGGAAACAATGCAGCAGCGATCTCTACATCCGCTGATCGCGATCGGAATTTTCGTGGTGGTGTTTTTAGAAATTCACCCCTTCCAAGATGGCAACGGTCGCCTGAGCCGCGTCCTGACAACGCTGCTTTTGCTTCAGGCAGGGTATGCCTATGTCCCCTACAGTTCCCTTGAAAGTGTGATCGAACAGAGTAAGGAGAGCTATTACCTCGCATTACGCCGCACCCAAGGCACTATCCGGACTGAAACGCCTGACTGGCTTCCCTGGTTACTTTTCTTTTTAAAGATGCTATACCGTCAGATGGAAATTCTGCGAGGAAAGGTTGAACGAGAAAAGATGCTCCTGATGACTCTGCCTGATCTATCGATTCAGATTCTGGACGCCCTCAAAAATCGCGGCCGCATCACCATTGGCGAGGCAGTGGCAATAACGGGTGCTAACCGCAACACGCTGAAGCCGCATTTCAAGCATCTGCTCACAAAGGGTTTGATAGAACTGCACGGAGGAGGGCGAGGGGCTTGGTACGGACTCCGATAAGTTCTGGCTACCGATGGTGAGTTTTCTATGTAGAAATATTTACTTGCACATCGCGGACAGAATTTAAGAGGTAATCTGCTGAGACTGCAAGAAAACCGATAGCCAATCTTTGACTTGCCAGGTTGCCCGACAGTCGTCTTCGTTGTAGAGAATGATCGATTCTAGAAGCTGGCGATCACCGGTTTTTAGCCATTCACTGTACCAGCAAATTGCCTGCGCACCATTTGCTTCCGTATCTCGCCACTCAAAGCCCATCCAGCGGGCAATTAGCTTCAAAGTATAGTTTTCAATCGGCAAAATTACCCCATGCGTCACCCACTTGTGCAGGTCTACACATCTCGCCAGCAGCGGTTTTACGACATGGGGCGGCGTATGATATAGCTGCGCCAACCGCTCAATGGTTTGAGTTTCGTAGGCACAGAAATGAAAAATCGGGGCAGTTGGATAGGTATGCACCAAGTCTAAAAATTGCTGCCAGGCGATCGCTTCGTCTTCTGGGCGCTCAGCCAATAGGGGATGAAAACGGTCAGTCTGCTGCTGGCGATCGACCACCAATACCCCATGCAGGAAGGCTAAGTTCAAGCCTGGCTCGGCTTCAATATCAAAGTAAAGCTCGATTGGAGATGTTGGTAAAGGAAAATTGGTCGCGAATGAGGCCAAGTGAGGATGGGGCAAGGGTTGATTGTGCATCACCGCCTGGGCTTGCCGCACCAGCTTATTGGCAATTTCTGAGCCAAATCCTGGCAAAACGGCTAGCTGGGTTGGTTCAGCCTGGGCCAGCGCTTCTAAAGTGGTTAAATTTTGCTGCTGCAAGATTGCGTAGCGGCTAGTCGTCACCCCTGGCAGCAATGACAGATGCTGTTCAGCCTGAGCAATCCCGTAGCAGTGATCAAACCAGGTGCAGAGGTTACAGCTATTGCGGGCAATAAAGATTTCCGGCTCTTGCTGCTGGTTCAGAATCAAGATTAGTTCCGCCAGGAGAGCCTGCATTTGGGGCAGGGTTTGCCAAAGGTCGATCGCCAGTTGCCCCTTATCGCGAATACAGAGCCAGGCTGTTTCTGGCCAAGCTCCCTGCATGGTTGCCAACAAATAAACATGAAACGTCAGAATAATTTGATATTCCAGCTTGGGACGCTTGCTTAACTTGATGTCGATCGGGGTGTAGAGCCAGTCCCCAAAAATCGATAGCCCAGGCTGCTTAACAAGCAAGTCTGGGCTACTAACAAGGACAAGTCCTGATTCGTCGGTTGTGAGCAAAACGCCTTGATGAATTTGCTCTACTCCCTGCTGCATGAGTTCTAGGGTGGCTTGCGCTCCGGCTGGCCAATCGCCTTTGGGGTAAACCGGACGCACCCAGGTGTAATTGGCTAAAACCAACCGCTGATGTTCCAGCGCATCCTGACCTAATTTCAGCAGAAAATCGCTGGGGGGTACTTTCTGGCTAGGGTCTCCATAGGCATCCAGAAAAGCCCGCCGAGCACACCGTTGATAATTGAGCAGCAGTTGGGCAGTCAGCAACATGCTTACAAACTAGCAAACCCTAAGCCTTCCGAACAGGTTTCAGTCTTAAAAATCTACAGCCGTTCTGATCCGCCTCGTTTGGGAGTTCTGTATGTCACCACAATATTTTGAGCTATGGATAGAAGGCTAGTTCAGGCAATCCCAAGGTTTCTGACCAGCCCATCATAATATTTAGGCATTGGACTGCCTGCCCCGATTGCCCCTTCAGGAGATTGTCGATCGCCGAAATTACGATCACTCGCCCCGTCCGCTCATCCACCTCAATCCCGATGTAGCAGAGGTTGGTGCCACAGGCCCATTTGGTTTGCGGATACACACCGCTGGGTAAGATTCTCACCCAAGGACAAGACCGATAAAAGGCTTTATAAATCGTCAGCAGGTCATCGCGCACCAGCCCCGGATCGCGCATGGTGGCGTAGACCGTGGCCAAAATTCCCCTCGGCATTGGAATCAAATGGGGCGTGAATTGAATCAGCACTTCATGCCCGGCTAGGTCGCTGCAAACCTGCTCAATTTCTGGCGTGTGGCGGTGGCGACCGACGTTGTAAGCGCCCAAGGAACCATCGGCTTCCGCCAGCAGTAAGTTGATTTTGCCTTGCCGTCCACCGCCAGAGGTGCCAGATTTAGCGTCAATAATTGCCGTTTCAGGCACAATTAAGCCCTGCTTGAGCAAGGGGGAAAGGGCTAATAGGCTAGCAGTCGGGTAACAGCCCGCACAGCCCACCAGTTGAGATTGAGCAATTCGATCGCGGTAGATTTCCGGTAGCCCGTAGACGGCGGTGGCGGCTAATTCCCGATCTTCGCGGGTTTTGCCGTACCAAAGTTGGTAGGTTTGGAGGTCTTCAAACCGATAGTCCGCCGATAAATCCAAGACTTTGCAGCCCTTGTGAATCAACGTCGGCGCCATATCTGCGGCCAGGCCATTCGGTAAGGCCAGAAAGACGACCTGGCAGCGATCGCCGATTACTTCCAGATCAACGGGTTCAATGATTAAATCCAGACTGCCGTAGAAATGAGGATAGAGTTCAGCATAGCGGCGACCAGCACTGCCTTCTCCGCCCAGATAGACCAACTCCAGCAGCGGATGGTCGAGCAGCAACCTGACCAGTTGCACTCCTCCATAACCGGAAGCGCCAACAATCCCCACCGGAATTTTTTCTTGCTGCCCCATGTCGTGATACCCCGCCCGTCTTGAGCGTTTAGTTTGGTTAAGTCTACCTGGTAAACCGAATTAAATCCCGACTCTGACCTAGGTGCCAGCATTAACTCGCGCAAATAATGAGGAACAGCCTAACAAACCCGCTAGAATCAGATCAGGATGTTGTTAAGAAACTTTACGGAAACTTACCTTGGCCGCTGCTGCTCGTTCGGAAGATACCTTTACCTTTGATCCAATTGAAGACGCTCTAGTCGCCTTGCAGGCTGGGCAGGCGATCGTCGTTGTCGATGACGAAAGCCGCGAAAATGAAGGCGATTTAGTCTGCGCTGCTCAGTTTGCCACCCCAGACATGATCAACTTTATGGCGGTTTATGCCAGGGGCCTGATTTGTTTGTCGATGACCGGCGATCGGCTCGACCAGCTTGACGTGCCGCTGATGGTGACCAACAACACCGACAGCAACCAGACTGCGTTTACGGTCAGCATTGATGCTGCGCCTCATTTAGGCGTTAGCACCGGCATTTCGGCCGAAGACCGAGCCAGAACAATCCAAATCACGATTAATCCAGAGACCAAGCCGGCGGATTTGCGCCGTCCTGGTCATATTTTTCCGCTGCGGGCGCGGGAGGGCGGCGTGCTCAAACGGGCCGGTCACACCGAGTCAGCGATCGACTTAGCCAAGCTAGCTGGGCTGTATCCGGCTGGGGTAATCTGCGAAATTCAAAACCCCGATGGTTCGATGGCGCGGTTGCCCCAATTAATGGAGTATGCCCGCAGCCACCAGCTCAAAATCATTAGCATTGCTGATTTAATTAGCTATCGGCTGCAACACGAGCGGTTTGTCCACCGCGAAACTGTGGCTGACCTGCCAACCGAATTTGGCCAGTTTCAGATTTACGCTTATCGGAATACCCTCGATCAGTCCGAGCATGTGGCGATCGTCAAGGGCGACCCTAGCACCTTTAAGCAGCAGTCGGTGATGGTGCGGGTGCATTCCGAGTGTTTGACGGGGGATGCTCTCGGCTCACTGCGCTGCGACTGCCGAATGCAGCTCCAGGCTGCCCTCAAAATGATTGACAACGTGGGTCAGGGCGTGATTGTCTATCTGCGCCAAGAAGGACGCGGAATTGGCTTGGTCAACAAGCTGAAGGCTTACTCGCTGCAAGATATGGGGCTAGACACTGTTGAAGCCAACGAGCGGCTGGGATTTCCGGCCGACCTCCGCAACTACGGTGTCGGGGCGCAGATTCTCAACGACTTGGGCGTAAGCAAAATTCGCTTGATTACCAACAACCCGCGCAAGATTGCCGGCTTGAAGGGCTATGGCTTAGAAGTGGTCGATCGCGTCCCGCTGCTGATTGAAGCCACCTTCCACAACTCTACCTATTTGGCAACCAAGGCTGAAAAGCTGGGCCACCTGCTGCTGCAAACCTATCTGCTGACGGTGGCCATTCAGTGGCGCGACCAGCCGCAATCGGTGACTGTTCGCTACGAGCGGCTAGAGAAACTGCGCCACTTGGCAATTACTCATAACTTACTGCTGCAAGAGGAAACCCGCCCGGTTGCGACGGCCCTGTTCGCTACCCCAGCCTTGATCTTTCACTTGGGACTCGATCAGCCCAATGTGGCTGCCTCCAACTGGTATCGCCAGCCCGGACATCCTTATTTAGGGGCGATCGCCAATATTCTCGATCAGCTTGTGACTTGGCCACAGCTAGCCCGACTGGAATTTTTGGTTTCCCCTGGCTTTGACCCGCTAAAAACGCTGCAAATTCAGCTTGACCGGCAGACGTTTGCGCTCAGCCAAAAACCTTCTGACCTAATGGCGCAACTGACAACCCAAACCATTTATTGTCTGCACGATTAGTTGGCCGGTAAGCCAAATCAGACAGGAGCCAAAAATATCACGGGTATCTATCGCCGCACGTGCTGACAAAAGCAGGATTAGATGAGTTAAGCTAGTAGACTGGGCAATCAGCCAATTGACCTCTGCCAGCGAATGTCAATCATTTTGGCAAAGCTAGCCGGGTTTAATTTCCGAAGAGTGATGCTTTCTGAGCAAAAAGCTTCGTTAGTGCAGCTTGTCAGCCGTGACTACCAAGTGAAGTTAAGATCGTGACCAAGAGCAACAACGCAGAAAAAGAGCAAAAGCCAGAGACTCAGAGCGCTTCCGGCTTTAACCCCTCTGCCTTTATTAAGGAAACTAAAGAGGAGCTTGATAAAGTAGTCTGGCCAGATCGGCAGCGCCTGATTGGTGAATCAGCAGCCGTGATTTTGATGGTGGCGCTCTCGGCTGGACTGATTTCGCTGGTAGATCAGCTATTTGGCTGGATTTCCGGTCTCGTATTTTAATTTCTTTGCTATGTCAGAAGATTTGCTAGATACTAACCCCGCCACTGAGACAGCAGCCCCAGCTCTTGATTTGAGCCATTGGTATGCTGTTCAAGTCGCATCGGGCTGCGAAAAAAAAGTCAAGCACAATCTTGAGCAGCGGTTGCAAACCCTAGATGTTGCCGATCGAATTGTCCAAATTGAAATTCCCCAAACCCCAATCATCAAAATGCGGAAAGACGGCAGCCGCCTGACAGGGGAAGAAAAAGTTTTTCCAGGCTATATCTTGGTGCGGATGGCCCTCGACGATGAAACCTGGCAGGTGGTAAAAAATACCCCCAATGTGATTAATTTTGTCGGAGCCGAACAAAAGCGGCGTTACGGGCGGGGGCGAGGCCACGTCAAACCGATGCCCCTCGGTCGCTCGGAGGTAGAACGTATCTTCCGACAGGCGACAGAGCAGGAACCAATTCACAAAATTGATTTGCTTTCTGGCGACAAAATTCGGGTACTCAGTGGCCCCTTCAAAGACTTTGAGGGTGAGGTAATTGAGGTCAGCGCTGAACGCAGCAAACTGAAGGCGCTGTTGTCCATTTTTGGACGAGAAACCCCGGTGGAATTAGAAGTTACTCAGGTTGAAAAAGAAAACTAGGCAATGGCAAAAAAAGTAACAGCGATTATCAAGCTGGCGATTACGGCTGGCAAAGCGAACCCTGCTCCGCCGATTGGGCCGGCCCTAGGTCAGCATGGGGTAAATATCATGATGTTCTGCAAAGAATATAATGCCCGCACCGCCGACCAAACCGGGCTAGTGGTGCCGGTGGAGATTTCGGTCTTTGAAGACCGCAGCTTCACCTTTATTCTCAAGACTCCGCCTGCTTCCGTGTTGATTCAAAAAGCAGCCGGAATTGAGCGCGGTTCCGGTGAACCGAACAAGAAAAAAGTTGGTCAGATCACCAATGCTCAACTGCGGGAGATTGCTCAAACCAAGCTACCCGACTTGAATGCCAACGATGTTGATGCTGCAATGCGAATTGTGGCTGGCACTGCCCGCAACATGGGTGTGACTGTGGTTGACTGAGTTAATTGATTTGATTGATTATCCGTAAATTTTTAGCGGGGGAGAAGCTGAGCTTCGCTAACTACCCCAAAAGGACAACACCATGAAGAAAGTATCGCGCCGCTTGCGAGAGCTGGACGCCAAAGTTGAAGACCGAGCCTACGCGCCTTTAGATGCGCTTGCCCTCCTAAAAGAAACCGCGACTGCCAAGTTTCCAGAGTCGGCAGAAGCTCACGTCCGGCTGGGGATTGACCCCAAATATACCGACCAGCAGCTCCGAACAACCGTCGCCCTGCCGAAAGGGACGGGGCAAACCGTCCGAATTGCGGTGATTGCCAGAGGGGAAAAGGTGACAGAAGCCACGAATGCTGGTGCTGACATTGCCGGTTCGGAAGAACTTATTGACCAAATTCAGCAGGGGATGATGGAGTTTGACCTCCTGATCGCCACCCCAGACATGATGCCTCAGGTGGCGAAAGTAGGACGGATTTTGGGCCCAAGAGGGTTGATGCCCTCGCCCAAAGCCGGCACTGTCACCTTTGACCTGCCCCAAGCGATCGCTGAATTTAAAGCTGGCAAACTGGAGTTTCGGGCCGATCGGACTGGGATTGTCCACGTGCTGTTTGGCAAAGCGGGCTTCTCTGCTGAAGATTTGTTAGCCAACCTGAAAGCCCTGCAAGAAACGATTGATCGCAATCGTCCTTCTGGGGCCAAGGGTCGCTACTGGCGCAGCCTCTACGTTTCTGCTACGATGGGCCCCTCGATTGAGGTGGACATTAGCGCCCTTAGAGATATGAAGTTGGAGGAAGCGGCTTAGAAGAATTTTGTTGGCGCTGGCAAATGGGGCTTCCAAATTCAGCCCCAACCTAAAACTGGATCTGTAAAACCAAAGACAGCAGGAGCGAGTTGCTTAATTTCCTGCCGAGGTTTTCACCCCCTTAATCGTCAGTATTTCACTATTACTGATGACGGTGAAACCTCGGCCTCAAGTGCCGGGGTTTTTGCATTCTGAGCTTTGCCCTCAACATCAACAAGTTTGTCCAAGTCCCAAATTTAGGAGGTGAAACAACGTGGGTAGAACCCTGGAGAACAAAAAAGAAATCGTCGCTGAACTGAAGGAAAGCCTAAGCGGTTCCCAAATGGCCCTAGTGATTGATTACAAAGGGTTGACGGTGGCTGAAATTACCGATTTACGAAATCGGCTCCGCCCTTCTGGCACGGTTTGCAAGGTAACGAAAAACACCCTAATGCGAATCGCGATCGCTGACGATCAAAATTGGCAGCCCTTGACGGAATTTCTAGCTGACTCTTCTGCCTTACTGATGGTGCAAGATGACTTCAGTGCTGCCATTAAGGCCTATCAGGAGTTTCAGAAAGTCACCAAGAAAACCGCTCTGCGTGGCGGTGTGATGGATGGGCGATCGCTGAATGAAGATCAGGTGAAGGCGATCGGCAGCCTGCCACCGAAGGAGCAGCTGATGGCTCAAATTGCTGGGGCAATCAATGGCGTGACGACCAAGCTGGCGGTCGGCATCAATGCCGTGCCTTCTGCTTTGGCCAGAGGAATCAAGGCAGTTTCCGAAAAAGAAGCAGCCTAGTTTTTTACCTAGCTGCTCTCAAGTCCGACTCAATTATTCAACTCGTGGAGTTAACCCATGTCTGCAACAACCGACCAAATCTTAGAACAATTAAAAACCCTCTCCCTGCTGGAAGCCTCCGAGCTGGTTAAGCAAATTGAAGAAGCCTTTGGGGTCAGCGCCGCCGCTCCCGTCGGTGGCATGATGATGGCTGCTCCCGGTACTGGCGCGGCTGCCCCGGCTGAAGAAGTAGAAGAGCAAACTGCCTTTGACGTGATTCTACAAGAAGTGCCTGCCGACAAGAAGATTGCTATCTTGAAAGTGGTGCGCGGCATTACTGGCTTGGGTCTGAAAGAAGCCAAAGATGTGGTTGAATCCACTCCCAAACCGATCAAGGAAGGCGTGAACAAGGAAGACGCTGAAGCAGCTAAGAAGGAACTGGAAGAAGCTGGCGCTAAAGTCAGCATCAAGTAATCAGCGGGTTGAAAAATTCCATCGCCTATAGGCGTACATGCTCAATCCCCCCAACCCCCTTAAAAAGGGGGCTTCGGAAGGTTAAAGTTCAAAGTCCCCCTTTTTAAGGGGGATTTAGGGGGATTGAAGTCCAGTGACTTTCGTAGGTAGTTTTTTGCCTACCTAACCCCTGAGCTACAGTCAACAACAGCTTTCTATAATGAGAGCCACGTCCCTTGGACGTGGCTCTCATTATTATTGCGTTTTAGGCCGGAAAAACTACCGTTACTTGTTAGGTTGGGGAGTCATTCTCAGGTAGGGCTTGACGGGGTTGAATCCTTTCGGAAACTTGGTCTTTGCTTCTTCATCCGAGACAGAAGGCACAATTACACAATCGTCGCCATCTTTCCAGTTGGCAGGAGTAGCGACACTGTAGTGATCGGTCAGTTGCAGTGAGTCAATCACGCGCAGCAGTTCATCAAAATTGCGCCCGGTGCTGGCCGGATAGGTGAGGGTCAACCGCAGCTTTTTCTGGGGATCAATGATAAACACCGATCGCACAGTTAAGGTATTACCCGTACTGGAATTGGGGTGAATCATTTCGTACAGTTCAGACACCTTTTTATCACCATCGGCCAAAATCGGGTAGTTGAGGCTGACGCGCTGAGTTTCCTCAATGTCTTTGATCCAACCCATGTGCGAGTCTACATCGTCAACGCTGAGGGCGATCGCCTTCACATTGCGTTTGTCAAATTCTGGCTTTAGGCGGGCGACCTCCCCTAGTTCAGTTGTGCAGACGGGGGTGTAGTCTTTGGGATGAGAAAATAAGACGGCCCAGCTATCACCGACCCAATCGTGGAAGCTAATTTCACCTGTGGAAGAAGCCTGGGTAAAGTTAGGTACGGTGTCCCCTAGTCTCAGAGGCATAGTTAAACTCCTGTGATACAAAAAACATGTTGCGCTTAAGCATTTACACCGATCATGCCACAAAACCCCGGTTTTCCGGTCGGAATACAGCATTTCTCAATGATGTGAGAGTTATTGCCTAATTGTGTACTGGAGGATTGCTACATTTAGTTACTGGAACAAAAACTCTTTCAGCCATTGGTTGACCAGTTGGGGCTGCTCTTGCTGTACCCAATGTCCAGAGTTGGGAATGTAGTGAATCCGCAGGTCTGGCACGTAATCTTCGGTGCCATAGGTCAATTCTTTACCGAAAGCCGTGTCTTGTTCGCCCCAGAGCATCAGGGTGGGAACTGCCAATTTTCCCCACTGTTGGCCTATCACCCCTCCCAGTAGATTGCGATAGTAGTTGACCATGGCGGTTAACGCCCCCCGTTTAGCCGCCGCATCTTTGTAAGCTTCGATATCTAACAGACCAAACGCAGCTTTGTTAACAGCGGTTTCAGTCAAGGCAGCGGCGATCGCTCGGAAATCTGCCCACTCCAAGCAAAACTCTGGCAGCCAGGGCAACTGAAAAAAGAAAATATACCAACTCCGCTGCAATTGCTCTAGGGTGCGTAGCCCCGCCTGAAACTTAGCTGGATGGGGAATATTCATCACTACCAGCTTCTCGACCATTTCTGGGTGGGCATAGGCGAAACACCAGGCGATCGCTCCACCCCAGTCGTGCCCAACCAGGACACAGCGTTGGTAGCCCAAGCCCTGAATTACGCCTTCAATGTCTAGCAATAGCTCATCCATGTTGTAGCTACTGGCATCGTGGGGTTTATCACTGTCGTTGTAGCCTCGCAAATCGAGAGCCACAACTCGATAGCGAGTCGCGAAGGCCGGAATTTGGTGCCGCCAAGAGTACCAAAATTCAGGAAACCCATGCAGCATCAGCATTAGCGGCCCTTCGCCTTGAGTGACGTAGTGCAGCTTAATCCCGTTGGTAATGATGTATTCGTGCCGCCACGGCCCCTCTAGCACCAACATGGCAATTTCCTCTGGATCCAGCTTCTATCCTAAACGCAAATTTTAGCGGGGTGTCCCAAAGACATGAGGATTTTGAGGATGGGTTTAAATGATTGATTTGAGTTTTGCTCTATTAGCTAATTGGCGTAAATTCTCTAATTCGGGCCGCAGTTTCTTCTGGCTTGCCTAAGAAGGGAAAGATCAGCACACTTTTGATCTTGGGGTTGTTGACTAACGCTTTTAATCGATTTAACTGCTGATCTGTAATGGCAACCCCGGCGTAGTTTAGCTCTTGGTTAAAATTGGCATCGTTGTAGGTTGGAATAAAAACGCGATCAACCTGCCAATTTTGCCAGTCCGCCGCAAAATAGCGCTTGCCCCAGTACGGACTCGTTGCCGAATCATTTGTTCATTCGCGTTATTCGTGACTTGATACCGACTCAAATAAATGCCCCGAATTGCTTTTTTCTGCCACGCCGTTTGCGGCAGTGAGGTTTTTTTAGCGGTAACAGGTGACGACAATTTTGGCTGGGGTGTTGTGCCAGTTGCCGACGGGAGGGGAGAATCAACTACAGGTGAGCTAGGTTCTGACCGTTGATGATTGGGTAAAGCAGTTTGGATCAGTGGCGGGGCGATATTGATCAGCAGAGATCGCTTTCATTTTGCAGTCATCCTCAATTTATTGCAGCAGCGTCAGGTAACGCCGGATCAGGGCGATTGTTACCGCCGGTACTTCTAACTGAGGCGTTAACCCAACATCATCTAATAGCTGAAATACCTTAATCGCTTGTGGATTTAATTTGGCTAACCGCTGACCCATTTCAGGACTCGTGAAGGCTGACTGCCGCCCCCACAGGATCGCAGTCGGTGTTGTCAGTTGCTCCAGGTAAGCCGCTAGGTCAAAACACAAGTCGCCCCGCACAAACGACAAAGCCGCATACTCAGCATTTGGCTGTTGGGCTGAAGCTAGATAAGCTTCTACCATTTCGGGTGTAATTCGGTTTGGTTCCGCAAACTGGCGCTGTTCCAAAAAGTTGCGAATCCCAACGCTGTTGGCAATTCCCAGGCTATAAATTGTCCGATCAATGACAGGCGTACTCACAAGTTGGGCAAAGAAGCTGCGTTTGTAATCTTGCCCAAAGTCGGATAACCCGCTGGGAGTGGTCAAAATCAGGGCTTTGAACAGTTCAGGGTGGGCGATCGCCGCTCGCACGGTCAACGCCGCCGTTAGAGAAGAGGCAATTACGATCGGGGCTGAGGGACAGGTGTTCTCAATCAATTCAACAATCGTGTTGATATAGTCACTTGGCTGATAATCTCGCTCTGGATGCTCTGATCGCCCCCAGCCAAGTAAATCTGGCGCAAAAATCCGATACTCGGCCGCAAAAGCCGGATACACTTTCGACCATTCGTAGGCTGAAGACCCCCCACCAAAACCGTGCAGAAACACCAAGTTGGCAGTAGCCTTCTCTGGAGCCGGATTGGCAGTGTTCAGCCAGCGATCGGGAGTGGCAGTATAGTAAACAACCCGCCCCAGAGCAGTAACGACTGACTGTTGCTCAAACCCTGGTGGCACAAACATAAAGCAGATTTTTGATCAGTAACTTACTCCTGATCCTAACACCTGAGATTAATGCTGCTCAGAAGCGAAGCCGTTGTGAAGCTTCACGCTCGTCCAGAAAACAGGGCTGCGCAACCGACTACCTCAACAGAAACATCTCGAAATCGGCTGCTAAGGGCTTGCTGCAAGCCAGCAAGATTGTCAGATTGATTGGAAAAGATCCGCTTTTTGTTATACACCTTCATCAATCCCTTAGCAAACCAAGTCCGCGAGACACCACCCTGTAACAAGGTTGAACCAAAAAGAACAGCATTGGGCTGCATCAACGGCTTGAGGTGATCAAAGACGACCGACTTTGACTCGATTGAGCCGGGCAGGCAATGGAACAGATAGTTAATGCCAACAGAATCGAATTTTTCTGGAGTCCAAGCGATCGGATCTAAAACATTTTGCTGATAGATTTCGGGTTGGTAGCGACCAATCCGCCGGGCAGCAAAATCTAATGTCTCTAAGTTGAGATCCATTAACGCAACGCGCGGGTTAGGAGCGGGGAACTGGCAGTGATCAAGAAAGTAACCAGTTCCTACCCCAACATCTAAGTGATTGGCGCTAACGTGCGTGTTGTAATGATTCACCAGTCGCGGAGTTGGGCACTGCCAAATCAACCGATTTGAAATGCCGAGCACAATCAAGTCATAGACCGAGAGGAGTCGCTTAGAGTAAATGGCTTGACCAGCCTTAACCTGATCCGTTGTCACACTCATCACTGCCTCTCGTTTTTCTGGACATCACAACCCTAAAGCTAGCTGCGATTTCTAGTTGGCAAATTGCTAGCTGGATTCAAAAACGTTTTTTGGCTCAGCAATTGCAGACCATCAAGAGCCGCGCTGTGAACGAGAGTTGCCTGTTCGTGGTTGAGCAGCAGGCGCAAATATTCGCCCACCATCCGCTGCTTGGCAAGGCTAAGCCGATTTGTTTTGCATAAATAAGTCAATTGCCGGACGGCAATCAGCCGCTTGAGGTCATCCTCTACCGTCAAGTCTGATACCACTCGCTGGAAATGGCTTTGATCCGCTTCAGCCTGACGATGCAAAATCAACCAAGCTAATAAAATCAGCACAGCCAGCGTGCCGAGTCCCTGCATGATTGACCCCGCCGCCAGCCAGGGACTGGTCGAGTCTCGCCAGATCACCGCCACCATGTAAGTGCTGAGGGTGGCAATTCCACCGCTGGCAAGGGCAATCACAACTGGACGATTCAAGCTCTGAAGCTGGCGATGAATGCGTCTCCAGGGAATTTGACCAGAGTTCTGAAAGCTGTAGACCAAGAACATGATCCCGACGCCGCTGCCCGTAGCTAAACACAGCCGCCAATTCCAGGCCAGCAGGGCGATTCCTACGGACAGCTTTGCTACCGCGCCGCTGGCACCCATAATTAACCCGCCTGAACGCTTGAGTCGGATCTGGGTCAGGTCTTTGGCTTGCAGTTTTCTAAGGATTGAAATTGAAAGATTGCTCAGTTCAGCTACCTGCGCCTGAACTAACTGATACACTCTTCGACTTGACCAAGACGCAGCCTTTGCCACTCTCTTTCACCTAAGATTTTGGAACCCTATCCTACAACTTCGCTTCCCCAACCTTTAATCTAGCGTGCCTGCTGCTTAATCAATCAGAATAATTTTTTAACAACAGCTAGATGGCGATCGCAAGCTGGGATTGCGATCGCCATCTAGCTGGCAGGAGTCAAGCTAATCGTAATCGGCATCTTGAAAATCCATTTCTAGATCATTAGTTTAAGAATACGATCGCTCTCAGCCACCGATCGGTCTGTAAGCAATATTACCCGCGCGATCAAGCAATGGCATGATTAGCAGTCTTACCTCCAAGGGTCAGCCGGTCACTTATAGCCAACAAGTGATTAAAGGGATTGAATATGCTCGCTTTGCGGCTAACAGTGGGTTTTATACCGCTAGCTATACTTCTGGGGTGAAGTAGTAATCTTAAAGATAACTATGAAAATTTTATTTCTTCATCCTAATTTTCCAGCTCAGTTTCGTCATTTGGCGGTTGCCCTCAGCCAAGATTCGCAAAATCAAGTTGTCTTCGCCACCAAAAATCAGGATGTTACCCTACCGGGCATCACTAAAGTAGTGTTTGCGCCTTCTCGTGACCCCCATCCCCAAGTTCATCACTATGTCCGAACTCTAGAGTCGGCAGTCTTGCAGGGACAAGCAGTCTTTCGGGTACTAGAACAATTAAAAGGGCAGGGATTTGTGCCAGATGTGGTTTATGGGCATTCCGGCTGGGGGCCAACTTTATTCATTAAAGATGCGTTGCCCAGAACCCCGATGCTTTGTTATTTTGAGTGGTTCTACAATGCCAGGGGCAGTGATGCCGACTTTGATCCCAGCGACCCGCTCAGTCTAGATGACTATCCGCGGATTCGGACTAAAAATGCGCCGATTTTACTGGATCTTTATAGCTGCGATCGCGGCCTCTCCCCGACCCTTTGGCAGCGCAGCCAATTTCCCCCGGAGTTTCATAACAAGATTTCGGTGTTGCACGATGGCGTAGACACCGACTATTTTGTCCCCAAGCCTGGCAGTCGGCTGGTGTTGCCGGAAGTCGGTCTAGACCTGTCTGATGTGGATGAACTTGTTACTTACGTTGCCAGAGGGATGGAGCCTTATCGGGGCTTTCCGCAGTTTATTCAGGCGATCGCTTACCTGCAACAGCGTCGCCCCAACTGCCATGTCGTGATCGTTGGTTCTGAGCGAGTCTGCTACGGTAAATCCTTGCCGGATGGACGCAGCTACAAAGCAATGATGCTAGAGCAAGTCCCACTGGATTTAAGCCGCGTGCATTTTGTCGGCAGTCTACCCTACGGACAATACCTGAAAGTGCTGCAAGCCTCTTCAGTTCATGTTTATCTGACTCGCCCGTTTGTGCTGTCCTGGTCAATGATTGAGGCAATGTCAGCCGGATGTCTAGTCTTGGCGTCTAACACAGCTCCGGTGACAGAGGTAATCCAAGATGAGCAAAACGGTTTGCTGGTAGATTTTTTTGCTCCGCAGCAAATTGCAGAGCGAATTAATGAAGTCTTAAATCACCCGAATCGGATGGCAGAACTGCGTGCGAACGCTCGGCAAACTGCATTTCAGCGCTACAATCTCAGCCAGCTATTGCCGCTCCACCTCAACTTGATTGCGCAGGTGGCAGCCCGATCGCCCTTCCCGCTAGAATTACCCGGCAACGGCAAACCTAAATCACCTAAACCGAAGCGAGGGTTTGGCTAAAAAGTTTTACAGATGCTCTTTGATCCACAGTTGTAGCTCTGCTTCAGACTCAGCATAAATATGCCGTCCAGTCTGGGGATCAATGATGTACCACCAGCGATCGCCGCCATTGCTAAAGTGGTGAATCTTGGGCTTGGCATTCCCGAATAGAACATTGGCGGCTTGCCTAAAACCAGCAATCCAGTCCCCTGAATGCCCTTGATCGCTGCTCTGTGTGCCTACGGCTGAAGCTGCGATTTGCTGCTGCTCTCGCTCTAACAGTGCAACCAATGAAACATTATTGGTCGCCCTGGCAACCTGCAAGCGATGGGACAAGGAAGCCATCATGCTTTCTGCATGTCTATCACAATGATTACTGGAAGTCTGAAAATTTTCTGCATAAAGTGTATTTTCCATAACGACTCCAATCCGCTGTATTGCCTAAAGACGAACCTGCTCTTCCTGCAATATAGTATTTTTTCTGTGTCTTATGCTACACAAGTTGCTTTTGTTTGATATTTCTTATTAGCCTTGAGGACAAACTCGCGGGATCAAATCAAATATAGTGTCCGGGCACTAAAGCCCCATCGCGATCGTAGTGCGTAGGTACCCAACCTGGCCCAACCATGACTTGGGCAACCGTTTCTAGATAGTGCCCAGGAATCCATTCTCCGTAAATGTCATAGTGACCAGGCACAAAAACCAGGGCAGCGGTTATTCCCCCTAAAATGCTGCTCCGCAGTCCTTTTTTGGCGGTACCTAAGAGCTTAGATTCAAGCAGGTCATTAGCGCTATGCATTTGCTTCTCCTCTTTTTGAGCGATGACCTCAATCTAATTGCAGAGTGTGTCATTGCTGCGATCGCCGTGTGACAATGCGATCGCAGCTTGTTCAAACTTGAAGATCAAGCAACTGAGCCGCTGGGAGGTGGCCTAAACATAAAAATACGGATGGGTTTTACCTCATCCGTAAGCCGCTAACAAAGCTAAATTTTTGAGTTAAATTTTGGTCTAAATTACAAGACCTGTTCAACCTCAGCAATTTCTGGAATTGTTTCCCGCAGTTTGCGCTCAATGCCCATCTTGAGGGTCATCGCAGAGCTAGGGCAAGAACCGCAAGCGCCTTGCAGTCTCAATTTGACTACAGGTCCTTCTAATTCAACCAGTTCAACATTGCCACCATCAGAGATTAGATAGGGACGAAGTTCATCTAAAACCGCCTCTACATTAGCCGCGTTGAGTTCTAACGTTGCAGACATTGCAAACCTCTTAATCAGTCAAGAAAGACTACTAAAATTATTCCTAAGCACATTATAACTAAAGAAACGAGCCGCTCACTGAAGATAGCCCAATGACAAGAGTATCCAGCGGCGACTCGTTCCTAATGTTAATCGTACAGGGACGACGGAAGCGACAATCTAACGGGTAGCGAGAGCAGGCTCGTCAGTTGAGAGCTTTAAGCTCGGAAACAGAAAATGATTCTCCTCAACGTACTGTGCCCCAAACAGTCCTTTCTCGGCCCAAAAATATCGGTCAGTCGTATGCTCGTTCCGCTTCACCAGCAGCAAAGCAGGGGGAAGAATTCCTTCAGATTGAATATATTTCCTTGCGGCGGTGACTGGCTTGTCTTCACCACTCTCAAGGCTAAACTGAGGAATATGCTCCAGAATCCTGCGTCCTTCCTGGCGACGGCGGCTCTTACGCTTGCGTCTCCTTGCCAAACCCTTTACCTCCTTTTGCGACGCTCAAATTGTCGTCATAGCTACAAAAGACGAGACTGATCATACTGGCAAGCTATTTTAATTTCAACTTTATTTAATGCTTCGATACAGAAGGTAGGGAAAGATACAGATTTTCAAGGGTCTTGGGAAAATGTCTTTAACAAAAATTCATAAAGAAATGATGCGCTGCAGATGCTAGTCGCCCTCGACCTGACTGCGATATTGACTGGCCGAGAGGGCGCCATCTAATTCAGAAGGGTCGTCAAGGCGGATTTTTAGCAGCCAACCTTCACCGTAGGGGTCTTCGGCTAACTGTTCTGGGGCATCCATCATTGCTTGATTGCTGTTGACCACGGTGCCAGTCACGGGTGAGTAGAGGTCTTCAACGGCTTTGACCGATTCAATGGTGCCGAAGACTTCTCCCTGGGTGACTGCCTCCCCAGTCTGCGGAACTTCAATAAACACAATGTCGCCCAACTGATCGACGGCAAAGGCGCTAATGCCAATTGTGGCAATGTCTCCGTCCAGCCGGACGTATTCGTGAGAATCGAGATACTTTAAGTCTTCTGGATACTCAAAGCTCATAGCTAATGCCTCATTTGACGGTCAACGGTGCTTGTGGGCACATCCGTTAGCTTAGCTGCTTTTGGGACGGTGATAAAAGGGCCGCTGGACAACTTTGGCTGGATAGGCCTGCCCGCGAATCGTAATTGCTAATTCTTGACCAATTTCAGCCAGATGAGGCGGGACGTAGCCGAGAGCGATCGCCTTACCCAAGGTCGGAGACAAGGTGCCACTGGTGACGATCCCGATCGGGTGTCCGCCATCCAAAATCGGATAGTCATGGCGGGCAATATGCCGCCCCTGCATTTCTAGCCCGACTAACTTACGTTTGATCCCCTGCTGTTTTTGTTGAACTAGGGCGGCTGCCCCCACGAAATCGGTTTTAGCCGTTAGCACCCAACCTAAGCCCGCTTCCAGGGGGGTCGTGGTTTCGTCAATGTCTTGCCCATACAGCCCCATCGCTGCTTCTAGTCGCAGCGTGTCTCTGGCCCCCAGTCCACAGGGCATAACGCCTCGGTCTTGCAGGGTTTGCCATAGCTCTAAACCAAGGGCGGGATTGGACATGATCTCAAACCCATCTTCGCCGGTGTAGCCGGTGCGAGCAATCCAGGCCGTCTGACCCAGTAGGGTGACAGGAGCATGGTGATAGGGGCGGAGGCTGGTTAAGTCGTCTTCGACTAGCGGTTGCAGGATCTCGGCTGCTTTTAGACCCTGGAGAGCAATTAAAGTTTGGGCTTGAGAAATATCAGTCAACTCCAACTGGCTAGGGTCGAGGTGTTTCAGCAGCCAATCTCTGTCTTTGTCTGTAGTCGCCGCATTGACGATCAAGATGCCTTGATCTTGACCCTGACAGTAAAAAATTAGGTCATCCAGAATCCCAGCTTGCTGATTGAGAAACAGAGTATATTTAGCGGCTCCGGCCGACAGGCGGCTCAGATCAGAGGGCACGAGCGATTGCAATTGGGCGGCCAGATTTTGGCCTTTGAGGGCAAATTTACCCATGTGGGAAATATCAAACATTCCCGCCTGCTGTCGCACAGCCTGATGCTCGGCTGTAATGCCGCTGTACTGAATAGGCATCTTCCAGCCGCCAAAACCGGCCAGCCGAGCTTGAGCCTGCTGATGCAGGTCAAATAGAGGGGTATGTTTGAGGGGGGCGATCGCGTTGGTCAAAGAGCTATTTCCTTTGGATGTGGGGTAAATATCGGAGAACTTGGGTCTAGGGCAGCCGAGAAATAATCTTGGCCAAATCAAAATCAGCCGCCGTTAATCCGCCAGCATCGTGGGTAGTCAAATTAATCGTGACTTTGTTGTAAGAGATCGCCAGGTCAGGGTGATGACCAGCCGCTTCGGCTGGCGCAACTAACGTATTGACGAAAGCGATCGCTTCGAGAAAGTCTTTGAATTTTCGGACTGACTGAATTTCTCGACCCGTGACCGCCCAACCGGGCAGTTGACCAATTTGTGCTTGAATTTCAGCATCGTTAAGCAATTTGGCCATGGCGGTTGCTCCTGCAAGTGAGCGGTAAAAATCTGTTTCAAGTTTAATTCAGGATGATGATCTTGATGGGTTTGAGCAAGTCAAAGTGATCACCGAAAGACCCCCTGCGGTTTATCCTGGTAGGAAATGAGGATAAAGCATTTGAGGGATTCATGTCGATTGAGGTTTTGCGATCGCTAGTTTGGGCCGACTATCGGCTAGCCATCTTGTTTGCAGTGATCCTGCCGCTGGGGCTATTGCTGTGGGCAGTGATTCAAAACGCCGAGCCGATCGTGCGTCTGTTGATTATTTACTGGCGGGTTTCCAGCTTATTAGCGATCACTGTCTATTTGCTGGTGGCTCAAATGCCGGTTGGCTTTTTAACGGGTTTGGCCACCTTAATGTTTATCCCAGTTGGGCTTTGGTTTTGGATTGATCTGAATGAGGAAATTGCCGATCGACCTGGCCCTTTGCAGCTAGCGTTTACCTCTTGGCGCTGGGGAATTACTCTCTACTGCGCCTTGGCCGCGATTGGACAAGTCATGTTCATCAACTGTGCGTTTGTGGCAGGGGCGATCGCCACGCCAAGCTGTCAGGTTTGGCTAGAAGCACCGCTGTTGTTCCAGCAAATTTTTCATGCCAATGCCAAGGTCAGCACGTTAGGCTTCTTAGCCTCTGGCGCACTCATTGTCTACGTTTGCTACCTGGCTTACTTTGTCTTTTTTAGGTTATCGAAACAAGGACGCTCGGCGACAGGGCTATAAGGTTAGCAAAAAGGCAGAAGGTAACAAAGATGGCAACCTTTGGCGATCGCCTAGAGCATTACAGCGCAAAACATCCTCAAGAGGTCTTGCTTGTCGAGGCTGAGGTTGAGGGTGAATTTGATCAGGTGATGATCTTTAAAGGGTTTTCTAGCTCTCTAATTCGCGCCACAGCCGCTGACCCCGATATTCCGGTTCTGCCAGCGGGGGCGACGATTCTAACCATTGCTCGCCTTCAGGCGCCCTACAATCCCAGTCAACCGTGTTACCTGGAACCTGCCCTAACCTGGGAGAATTTTGAGCCGCTGCTTGTTGCAGCCGATTGCTGATATTGCTTTGAGGCTTGAATGCGGTTACCGTCGGTTTGATTGATTTTTTGATCTTAAACCGAGGCAGCTTCAACTTCAGGCCAGAGGCGCTCTAGCTGATACCGCCAAGCGGATAGCGTCTCTTCCATCGAGTCTCGACTCTGGGTTAAATTTCCCATCATGCCTTCTTGATAAAGGCGATCGAGGCTTTGCATTGTCGTTTCCAGCGACTGTCCTTGGGTTTTGGCTACGCCAATAATTTGGCGAATTCGCTTCTCAATCAACAAGTTGTAGCATTCCGATAAGCCTCGGTTACGTAGCCCAACCAGCCGAGCTAAGGCCGTTGAAAAATCCTCGGAGTCTAGTGCCTTCAAACTGTGGTGAAAGACTCCCCACAGCACTCCTTGATAGAGGGCATAGCGGGTTTCTTGAGTCAGGTCGAAATTGGCGGCCATTAGCTCTGGCAGTAAGGATTCGACATCTGCCTGGGGAGCGATCGGGGTGAGCGCCCGCAGCCAAGAATGATCTTCCGACAGCAAAACCAGTAGCCGAAACTCTGGTGTATCGATTTGCCAGGAGCCTGGTTCAAGAATTTCTACCGCCGAGCCAAAGATCTCGTTCAAAAAAGGGGAAATTGCTTCAGGATGCATAGTTAACGCGACCTCGATAAAATTTTGGCAGCAGTTTGGTAAACAATTTCGCAGGAGTTGGCTGAACCCGTTGCCAACTTAGCCAAAGCTGAAACTTTCAGGCGCTGCTGTAAAAACAGCCTCACAACTTGAATCAACTCCATCGCTAACGGACTCAAAATCGTTGCCCCCAGAATCAGCCCGTTGCGATGCACGACAAGCTGGCACAACTCAGGGGACTCACCCGCGAGCAGTCTTTGGGCAAAGGTTAGGTTAGCTTGTTCCACACTGTCTGCTCCATACGTTGCTCTGGCTTGAGTTTCGCTCATGCCGACCCGAGCCCAAACTGGTTTGGTTTGCAAGCTCCAAGCTAGGCAGCGATAGTCAATCCTGCACTTTGAACGATGCAAGGCGTTGTAGACAGCAAGGCTGGCTTCCTGATCGGTAATTTGGGAGACGGTATACCCCCCCAACAGGTCGCCACAGGCATAAATCTGGGGCTGACTTGTTTGCAGCCGATCGTTGACCCAAACTCGCTGCTGATCGTAGCGTACCCAAATTGAGTCAAGATTGAGCACATCTGCCCCATTTCCTGATTGACAAACCAAAATTTGATCGACATGTAGGGGCTTCTGAGCAGAATTGAGAAATACTAACCAGCCTTCACCCGCTGGTTTAGCCGCTTGGAGGGTGGTTTGGGTCAAAATTGAGATCCCAGCCGCTTCAAGCTGAGTTTGGAGCCAAAAGACAGTTTGCGGATCTTCTTGGGGCAACAAAGAGTTGCCTGCAATAACTATGATCACCTGCTCACCCAGACGAGTTAAAGCTTGAGCCAGTTCAATCCCAATCGGCTGGTCACTCACAACCAACCACTTGCTTGCGTCAGTTTGCAGCCGCTTTTGCAGGTGTGGCCAAAGCGTGTCGGGAGTCAGGTAATTCCCTGGAGACAAGCCAAGAATACCAGCCTCGGGCCGGTCAGAAGCAATCAGGTAGGCTTGCGATCGCAGCATTCGTCCTGCCGCAAAAAAATGGAGTTTAGGCTGGGGCTGAAACTGACCGAAACTCGTGATTAAATCAATTCCTAAGCTAGTTAAGTAGGCAGGCGCATATTCAGCTTTCAGGCTGGCCACTTGGGCACTAATCCACTGGGCCGCCTGAGCGCGCCGGGCCTTTAGCTCTAGATGATGATCTGCTTGCCAGCTAGTCTGATCATAATCCTGAGTAAATTTTCCCAAAGCTTGATTTGCCCAAGCTGACTCTGCTGCAAACGGTAGAGGGGCAACCAGAGCAACCCTGGCGTTTTGACGGACAGCGGCGATCGCTGCTTGCAGCCCCGCCTTGGTTCCACCAATAATTACCAGGTCATAATCCCTAGCCATGCTGGCTGACTCACTCAGTTTTTGCGATCGGGATGACAGGATTCGAACCTGCGACATCCTGCTCCCAAAGCAGGCGCGCTACCAAGCTGCGCTACATCCCGTTGTAGCCAGCCTCCATTCTATAGCAATCTGATTTAGTTTGTGAGAAAGGGTTCCTAGAGAACTTTTTTCACAAACTCTCGCAATTTAACCAATGGTTAACGACGGCTAAACAATCTCAACGGCTGGGATACCAAAACATCCCCTTGATGCCCTCTGGATCGGACATAAAGCCAAGACCCCGATAAAAATTTACCACCTGGGGGTCGGCAAACAAAGTAATGTTGCTAATGTCCTCGCCCCGCAGTTCTTTGATAATTTGCTTCATCAGGGCTTTGCCAAAGCCTTTGCCCTGGTAGTCTGGGTGTACCACGACATCCCAGATCGTGGCGTTAAACGCATGATCAGAGGTGGCCCTTGAGAAGCCAACCAGCCGGCGATAGCTGCCCCGCTGTTCCCACATGGTCACGACAACAAAGCTATGCTGAATTGCCTTTTTGACTTTTCTGAGCGGACGGCGAGACCAACCGACAGCATCACACAGTTCTTCTAGCTCGTAAAGGTCAATGTCGCGATCTTTGCTGAAGAAAACTCGCGGTTCAGCGCTATTTGAGGTATAGGCAGGATTGTTCTGGTCTATCGCAGGATCAAGGGGAACAACAGTCGATGACGCAGAGACGCTTTGACCACTGAATAGGCTTTTCCAAAAACTCATGCAACCGGACGGGGAGGGTAGATTTATGAGAGTGCGATCGGCCGAATCTGCAAAAGCACCTGATTGAAAGCCAATGCCTTACCGATGCTGACTGCCGCTTAACAGCTAGTATACTTAACGCCAATGACCACAGTGTAAGTAGTGCTACTGAGGTCAATCATTTTTTGGTGTTGCTATTTCTAAGCGTCCCTGTGCGATCTCCCAATTATTTGTTATGACTTCAGACGTTCAGACTTCTACCCTGGAATTGCTCAAGCGCTTTAATCAGGCATTTCCAGAATTTTATGAACAGTTTGTCAGCAGTGAAATTCAATTTCAGAATTTGCAGTTAGCCTTTGAGCTGCAAAAAACCCGTCAACCTGTGATTCAACTCCAAACTGAAGCTGAAAGAACTCACCTTCAGTTTGCCTGTCGGAATCAGTCTTCTGTGCTGAGTGATATTTTTGGCCTGATTGCTGCCTATGGACTGACCCAGCATAACTTCAGCCTCTACGGACAAGTCCGCTTACCGCTGCTGGTATTTTTGAGATTAACCTTGTCCCACAAGGGCAAAGCTCTCTCTCAAAAAGGCAGAGACAGCCTCTGCCGCTCAATTCGAGCGGCTCTAGCCGATCAAGTTGAAGTGGAGAAAATATCGGAGCTGAACCTCAAGGGAGGATTACAGGGATTAGAAACCAGCTTTTTTATCGACCCTGTGTTTCACCTGCCGGCATTACTGGTTGAAGCCGAGAGTCAGCCCAGTTTAATTTATCGAGTCATGTACGCAATTTGGCAGGAAGATTTGCTGGTGGTCAATGCCAACTTTATGGCTTGGCGGGGCCGGGTGCGGTTAACGCTTTATCTGATGGGCCCCAACGGAAATCCAATTCCTGACTATTTGGGCCAACATATGGCTGAAAGCATTAAGCAGCGCCTGATCAATCCCCAGCAATAGTTCAGGTGATTTGAAATCGCTGTAGGCTAGAGTTCAGTTGAAGAAACTCATCCTTAAAGATGGCAGCGATCGCTCTGTTCGGCGTTGATCATACCTATGAACTCGCAGGCACCGCTCAAACAGCGCTGGTGTTTGTGCATGGCTGGCTACTCAGTCGTCAATACTGGCAGCCCTTGGTGCAAGATTTGGCCACGGATTATCAGTGCCTGACCTACGACCTGCGCGGATTTGCTGGTTCGGCCGCGTTAGCAGGCTCAGCTAGGGCCTATACCCCGGCTGCCTATGCCGAAGATTTAGCCCTGCTGCTGCAACACCTGCAAATTAATCAATGTTGGTTAGTGGGGCATTCGCTGGGAGGGGCGATCGCCCTCTGGACAGCCGCTCAACTGCCAGCCCAAGTGCAAGGGGTGATTTGCCTCAATGCTGGCGGCGGCATTTATTTGCAAGCTGAATTCGAGCGATTTCGGACGGCTGGAGCTTGGATTGTTCGCTCACGGCCGGCCTGGCTCGCAAACCTGCCCCTGATGGACTGGCTGTTTAGCCGAGCCAGCGTTGCTCAGCCGGTGGCGCGGCATTGGGGTAAACAGCGGTTAGCTGATTTACTGGTCGCTAATCCAGCAGCAGCTTTAGGGGCACTGCTAGAATCGACAACTCAGGCGGAAGTTGAACAATTGCCTCAGCTAGTGAGCGACTTACAGCAGCCAGTTTATTTTTTGGCCGGACAGCAAGACCCGATTATGGAACTTCGATATGTCTACCATTTAGCCAGCTTTCATCGCTTGGCCAAAGCAGGACAGCCAAATGTGATTGAACTAGCAAATTGTGGCCACCTGGGCATGATTGAGCAACCCAAGGCGATCGCGGCTCACATCAGAACACTCGTCTAGGGCTTGGATAGCTTTGCGAAGCTGTTGTGACAAACCCCTGTTTATAGCTTGACGATGCCAGGTCAAGGATTCCTCACAGCGGAATTTCTGGAATCTGATTGATATCCGTTGCGATCGCCAGTTCAAGGCTGCCGATAAAAGTCTCAGGACTAAGCTGAGCTTCTGAAACCAATCCGGCGCGATTCTCCACAGGAGACGCTGCGCGGTCGCAGCGTAGATCGAAGCTGCATTTACTGCACTCATTGGCAGAAATTGGCACTTGGGGTAAAGATTGCCCTGCCTGATATCCAGTTAGCCAGCTTGTCAATTGCCTGAGGCGTTGGCTTAACTCTTGACGAGTTTGTTCGTGCTGGGTCTGAGTATAGGCAAAGGTCAAACTGCACTTAGCCCGGTTGTTCGCTTCAGCAAACCAATAGGTGATCGAAAGTTGTTCAGGAGGGTAATCGCTGGTTTCAGCCAGCATAAACAGGTAGAGGCGAGTCTGCCAAGCAGTTTGCAAGTTGGCAGGCGGACGAGCATAGGTTTTCCAATCTAAAATTTGAGCCTGCTCTGCCCCTTCAATTAGCAAGTCGTAGACGGCAATCAGCAGATAGCCTTCAAATTGGAGAATTCGCCGCTGTTCGCTTTGGCGATCGCCGCTAATCATCGCTGGTGGCTGAGCGCTAAAGGCGGCTAACCAGCGCTGCAAACTCAAGTTCGCCAGGCTAACAGACTCTACCGACAGTCCTAATTCTTGCTGCTGCATTAGTTGGTGAAACTGAGCGCCTAAATCTAAGCGCTCTTGAAGCTGGGGGTCTTGGTGCAAACCCAATTGATCTAAATACAAGTGCTGAAACTTGCGTGGGCAAGTAGACAAAACGCTCAAATGCCCCTGCGAAAGCTGCATCTGAATTGCGGTTGAATCTAGGGTATTAAGCATGGCGACTGCCAGTAAATTCTATCTCCGATAAACTTTAACCCCGTTGATCGGTAAGTCACCTCCGTAAAGTTGTTGAGCGAAATCTGGGATCATTTTTTTGATGTTGCTTTCATACGCAGCCGGCCATAGAACTTTTAGTCTTTCTCTAGCCTGCTCATCTATATGTACCTCTCCTGATTTTTCAATCAGCAGCATCCCTACGTGCCCACGATTTTCTGTCACGGTAAAAATATAATCATCTTTGTCTCTTTTCATAGACAACCTCAAGTCGTCTAGAACTTCTATAAGTTCATGCTCGTATAGTTGACATTCCATTTTGCCTTCTTGCAGCAAAGCTTGCTTCAGCAGCTTCTCAATTTTTTTTACAGTCATAAGAGATGCTCTTGCTCATGAACGCTGGCCTAAGTTTAGGTCAGCTTGTTTAAAAGTTTAAGCAATGTCTGAGTCCAAGGATTTGCAAAACTCTTTCTTTGATAGATATCTGCGGCTTGTTTGATCGCCTCTGCTTGAGTTGGGTAAGGATGGATCACTTGAGCCAGTTTATTTAAACCAATTTTGTGAGCGATCGCCACTGTCAGTTCGCTGATCATTTCTCCTGCGTGTTTAGCAACAATCGTTGCGCCCACAATTTGATCACTGCCCCGCCGATGATGAATTTTCACAAATCCCACTTCTTCCCCATCGGCGATCGCGCGGTCTAGATCGTTAAACGGAATCATGATGGTTTCAACGGCAATGCCCTGCGCTTGGGCTGACCGCTCGTACAGGCCAACATGGGCAATTTCGGGATGGGTGTAAGTTGTCCAGGGCATGACCAATTGACTCAATTTTGAGCGTCCCAAACCGAAGGGAGCAAAGAGGGCATTTCTAATCACAATCCGGGCAGCCGCATCGGCAGCGTGGGTAAATTTCCAATCCATGCAAATATCTCCGGCTGCAAAAATTTTTGGGTTACTGGTTTGCAGGTAATCGTTGACTTTGACTCCTCGCTGATCCCACGCCACACCCACAGCGGCCAGATTTAGATTCTCGACATTGGGCGATCGCCCGGCGGCCAGCAGAATTTCATCTACAATCACGAACTCCAAATTGCCGTTGCAGCGCAGATGCAGAACTTTACCGCCGTCGATTTTTTCAACTCGTTCCAGTTGGCAGCCTAAAATCAGTCGAATGCCTTCTGTCAGCAGTGTTTGTTGTAGAATCTCAGCCGCATCAGCATCTTCGCGATCGAGAATGTGGGAATTTTTGTGCAGCAAGATTACCTGGGAACCCAAGTCATTAAAGGCTTGGGCCAATTCGCAGCCGACGGGCCCAGCCCCAATTACGGCCAATCGCTGCGGGCGCTCGGTTAGTGAAAAGACAGTTTCATTCGTCAGGTAGCCAACTTCTGACAGTCCAGGAATTTGGAGTTGGGCTGCCCGTGCGCCGGTCGCAATCACGGCTTTCTTAAACCGTAGCGGCACGCCCTCAGCGCTAATCGTTTGGTTGTCCGTGAACTGTCCTTTGCCCAAAAACACGTCTACGCCAAATTCTTGGCTGAACCGCTGGGCAGAATCGTGATGGCTGATTGTTGCCCTTACCCGTCGCAGCCGCTCCATCACGGCTGAAAAGTTAATTTCAATCCCCGGAGGCAATTCCACACCAAAGTTAACTGCCGCTCGGACATCCGCCACAGCCCGCCCCGATCGCAGAAGCGTTTTAGAAGGCACACAGCCAAAGTTGAGGCAGTCTCCACCCAAGAGATGACTTTCAACCAGAGCAACTTTAAGCCCAATTCCTAAACTGGCCGCCCCACCGGCCGCCACCAGTCCGGCTGTACCACCCCCCAACACAACTAAGTCATAGCAATCAACGGGCTGCGGATTGACCCAATCTGGGGGATGGACGTGGGCAACCAGAGCTTTGTTGTATTCGTCTGGGGGGAAAACTGTCACTGGGTTGTTTGCCGTCATAGGTTTGTCCACTGCTCCAGATGACGCTCACTCGCCGCTGGGATAATTTAGGCAATGTCTTGACTGGAAGGTTGAGTTTTCGCTAATCGTCATCAAGCTAATCCAGATCGGCGCTAAAGGTCGATGCGATTGATCTGAAGGCTGCACTCCAGAAGTCATTTTGCCAGGTGATGTAGATTCGCGATTTAGTCCCCTATACCTTGATTCTAAGCGGCTAGATTGCTGGCTATGGCGAAGGGGGAGAAACGGGTGGGCCCAGCGATCGCGCGCCTGGCCCTCGATCAAAAATTTCTATATCCCACTGACCATTTCGATCAAGCTGAAAACCAATGAATCGCCCATCGCCGCTGATCGTGGGGTGGCGAATGTTTCCCAAGATATTACCAGTAATCAACTGATTCTGGCGAGAAATGCGATCGTAGACATAAACATCTGGCTTCCCTCGCGTCTCAGAAACATAGACTATGTAGCGTCCATCCGCATTGATGTCTGGCTGGTCTTGCATCACGCCCGGCGTATTCAGACCGGGCAGGTTAATCAGGCGTCGCTGCTGAACATCAAATAGAAAGACGGCACGATAGCCAAGCCGATCGCTGGCAAAGACCATATATCGGCCATCGTAAGAAAAGTTAGGCTCCTGCTCAAGGTTGACGCTATTCAGACTATTCCCAAAGTTTTGGGTTGGTAGCACCAAAAAGCCTGAGTTTGTACATCCCGCCAGCAGCCCAACCAAACTGGGCAGTAATATCGATCGCAAAAACTTAATCACCAAGTTACGGTAGCGGTTAGAACAATTGAGGTTAGGAATTTTAGGCAAATCGAATAAAATTTTCTAGCGTAAATCGCTCTCTTAGCCTAATTCGCAAAGTGCTATCAAGGATTTGTTGCAGACTGCAAATGGGTATAAACTTTAGTAAATTGACCGGTTGTTTCCAGAAATTGATGTTAGTTTGAATCTAGGCACAAACCAATCCTCGGTAGTGAAAAGAAAGAGCTAGAGCTCGTGCCTCCCAGTTCTGGTTCTGGAGTAGAAATAGGTTTGATTTGAAGAGTCTTAAAATTGTTGAGTAACTGTAGAACAACATTGTTAGCGATCGCAGTTTAACATCAGAAAAGACTCTCATCGGTCAGCGTTCTATTCGTTTTCATTGACTCACATCGGCAATTGCTATCGGCTAGATGTTTCTGCCGTGAGAGGTTAAGCAGTAAGCTCCTCTAAGCTAGTCTGGTTAAGACTGAAGTGTGTAGCTAGTGTGGATTAATTGCTGATTCTGTTCACCCGTCATTAGTTCTAGGAAAACTTAATTCATTGCAAAATTTTTAAGGGTCTGGTTGCCTTCAACTAGACCCATTATCGTTTTAAAGTCTGTTTTAGACTTAAACTTTGCAGCCCTTTTTCACAGCTCTTTAAAAGTGATGCTATACCGATTTCAAGTAACAGCGAAAAGCCGTCTTATTCAAACGGCTTTTCATAACTCATTTAAGAACGCTATATCGCTTTTGGATTGACCATGAATTGATCAATCTGAGCAGTTAAGCATCATCCAAGGCTGTGATCCCCGGTAGAGCTTTGCCTTCTAGAAGTTCTAGGCTAGCTCCACCGCCCGTAGAAATATGGCTCATTTGGCTGGCTAAACCGACTTTTTCAACGGCTGCGACAGAATCACCACCACCGATGATCGTACAGGTGCCTTGGGGAGTTAATTTGGCTAAGGTGTGGGCGATCGCCTCTGTACCGGCCGCAAACCGATCAAACTCGAATACGCCCATCGGCCCATTCCAAATCACCGTTTTGCAGTCAGCCAAAGCTGCCTCAAAGGTTTTGATCGCGTCGGGGCCAATGTCTAAGCCCATCCAGCCGTCAGGAATTTGCTCAATGCTGACGGTTTGAGCATTTGCATCCGGGGCAAAGGCATCCGCTACAACCACATCTGTTGGCAGCAGTAAAGCAACGCCTCGTTCCTTGGCTTTGGCTTCTAGCGATCGGGCTAGCTCCAACTTGTCTTCTTCGACCAAAGATTTGCCGACGCTCAAGCCACGGGCTTTATAAAAAGTAAAGATCATCCCGCCCCCTAACAGCAGTTTGTCTACTTTATCAAGCAGGGCATCAATTACGCCAATCTTGCTGGAGACTTTGGAACCGCCAACGATCGCCACCAAGGGACGCTGGGGGCTTTCAATTGCGCTCTGGAGGTATTGCAATTCTTTGTCAATCAAAAAGCCAGCCACAGCAGGACTCAGATAGTGCGTCACCCCTTCGGTTGAGGCATGGGCCCGGTGGGCAGCTCCAAACGCATCGTTGACGTAAACATCAGCCACAGCGGCGAGCTGCTTAGCAAACTCAGGCTCATTTTTTTCTTCTTGCGGATAAAATCTAACGTTTTCCAGCAAAGCAACTTGACCTGTCGGCATGGCTTGGATTTGGGCCACAACCGCATCGCCAATGCAGTCATCTAGTTTCAGCACGTCTTGACCCAGCAACTCTGAGAGCCGCTTGGCGATCGGGGTTAGCCGCAGAGCCTCGTCAACGCCTTTCGGACGACCCAGGTGGCTACACAGAATCACCTTGGCTCCCTTACTGGTCAAATCTTGAATTGTGGGTAAGGCAGCCCGAATTCGGGTGTCATCAGTGATATTGTTCTGTTTATCGAGTGGAACGTTAAAGTCTACTCTGACAAGAACACGTTTTCCAGCCACATCTGCGGCCGACAAATTTGCTAAAGTTTTTTTGGACACGATACGGACTCCTAAATTCATCAGCCGTCCACATTTTATCGAAGTCCGTACCCCGGAGATGAATACAATGTTTAAGACTGTCCTCTTTCCGATTGATCGCAGCCCTGATTCCCAAGAAGCTGCGGAGACTGTTGCCAGTCTGGCTAAGTTTTGCCAAAGCCGCCTGATTATTCTCTCAGTTGAGGAAGTACCGGACGAAAATGCTGCCCCGATTGACCCAGCGGCGATCGACCAATTGTTAGCCCAAGCGCAAACAGGCTTCACTAATTTGGGCATTGAAACTGAAACAATTCATCGGCAGGGCAAGCCTGCCTTCACCATCTGCGATGTCGCCGATGAGCTGGAAGTTGATCTGATTGTCATGGGGTGCCGGGGGATCGGTCTGACCCAAGAAGGAGCCAATGAGAGTGTCAGTAATCGGGTGATTAACCTGGCTCCTTGCCCAGTCCTGATTGTGCCCTGAAGCTAATGGCAAATTTTCATAAACAGTAAGCCTCGTATCAGCTTTAGCCCAATACGAGGTTTACTATCGAGTGAGTTAAGACTCGCTGCTGAGCGGCATCGGCTTGAACGAATTGTTAGCCGTCATCGTTTTCCGCCAGCATTTTTGAAAAATGCTTGGGCTTTGTAACGTTTATAACTTCCATCTGTTCTCCAGAACGAAGCTCTGACCACATAGCATTCGCTTTCCACGGGTGCCAAACGACAACCTCAGCATTTCCGTTTTTATGCAACTCAATTGAAAAGCCCGGACTGGTAATAGTTGTATCTGGGATTACTATTTTTTCTAGGTTAATAGCCATTTCAGCTAGAAAGCTAAATCTTGCCGATTGTAGCAAAGAGGTGTTGAATTCAAAGCTCGCACTCTGGCTGTACATGATGCCTAACCAAAATTAAGATTATGGGCGTGCGTGCTTATTCGCCACCGATTTGGGGACGAGCAACACCTTGATCATAGTAGGCGGCGGTCATGGTGGGGCTGAGTTGTCTGGCCTTGTTATAGTCCTGTCTGGCTAGCTTTTCATTTCCTAAATCGTAGTAAGCCAAACCGCGACTGTAGTAGGCGGCGACAAAACTCTGATCGACATTGAGGGCTTGGGTGAAGTCAGCTACGGCCGCAGCATTATCTTTAAGGGCATAGTGAGCCATGCCTCTCTGATAAAGTGCGGCGGCAAAGTTTGAGTCTAACTGAATGGCTTGCGTGTAGTCGGCGATCGCCAGTTTCTGAGCGCCTTGGTCAGAGTAAGCTAGCCCGCGCGCAAAGTAATGATCTGCCGTCGGGTCTAGTTCAACCGCCCGACTAAAGCTAGCGATCGCTTGCTCAATATTCCCTTCACCTTGCAGAACTAAGCCTTGATTGTAGTAATCCTCAGCCGTTTGAGGCTGAGTTTGCAGGATCTGAGCATTCTCATTGGTTGTGAGGGTGGCTACCTGCTTTGCCTCAGCCGTTGAGCTTGCTTGCATGGGTTTATTTAATAGGGCTAAAGATAGTCCTCCGCCTAGAGCTAGGGCTACACCTACGCTGGTAGAAGCTCTATAGATGGTGTTCATGGCCGATTTGGGTCTTCTAAAACGAATAAATAAAGCGGAAAATAGAGGAGATTCTGAGGCTATATTTCTAGCGTATCGCTTGTGAGATGAAAGGTGTGTAGGTTGGCGCATTTTCTTCACAAGGAGTGATTTTCGACTCCCCTATCATCGGTAAATTTCAGCCCAGCCGCAGTGTTTAGGGTCTGAGTTTGGTGTGATTGTGATCATGTTGAATTTCTACCTTGACCGCCAGCAGTAAAATTATCTGCTGTTTGCAAAGCGTGCCCAAATAGTTCAGGGTTTATAACAATCAGTAAAGATTTTTATTTGAATCAGGATGATTGAGAACTGCTGCCTGCTGCGGTTTTAAGTTTCTCAAGCCTTCGCCTGCCTTGATGATTGCAGAGAAGGCTTGCGGTTAGGCATTTTAAGGCATAAAAAAAGTGGGAACAGTTTGCGATCGCACCCTGACCCCACCTGCCGATCCTCAAGAGAGGAGAACACTTAAAAGCTAATGTAGCATTAATTGAGAAATAATATCAATAATCAAATATTGGCTGACTCGGTTAAATCTAGATTTTTAGGATTACCGCAGCCGGAAAGCACAGTATGATTGGGCTGTTTGAGTACCTGATCGCGCCCTATGGCTTTGCAACTGCGGATTTACGTCCCTCCCCATCCCCTGATTAAGCATTGGTTAGCCGTGGCCCGAGATGCCACCACCCCCTCCGTCCTGTTTAAGAGCGCCATGGTTGAGCTAGGGCGCTGGCTGACCTACGAAGCGGCTAGGGAATGGCTGCCAACAGAAGAGACAATGGTGCAAACCCCGCTGATGAACTGCCCAGCCACGGTGATTAATCCCGAAGCCGCGATCGCGCTGGTGCCGATTTTAAGAGCCGGGTTGACAATGCTAGAGGGGGCACAGACGGTTTTGCCTTTAGCGAAAACCTTTCACATCGGCATGGTGCGGAATGAAGAAACCCTAGAGCCAACCTGCTACCTCAACAAGCTGCCGATCGCCTTTGAACCCAATACGCGCATCTTAATTAGTGAGCCAATGCTGGCAACTGGCGGCTCGATTATGGCAGCAATGGCAGAGCTAACCCAGCGCGGAGCTGATCCCAGTTTGATTCGGATTATCTCGGCGATTACGGCTCCGCCTGCTCTCCAAAAACTAAGCGCTGCTCATCCCGGCCTGCAAATTTATGCGGCAGGGATCGATGAAGGGTTAAATGAGCAAGGTTTTATTGTGCCGGGCTTGGGAGATGCTGGCGATCGCGCTTTCGGCACGTAACGGAAAAATTGGCATTTTCAGACGCGGATTCGTCAAGCTAATTCCTTCAGCAAACCAGCACAGGCATCGCTGAGCAAATCAAGCACATAAACAAAACCATCGGCACCGCCATAGTAAGGATCTGGCACATCTTGATCGCCGTAAGTAGTACAAAAATCGCAGATCAGGCGCACTTTATCTTGAAACTGACCGCTACGATCTAAACGAAGCATAGCCCGGTAATTCTGTCGATCCATGGCCAAAATCAGGTCAAAGGCCTGAAAATCTTGCACCTGAAATTGGCGAGCTTGCCCTTGCAGAACAATACCCTGCTGTTTCGCTGCTAGGGTCATTCGCTGATCGGGCGGACTGCCGATGTGATAGCTGCTGGTGCCGGCCGAGTCACACTCAATGTGATCGCTGAGTCCGGCTTGCTTGGCCAAATGATTCATCATTCCCTCGGCCGCCGGCGAACGGCAGATATTGCCCAAGCAGACAAACAAAAGCTTTGTGGTCATGGCTGGATGGCGATCAGGAGCGTCAAATAGCGTCAAATCAGGACTGGGGTGAGTTGCAGGCGGCCCAGCACTTGCTGAAATACTACTGCCGTCCAGTCTACATCGGCAAGCGTAGTCTCTCGCCCCAGTGTTAATCGTACCCCCGACTGAGCCACCGAATCGCTATAGCCCATCACCTGCAAGATCGGACTAGGGGTGACTTTGCCGCTATTGCAGGCAGCCCCCGCACTCAAACCAATCCCGGCCAGATTCATCTGCCGCACAACTGCTTTGCCGTTGAGCGGTGTTCCATCTAAAGCAGCAACACAGACGCTGACATGGTGGGGCAATCGATGCAGCCGATCGCCGATTGCTTGGACACCTGGAATCGCCAAAAGCTTCTCAAACAGGCGATCGCGCAATCTAATTAAACGCAGGCGCTCGCTCTCAACTTCCGCAGCCGCTAGTTCAGCCGCCACCCCAAATCCGGCGATCGCGGGCATCGCCTGGGTGCCGGAGCGCAGCTTTAGCTCTTGTCCGCCGCCCCGCAGCAGCGGACTCAGCCTGACGCCCGGCCGCAAATACAGTGCTCCCGCCCCTTGCGGGCCATACAGCTTGTGGCTAGAAATCGACAGCAAATCTACGGGTAAAGCTTGAACATCCAGCGGCAAACGACCGGCCACCTGGACAGCATCGGTGTGGAATAACGCCCCGTGTTGCTGGGCAATTGCGCCCAGCTCAGCGATCGGCTGTACCGTCCCGACTTCGCTCTGACCATAAATAATAGAAACCAAGACAGTGTTGGGCTGCAAGGCCGCCTGCAAATCAGTCGGATTGACTCGGCCTTGGCGATCGACGGGTAAACGAGTCACCTGCCAGCCTCGTTCAGCTAACCAGCGGACAGGTTCGGCCACGGCCGCATGTTCAACGCTAGAAATAATTAAATGCTGCGGCAATCGATACTGCTGAGCCACGCCAAAAATTGCCAAATTATCGGCTTCAGTGCCGCCAGAGGTAAAGATAATTGACTCGGCAGTGGCATTGAGCAGGCTGGCTACCTGCATCCGGGCTTGTTCCAGCAGGGTGGCCGAACGCTGCCCCCACTCGTGCAGGCTGGAGGGATTACCCCACTGGTCTTGGAGGGCAGTCTGCATGGCGGCGATCGCCTCTGTTCGGCAGGGAGTGGTAGCGCTGTAGTCTAGGTAAATTTGCATGACTCCAGTTTACTCTCAAAGCCGGGGCTAACTGGGCAATTTCTGCCTTCAGAAAGAGTCGTCATGCCTAGCAATTTTTTGGCAGATGCGTCCTCAAGATATGACCCAAAGCATGACCTAGAAAGTGACAACACTTCGGATTGATTCACCTCGGTGCATTAGTTCAAAAGCTTCGTTAATGTCAGTTAGAGGCAGAGTGTGGGTAATTAGGTCATCAATGTTGATTTTGCCGTCCATATACCAATCGACAATTTTGGGCACATCGGTTCGGCCTCTAGCGCCACCAAAGGCGCTGCCTTTCCAAACCCGTCCTGTCACGAGTTGAAAGGGGCGGGTGCGAATTTCCTGACCGGCCCCAGCTACCCCAATAATTACGCTCATCCCCCAACCTTTGTGGCAGCACTCTAGGGCCTGCCGCATCAAATCGACGTTGCCAATACACTCAAAGCTGTAGTCAGCTCCCCCCTTAGTCAAATCAACCAGATAAGCGACTAAATCTCCTTCGACTTCTTTCGGATTAACAAAGTGCGTCATGCCAAATTTTTCCGCCAAGGCTCGCTTGCTGGGGTTGATGTCCACGCCCACAATCATGTCGGCTCCAACCATCCGGCAGCCCTGAATCACGTTTAAGCCAATTCCACCCAAGCCAAACACAACCACGTTTGCGCCTGGTTCAACTTGAGCGGTGTTGATGACAGCACCAATGCCAGTTGTGACGCCGCAGCCAATGTAGCAAACCTTGTCAAAGGGAGCGTCAGGTCGAATTTTGGCTAAAGAAATTTCTGGCACCACCGTATAGTTGGCAAAGGTAGAGGTGCCCATATAGTGATGCAGCATTTGCCCTTCAAGGGTAAATCGACTGCTGCCATCCGGCATCACTCCGCATCCTTGGGTGAGCCGAATTGCTTGACAAAGATTGGTTTTGCGGCTGAGACAATACTCACAGTTACGACATTCTGGCACATAGAGCGGAATCACATGATCACCGGGCTGAAGGCTAGTTACACCCGCACCAACTTCAACCACCACCCCCGCTCCTTCATGCCCCAAAATGGCCGGAAATAACCCTTCTGGATCAGCACCCGACAGGGTGTGTGCATCGGTATGACAGATGCCTGTGGCTTTGATTTCGACCAAAACTTCGCCTGCTTTTGGCCCCTCTAGATCGACAGTTTCAATCGTCAGGGGTTGACCGGCAGCATGGGCAACGGCAGCTTTGACTTGCATAGAGTGACTCTTCTGTGGGTGTGAAGGCTGATAGCTTTAGGGTATCAGCGATCGCTAGTTTCAACCAAGGCTAGATCACTCCCAATTGCGAAGAGGTTGCTCGAATAAGTGAGTTTAAAGAGCTCTAGTTTCAGGCTTCAACTTTTATGTATTAAAACCGATAAGTACAGAAATATGCACTATATCACATAAAATGATGTTTATCTGCTATAGTGCATAAACAAAGACTTATGTGCCATAACTAATAAAACTTGTGCTGATGCTAATTCATTCGCCCGCAGAACTGGCAGAGTTTACGAGAGATCACCGCAAAGGTTTGCACTTTAGTCAAACAGAGGTCAGCGATCGAGTTGGACTGAGGCAGGAAACCGTTTCCGGCTTTGAAAACAAGCCAGACAGTACGAAGCTGGCGACGCTGTTCAAGCTCCTCTCTGCCTTAGATTTGGAACTGCATATCGTGCCGAAGTCAGCCGTGAGCCAGTTCAGACAAGGATGGGATCAGGAGTGGTAAGAGCCAAGCAGGTTGCCAAGCTCAATGTTCTGATGAATGGCAGATTGGTAGCGCTTTTGAGCAAATTACCCAGTGGTGCCATGACCTTCCAATATGCTGACGAGTGGTTGACAACTCTTGGTGCGCGTCCGGTGTCGCTATCATTACCACTACGGCACACTGCTTATGAAGGCGAAAAGGTCTACAACTTCTTTGATAACTTGTTACCTGACTATGAGCAGATTCGAGCCAGAATACAGGCAAGATTTCAGGTACCCAGTCGCCAGCCCTTTGATCTGCTGAGCGCGATCGGTGCCGATTGCGTTGGTGCGATCCAGCTTTATCAGCAAAACACCCTCAAGAATCTCAAGAATATAGAAGATATCACTGCCCAGCCGCTCACATCAGCAGAGATTGCCAAGCTCCTGAAGGGATATGCTGTGTCTCCTTTGGGGATGACCGAGGAGGTAGATGATTTTCGGATTTCGATTGCTGGTGCTCAAGAAAAAACAGCTTTACTTTGGCATCAGGAACAATGGTGCCGTCCAATTGGCACCACACCAACTAGCCACATCTTCAAATTGCCGATCGGTTTGATTGCCAACAACAACATCGACTTAAGAGATAGCTGCGAAAACGAGTGGTTATGTTTAGAAATTGCGAAGGCTTTCAGACTGCCAACGGCCAATGCCCAAATTCAGCAGTTTGAGGATGTCAAAGTGTTGATTGTCGAGCGCTTTGATCGGCGTTGGTCAAGCAACGGGCAATGGCTGATGCGGCTTCCCCAAGAAGACATGTGTCAGGCTTTGGGGGTACCGCCTGGTCTGAAATACGAATCAGAGGGTGGGCCAGGCATGGCTCAAATCATGCATCTCCTGCTGGGAGCGAGTAATGCTGATGCTGACAGAGAGCAGTTTTTTCGGAGCCAGGTTTTGTTTTGGTTGTTGGCAGCAACAGATGGCCACGCCAAAAATTTCAGCATTTACTTAGAACCAAATGGCAACTATCGTTTAACTCCACTCTACGATGTGATGTCAATTTATCCATTGATGGACACTCATGCCATCTCCCGCCAAAAGGCCAAACTAGCTATGGCATGGCAGGGAAAAAAACCTCGCTATCTATGGACAATGGTTCAAGCCAGGCATTGTCTATCGATGGCTAAAGCGATTGGCTTTTCGCAAAAACGGGCTGAGCAGATTTTGCGAGAAATGCTAGCACAGGTCAGCTCAGTTGCTGGGCAAATTGCCAGCAGCTTGCCAGCTCGTTTTCCAACTCATATTAGCGAACCGATCTTAAAAGGGATGGTGTCGCTGGCGCAGCAGCAACTCAGCCAGATTGAGCAGGGTTTAATCTAACTCTTTCGCTGCGAAAACAACTACTCCCAGAGGCGGCGGCGGGGTTGTCCGCTCAGGCGATCGTGGGTGTCTCGGAGCAGGGTTGGAATATCGAGATTTTCGGGGCAGCGGGGTAGGCAATCGCCGCAGTCGGTACAGCGATCGCCCTTGTTGCCAGGAAACCAGTGACCGGCATTTTCAAACATGCCGTAGCGATAGCGGCCAAAGTCTTGCATGTCGTAGGCAACTGCTAAATTCCGCAGCCGCAGCACTTCGGGAATTTGAATCACTTCTGGACAGGGCAGGCAGGCAAAGCATTGACTACAGCGATCGCTCGCTAAAGCCACCGCCTGCTGCTGGTCAAGCCGAGCGATCGCCGCTGCTTCTGGTTCAGTTAAAGCACCAACCTGGTCTGCCACTTGCAGCGGAAAGTCTAGCTCTGTCGGATCAGCCGGGCCAAGGCTGAGGGTAGAAATTCTGGGGTCGCTGAGCAGAAACCGATAATTTAAGTGCAGGGGCGAAAAAGGAGCGCACAGATCCGTCAAAGTTTGAGAAGGCGTGTAGAGTAAGCCGCCTTTATCGGCCGGAGAGATCAGAAAAACCCCCATATCCTGCTGGTGGGCAAGGGCGATCGCCGGCGCATTTCGCTGCTGGAAGTAGGTGTAGTGCAGGTTGACAAAGGCGAATTTTTGGCTGGCGATCGCGTGCAAAATCAATTCCAGCGGCCCGTGGGTCGAAAAGCCAACCTGTCGAACTCGTCCTGACTGAATCGCCTGTTCCACCGCCTGCATACAGCCCTGCGGGTTTTCGACCCAGTTCCAGTGTTCCCAGGTGTTGAGGCCGTGAACTGCCAATAAATCAATATAGTCAACTTGGAGCCGCTGCAAGGATTCATCGATCGCCTGCATCATCTCAGCCGCAGTCGGGGTGGGGGCAATTTTTGTCATCACATAAAGCTCTTGCCTGGGTCGGCCTAGACCAGCTTTTAGGGCCGCTCCCATAAAGGCTTCACTTTTGCCGTAGCCCCGCGCTGTTTCAAGGTGATTGATGCCCCGCGCTACTCCCCGCTCCAGTGTCGCTTGGGCATTGCGCTCAGAAGCCAAATAGCGCATCGTGCCCAACGAAAAAACTGAAATCGGTAGATTAGTCTGACCAAAACGGCGATATTGCATGGTTAGCTAGCCGAGGTTTCTTCTGGGCCATTTTTCTGGACAAAGTCATCCGGGCTAATGTTGTCGAGAAACTCCTTGAAGGCTTGTCGTTCGGCTTCATCGGCATCGCGATCGACTGGAATTGAGGCGTCGGCTACAACTTCTTCCAGCACCCAAATCGGGCAGTCTGTTCGGAGGGCGATCGCGATCGCATCACTGGGTCGAGCATCTAGCTCTTTTTTAAGCTCGCCCTGCCGCAGAGTTAAAACGGCATAGTAGGTATTGTCTTGCAGGGAATGAATAACGACGCGCTCTAGCACCATGTCCCAGCTTTGCAGCAAGTTCACCATCAGATCATGGGTCATCGGCCGAGGAGACTTCTGGTTTTCCAGCACGCTCAAGATTGCCTTGGCTTCGTTTTGGCCAATCCAAATTGGCAAGGCCCGTCGCTCTGTCGCATCTTTGAGCAAAACAATCGGAATCCGAGTTGCCGCATCAAGCGCAATTCCAGCAACTTTCATTTCAATCATTAACTTTTGACCTCACGAAAACAGTAGGCAAACTGAGCGATGGTCATCCAAGCGCTATGTCCTTTATCGGTTCATCTGATCCTGTTCGCTGCAACACTATAGCGCTTCCCACTTCAATCGATCACAGTTATTTTATTTCCTGAGAGCCACACAGTTCTCAAAAAATAGCCTGACCCAACTGAGAATTGTCATATGCTGCAACATATAGAGGGTGAGCAAGTATTTGCTGACTGTTTCAATCCTAGCGATGCTCCCCTGCCGCTGACAACGCATCCTCTGATGGGTCAATTCTAAATTAGCGATCGCGGCGTACCTTAGAGACAGTGCGTCTCAACATAGAATCACAACTTCCACCTATTACGGCATTACTCTGCATGTTTACTGGACTGATTCAGGACTTGGGTACGCTCAAGTTGGCTGACTTGCACCGCCTGACGGTGCTTTGCCCCAACAGCCCGATTTTGTCTGACTTAGAAATTGGCGACAGCATTGCTGTCGATGGTGCCTGCCTCACGGTGGAAACTATCCTCAACCAGAGCTTTGTTGTCACCGTTTCGCCCGAAACCCTCAGCCGTTCTACCCTGGAGATGCAGGCTGCAACGGCTGCTTGGGTCAACTTAGAATCTTCTTTGCGGGTGGGCAGCAAAGTCGGCGGACACTTTGTGACGGGGCACATTGACGGGGTAGGGCGGGTGGAAACGATTGCCCAAACTGCTGAGTCCTGGGAAATTAGCTTTACGGTGCCAGCGGCGATCGCAAGCTACATTGTGGCCAAGGGCAGCGTTGCTGTCAACGGCATTAGCTTGACCGTCGCAGACTGTAACCCCCAGGGGAGTTGGTTCAAAACGGCGGTCATTCCCCACAGTTTTGCCAATACCAACCTGCGCTATTTGCAACCTGGTAGCCAAGTCAACCTCGAAACTGATTTATTGGGTAAATATGCAGCCAAACTGCTGCAACCCCACTTAAATTCGCCCCAGCCAGACTGGACAAGCCCTTTTTCCGACATTACGCCTGAATTTTTGGCTGAGCACGGATTTATCTAGAAAATTCCCAGTCATTGATAGTAGTCGGCAAGCAATAATTTTAAGCCGCTGGGAGGCTAAGTTTGGCTGAGCGATCGGGCTACGAGCAAATTTATCGGGTGGTTTGCCAAATTCCGCGCGGGCAAGTTGCGACCTACGGGCAAGTGGCTGCCTTAGCAGGCATTCCCCGCCATGCTCGGCAGGTCGGCTATGCTTTATACCAGGTTGCGCCTAGCTCAGACATTCCCTGGCAGCGAGTGGTGAATGCCCAGGGCAAAATTTCCTATTCCCCGTTCCGTGAAGGCAATGACGATTTTCAGCAGCAGCTTTTGATCGATGAAGGCGTTGTTTTCGACCCAGACGGCAAAATTGACCTCCAGGAGTATCAGTGGCAGCCGACTGATTTTGACCTGAAGCAATAAGCCGTAAAATCCTCAAGCGTTTTAAGTCAGGCTCTGCCCTCACAATCCTAATCGAATTGGTATTAAAGTTGAATCAGCAGCAATCTTAAACAACTACCAAGATGACCGAAAACCTATTACTGGTCGATGATGAACCGGGCTTACGAGAAGCCGTGCAGGCTTATCTAGAAGATAGCGGCTTTAAGGTTGTGACCGCTAATAATGCTCAGGTGGCTTGGCAGACGCTAGAAGATTACGCGCCAGATTTGGTAATTACTGATGTCATGATGCCTCAGGTAGATGGCTACCAATTTCTGAAGCAGCTCCGGGAAGATGCGCGCTTTCGCAAGTTGCCGGTTGTGTTTTTAACCGCCAGAGGTATGACCAAAGATCGGATTCAAGGCTACGACGCAGGTTGCGATGCTTACCTGTCTAAACCCTTTGACCCCGATGAGCTAGTTTCGATCGTCAAAAACTTGCTGAAGCGAGGCAGCACCGATGCCGGGACAGAAGTGGTTGACATTGCTGACCTAGCCAACCAACTGGCTGAAATTAAAGCAATGTTGGCAAAACGCAATGCTCTGACCCAGAACGCCAATCCGCTCAAAATTGACCTTACCCCCAGAGAGCAGAGCGTCCTCGATCTGGTTTGTCAGGGCTTAATGAATAAAGAAATTGCCCGCAACCTCAGTACCAGTGTGCGAAATATCGAAAAATATGTTAGCCGCCTGTTTAGCAAAACGGGCACCAACAGCCGCACCGAACTCGTTCGCTTTGCGCTCGAAAATGGCTTGAGTTCGTAAGTTAGATTTTGCTGACTCGATCTGCTCGCAAATTGCCACCTTAAGCAGCGCCAAAAGTTAGTTGCGATTAATTATTAACCTTAAGTGTCCATTTGCTTACTGATGAAAAGCAGTTTAGGGGATAAACCCACCACTTTTTAGGTGCTACACCCAATGACAGTTGCTTGAATCATTAGGGCTACTAACTGCCTAGAACTTATGCCATGCATGGGTTGTAAGCTATGGATCTAGTTTGATTGCTGTGGCAATGTTTTTATTTTTTCTTGATCGGAGAGCAAAAAAGACCTAAAAAATTTTACCGACAAGGTAGTGACAAAATTGCTTAATGAGAATACTTTTAAATTAGTAAGCATTATTTCCCGATATGAGCAGCGCAAAGCATAAAACTCCTTTTGCGATTGAGGGTGTATTTCTTCAGTTTGAGGCAGGCGATTCCCGGCAGGACGGCAAAGCCGATCGTGCAACGTCTTCTCCCAAAGCCATTTGGATAGCGACAGCAGCCGGAGAGTCCCAGATTAAATTGGCTAAATCTCTTAGAACTAACCTGAAAATGAGTCCCCAGCCTGGCGATTGGGTCAAAATGGCTGGGCATCGCACCATTGACCTGATCACGGGTGAAGTCAAGCTGAAGGCTTATACCCTGCAACCTGTAAGCTGCGGAGCCGATTTGTTTCCGGCTGAACTCAAACCTCAGGTCAGCACGAAGCCAGCAAAAGCAAAGGTGCTGGTTTGCCAAAAGTCAGACTGTCGGGCCAGAGGGTCGCAAGCGGTGCAACAGGCGATCGGCGAGCAACTGCAAGCGTGTGGTCTAGCTGACCAAGTAACGGTAAAAGCCACGGGCTGCATGGGCTGCTGTAAAAAGGGAGCCAATGTGGTCTTCATGCCCGACAAAGCCCGCTATCAGCAGGTTAAGCCAGCGCAAGTGCCAGCCTTAATCAAAAAGCATATTGCCGCTGCCCAACCCGCTAACACCATCAGTCAAACAACATCAGCCCCAACTCCCAAATTGCTCACCGCCGTGCAAGCGTGAGATCTTGGCACCGCCTAGTCAGAGCAAATCTTTAAGCGGAAACGCAAAGCTTTTGGGGTCAAAAATATCTTTAGAATCAGCAACGCCTGAACTAATGCTGGAATTCGTTTGAGCAAAGGTGGGCATCTTGACCTATCCTGGCAGATGTTCTCCCGATCAAGTTTCTGGCGTACAGCATGATTGAACTGGCACAACTAACGGTGAACGGGATTGCGGTGGGCTGCATTATTGCGCTCGCAGCCGTTGGCCTGACCCTGACGTTTGGGATTTTGCGCCTACCCAATTTTGCTCACGGCGATTTGATGACGACGGGTGCCTATTTGGCCCTACTTGCTAACGGTATGGGTTTGAATGTTTGGCTGGCAATTCTGCTTGGAGCAGTTGGGACAGCGATCGCCACTTTGATTTTTGAAAAACTGATTTGGGCCCAGATGCGCGATCGGCGCGCAAACTCAACCACGCTGATTATTATCTCGATTGGGTTAGCCCTGTTTATCCGCAACGCGATCATTTTAATTTGGGGCAGCGAAAATCAGTCTTACGATCTGCCCGTGGCTCCGGCGGTGAGCATTCTGGGCTTAAAAATTGCCTACTACGACGGACTGGTGGTGGCACTAGCGGCGATCGCCATCGTCGGAATTCACCTGCTGCTGCAAAAGACCAAAATTGGCAAAGCAATGCGGGCGGTTGCCGATGACATTGACCTGGCCAGGGTGTCTGGGATTGATGTCGAACGGGTGGTGCTTTCAACCTGGCTCTTAGCGGGCAGCTTAGCGGCGGTTGGCGGCGGCATGTATGGGCTGATTACGGCGGTTCGCCCGAACATGGGCTGGTTTTTAATTTTGCCGATGTTTGCCTCGGTGATTTTGGGCGGAATTGGCAACCCCTATGGGGCGATCGCTGGGGCGCTGATTATTGGGATTGCCCAAGAAGTCAGCACCTACTGGCTACCGACCGAATATAAGCTAGCCGTGGCGCTGCTAATGATGGTGCTGGTGCTGCTGATCCGTCCCCAGGGACTCTTTCGCAGCACGATTTAGCGACTAATTTATTGACTCATGCCTTCTAAGTACTGCTGGTAGCCAACTTGGGAGAGTTTTTCTTGCTTGGCTAACACAGTGTTGCAAAGGGATTGGCGATACTGCTGAACCCGCTTGAGCAAATCTGAATCATGGCTGGCTAAAATTTGCACCGCCAGCAGTCCGGCATTAGTGGCATTGCCGATTGCTACTGTAGCGACCGGAATCCCGGCGGGCATCTGGACAATTGAATAAAGAGAATCGACCCCCTGCAGGTGGCGGCTAGGCACTGGCACCCCAATCACAGGCAGGGGGGTGAGGGCCGCAATCATTCCCGGCAGATGGGCCGCCCCACCTGCCCCGGCAATAATCACCTTCAGTCCTTGCAAGTGGGCAGCTTGAGCAAAGGCAACCATGGTTTCTGGGGTGCGGTGAGCGGAGACGATCGCCACTTGATGGGGAATCGCAAACGCTTCGCAGATGGCGATCGCCCCTTTCATCGTCGGCAGGTCTGAATCACTGCCCATCACAATCGCGATCGCAGGCAACTGAGGCATAAGCACTCCGATAAATTAAGTTTTCGACAGACTAAGTTACTATCACTTTCGGTTGCATCGAAGCCTTTTGATCAAAGCAATTCTGAACCGAATTTAAACAAGTCTGCTAAAGCGGAAAAATTTTTCCGCAATTGTTTTAAATGCGTTACATCTAAATCTTCTGACGGCAATCATGCAACCAAAAAAGTAAAGAAATGTAAATACTAAGCCAGGGTTGAAACGCTTGTCTTACAAGGATTCATTTCAAGCAAACTCAGATCCGACCTGGTGTTACTTTGTACATTTATTGCGATAGCTAAAGATTATAAAAATATTGCCTACAATTTGATTAATATTCAAGAAATATTCCCTTCGATCCGTTTCAATATCTATACCAATAATCGCGTCATCAATTGCTTGGAGGAAATGGTCATGCTGAATGATTTTCAAAAGTATCGGTTTGCCTGTACCCTCAAGTTTGGTGATATTTACGGTCAAATTATTGTCTGGCTGGTTGTAATTTTCTTGAGTTTGGCCACCTCTTTAGCCATGTATCATAGCCCGATCAACGCCTTACTTGCGGGTGGGTTGATCCTGGTGTTGTCTTTACCTTTTCTGCTGTTTGCGTTTGTCACAACCCTCTTGAACCATATTGAGTTTGCCCCCGTGCCAGCAACTAGCACCTCCAATGATACGCCTGCAAATCAGCCTTCATCATCGGGTGTAGCAGCAGCCAGCTAGCTTGCCGATCTGCGTGAGCATTGAATCTCTTTTCAAGCAGTCCACTCAAGTTTGTCTGACGGGCGTACGCTTAGTTGGCTATGTTGGGCTGCAACAGCTTTGGCTTAATCCGCAGGGCGTAATTCTAGACATTCAGCCTGCATCAACTCAACTTGACAGCCAGGCTGTGGTTGACTTAGGTGGCGATTGGCTGTCGTTAGGTGGCGTTGATTTACAGATTAACGGAGCTTTAGGTCTGGCTTTTCCAGACGTGGGAGAGTCTGAAGATAGCGATCGCCTAACCGCGATCGCTCAGTTTCTCTGGCAGCAGGGGGTCGATGCTTTTTTGCCGACAATTGTCACCACAGCCGTGGCCAAGATTGAGCGATCGCTGGCTGTGTTTGCAGACTTAGTAGCCGATCCGCAGCCCCAAACCGCCCAAGTCTTGGGCGTTCATTTAGAGGGGCCGTTTCTCAACCCAGCCAAGCGGGGGGCGCACCCGCCAGAATTTTTGCTGCCGCTAGAGGTGGAACAAGTCAAACGAGTTCTGGGTGATTGTAGCTCAGCCGTCAAATTGATCACCCTGGCTCCAGAACTTGATCCGACGGGAGCGGCGATCGCCTATCTGCGCGAACAAAACATAATCGTCAGCCTGGGGCATTCTTTAGCTACCGCCGCCGAGGCCAACCGCGCCTTTGCCCAGGGAGCGACGATGGTGACTCATGCCTTTAATGCGATGCCAGGCTTGCACCATCGCGAACCCGGCTTGCTGGGGGCGGCGCTCGTCCGTCCTGATGTTTGGTGCGGCGTAATCGCTGACGGTCAGCACATTTGCCCGATCATGCTAGAGATTTTGCTGCGAACCCAGCGGGATGGCAAAGGATTGTTTTTGGTCAGCGATGCTTTGGCTCCTTTGGGCTTGCCGGATGGGGTGTATCCCTGGGACAGTCGGCAAATTGAAGTGAGAGCAGGAACGGCTCGCCTACCGGATCGGACTCTGGCGGGGACAACCCTCTCGTTATTGACTGGAGCCAAAAATTTAGTCGAATCGGGAATTTGTGACTTGGCAACGGCGATCGCCCTTGTAGCCGAAGCGCCCCGGCAAGCGATCGGACTGCCGGGATTGGCGATCGGTCAACCTGCCGATAATTTACTGCGTTGGCGTCAGGATGCAGGTACAGGTAAAGTTAGTTGGCACCGACTGTTTGACTACCGCGATACTGCCGGTAACGTTTGAACAAATCGGATGCTGGCAAAGTTGTAGTCTACGATCGCACCTCTACCGATATCTGTCCGAACTTGCGACTCAAAAGCCGCAAAATCAGCGATCGTCTACGCAGCCCCTCCTAAGAAAGCTCGAATTGCAGGCGCAACGGACTGGGCTAGCGGAGTCAAAATTGTGACTGTACCCGCAGTGATAATAATAGTGGTGGCAATCCCCAATAAACGATCGCTGGCTTTAACATAGGCATCAAATTTGAGATCGGTCTTCTCTAGCGGATCGCTCAAGCCCTTGATGTCACCATCAATCTTTTCTAACAGTGCTTCCACGCGATCAAGTTGGTCTGGGTTAGTTTGAGTCATGGATTTAGGCAGCGTGGGCAGAAAAGCCGATAAATGCTTGGGGGAGAGAGAAAGAAAAAAGCTGGTGACAAGATTTGAACTTGCGACCGGCGGTTTACAAAACCGCTGCTCTACCACTGAGCTACACCAGCATTCAGGCAAACACTATAGCAAATTCTGGCCCCAATTTGGCTGGCGATTCACGGCTCAACCTTCAGCAGCATCTAGCTGCTCAATTAGCAATTCCATCTGCTGCCGTCGCTGTTTCAAAAATTGCTCGCACTGCTGCAACATTTGAGCGGCGGTCGTAAATTGATCAAACACATCGGCTAAATCTAGCTGCCCAGACTCAATTTCGGCAATCATTGTCTCAATTTCAGTCACAGCCAATTCATAGCTCCAGCCAGGCTGAAATTCGCTGTTGGGGGGGAATTGCCTCGCCGACTTGTTCATGGGTTTTATGCGTTGACTACATCAATCACTTGCACCCGCACCTGCCCCGTTGCCAACTGGAGGGTTAATTCTTCGGCTGGCTCTAGCTGGGCAGCGGCGCGGACAATCTGCCCGTTGGCTTGCCGAGCCACTGCGTAGCCCCGCTCTAAAACAGACTGCGGATTCAGGCTCTGAAGCTTTTGTGTGAGTAAATCCTGATGCAGCGATCGCTGCTGAATTTGCTGGCTGGCCACTTGCAGCAAGTGCTGCTTTAGGTGAGCGATCGCCCGCAATTCTTGGCTGAGCTGCCGGTCTAGGGGTAAGCGCTGGAGGCGTAGGCATTGCTGATCAAGCTGATCCTGAGCCACGCTTAAACAGGCTTCTAAGCTGAATACAAGCGCAGCCACTCGTTCCTGGTGCTCAAGCTGCAAGTCCGCCAAGTTGGGCACGATCTGCTGGGCGGCGGCCGTTGGCGTGTGGGCACACACATCTGCGACCAGATCTGCCAAGCATTCATCTCGCTGATGCCCAATCCCAGTAATTACAGGGATGGGGGCCTCGGCGATCGCCCTCACCACCCGCTCGTCGTTAAAGCAGACCATATCTTCAGTCGCGCCGCCGCCCCGTGAGAGCAGAAGCACTTCCGCCCGTCCATCTCGGCTCACACGGGCGATCGCGGCGGCGATCGACTCGGCGGCCTGATCGCCTTGGACGACGGCGGAGGAAAGCAACACCTTCAAACCGGGGTAGCGAGACTTGAGCGTGCGCTGAATGTCTCCCCAGGCAGCGGCTTTGGTCGAAGTGACAACAGCAATGGTTTGGGGGTGGGTGGGCAGCGATCTCTTCCGATCGGGGTCAAATAGGCCTTCGGCGGCTAGGCGATCGTGCAATTGCCGATAGCGCAAGGCCCGCAGTCCTTCACCGGCCGGCAGACACTGCCAAACCACAAGCTGATACTCTCCCCGCTGAGGATAGAGCCGAATTCGCCCCAATAAAATTACCTGCTCACCCTGGACAGGCAAAATCGTTAGCGTATCAAGCTGATTACTCCAGGCAATACAGCGAATTGAGGCGTTGGCATCCGGGTCTTGGAGGGTAAAAAACAAGCCGCTGCGGTGCTGACTGGCACTGGAAACTTCGCCGGTCAGCCAAACCTGCATTAGCTCTGAGTCTTGCTCTAGCAGCGTTTGCATGTAGCCAGTCAGCCCAGCCACCGACAGCACCGTCGGCGGAACCAGTAAGTTGGGCAAAAGTGAAGTCATGATAAAACTCAACGATTTGACCAGCCAGCAATCTACATCCTACCGCTGCGATCAATAATTTGGGGGTGGCTTGTTTCAGAAGGGGTTGGAGCCAATTTTAGCCCAGCGATCGCTCAATCATGCCAATCCACCCAGCCGCTTTATAGTTAAAACAAAGACGACTCCCTAAGGACGCTCAAATATGACTGCTCCGCTACCAGAATTTCTAGAAGCATGTGAATCGTTGGGCTTGCTGCGGCTGATTGTGACCAGTGATGCCGCCGTGCTAGAAGTTCGCTGCCCCCTGACCAAACTGTTCTACGCCGAGTTACCCAAGGGCAAGTATGCCAACATGCATCAGGACGACTTTGAGTTTCATCTGAATATGGATCAAATTAAGCAGGTTAAATTTGAGACGGGTGAGGCCAAACGAGGCAACTTTACCACCTATGCGATTCGGTTTCTGACCGCCGCCGACCAGCCAGCCTTGAGCGCCTTTTTGCAGTGGGGAAAACCCGGCGAATATGCCCCTGGGCAGGTAGAAGCCTGGGAAGCCCTGAAAGCAAAATTTGGAGAGCAATGGCAACCTGAGTAACAATGGCTGAAGAGCAGACTGCAAAAAGCAGTTTGGTCGCACCCACGTTTATCAACTGTCGAAGGCTGATCTGCCGCGAGCTTACTTGGCGGGGCTGGACGACCTGCTAGAGCTGGGGGGAGCGATTGCCTGCTGTAAGTCAGCCTGGCTAAAAGATTGAGTCAAATCGATACTGAACGGCTGTTGACTAAGCTTTTGAGCATAGGACTGGCTGAGATAGGGCTGAAAGCCGTTGTCGTTAGTCAAAAAGCGCTTAAAGAAAGCGACGCTGATTGCCTTCATGGCAGGACGAGCCGAAGCTGGACTTGGCCCTAAAATCTCTGGCGGGATGGCGAACGCTTCGTTGACAGCCGTAGCATCGCCTAGAAAAGAAAAATGCGTCCCTCTTTGCACCATCATTAGGAACTTGTCTGGCGTCGTTAGCCAGGTAAAGGGAGTAACTTGCTCTGGAATCGGTGGGGCAAACACATCATCACTGCCTGCAACCAGCAGGGTTGGGATGTTAATTTTGCTCATGCCTGGTTCTCCAAACAGCAGAGACGTTAGAGGGTTAACCGCAATCACCGCCTTAACTCGCTCGTCCCGAAAATTATCCAGGGTCGATTTCCCGTCAATGGTGGTGCATTGCAGCGGCAGTGAAACATTGAACGAAAACAAGTTTGTCTCTAGCTTGGGGCATTGATCGCGCATGCCAGCGTAGTTGAGGGTTGCGCCAGCGGTCGCTAAGACCGTGTACCCCCCTAACGACTGCCCCCAAACCCCAACGTTGGCTAAATCCATTTTTCCTTGCCAAGCTGGGTCAGAGGTGGCTTTTTGGGTTAGCGCATCAAGCAGATACTTAATATCTAAAGGGCGATTAATCATCTCATTGGCAACTTCAGCCGGATTGTAATCTAACTGACCGGCCAACAGCCGATCGACCTGCTGAGTCGAGGTGCCGGGATGTTCTGGCACAGCCACCACAAAACCATAGGAGACAAGTTGTTCTGCTAAGTAGATAAACGTTGTCCGATTGGAGCCTAGCCCGTGAGAAATCACAATCACAGGCGCCGGGGACGTTAGTCCCTGCGGGATGTAGATATTGGCAGGAATCTGCAAGGTCTGATTGGGACGATTGGGATTTTGGAAGGTAAGGGTTTGCATTGTCCAGTTCATCGGCCCAGCCTTGAGCAAATCTGGCTGAGGTGGCACAGTGATGGCAGGGGTGGCGGTTGCCTGCTTTCGCAAAGCGGCGATGATTAGGTCGCGATCGCGAACTGAATTCAAAACCGCTGTAATCGCCTGGAACCCTAATTTTCCATTGACCGTAATGCTCGTATCTGGAAATTGCTGAAACAGATCAAGAATCGTCAGCCCTTGTGGGTTGGCTGATGCTTTGCTAAAAGCAGTTTTCAGGGCCGTTCCCCCATTCTGATTGGTGCTGGTTTGAAGGATTTGCCCCACCCGCAGAAAAGCCACTCTACCCGTTTGCGTGGCGGCAAACTGACTCACCATGGTTGGGGTAACGGCAAACCGTCGCTGCAAAGCCTCTCGCAGTTGCCCAAGTTGATTAGGAGGAGCCAGTCTGATGAACGGGGCCAGATCGCTGCCAACGGTACCGTCTTTCGCAAAGGCTTCTAAACTCGCGACTGAGATGGAAATTGGCCCCAGAGGCGGGTAATTAAGGGTAATTTTCTCGGCGGCCAAGGTTGGCCAAGCCGACAGCCCCATGACGCCAGAAGACAAAGCCAGCAGTAGCTGAACGTAACGAGGTAACGTTTTCTGGCCCTTAGCCCTCTGGAATTTCAGCATGACAGACATCCTCTTGCAAAACAGGTTGAAATTTAAGCAAATACAGATTGCAGATTAGCGAATCTAATCTATTCTCCAACATGCTGGTTCTACTGCTCTCGATTTGAGTCTGAACACTCTAGCTCTGAGACAAAATCTAGCAGCGCGTGAGCCATTTCTAATTTGCTACAGGTGGGAATCGATCGCTGTCTGCCTTGCCGATCTAAAAACACGCCCTGATTTAAGCTGGAGCCAAAACCACTCTCCGGTTGATCAATTGGGTTGGCGGCGATCGCATCAAGGTGCTTAGCGATTAGCTTTTGGCGGGCTGGGGGCAGAATGTCTCCGGTTTGGGCAGCAAACCCAACTAAGCGCTGGTGGGGCTGCTTTAGGCTCCCTAACTCAGCCAAAATGTCGGGCACCGGCTCTAGGGGCAAAGATTCAGGCAGCTCATGCTTAGCCAGTTTGACGGCTGAAAAGCTGGCTGGCTTCACATCCGCCACCGCCGCCGCCATAATCAGCCAGTCTGCCTGCGGGAAAGCGGTCAGCAGGGCCGCTTGCATTTGCTGCGATCGCTCGACTGCCACCTGTTCAATTTCAGCCAGCACGGGTTCAGCGATCGGCCCATGTACCAGTGTCACCTTGGCCCCGCGATGCCAGGCTGCTTCAGCCAGGGCCAGCCCCATTTTGCCGGTGGCCGGGTTGCCAATAAACCGGACAGGGTCAAGATACTCGCGCGTCCCACCCGCACTAATTAAGATCCGTTTTGCGGCTAAATCCCGTCGTCCACCTGTGTGCAGTAACGAAGTCAAATAGCTAATTAAATGGAGAGGCTCCACCATCCGCCCTGTTCCGACCGTGTCGCAGGCCAACATCCCCGCTGCTGGGCCAATCCTGTGGTAGCGATCGTCCTGGCGGAGCTGCTGCCAGTTGCGCTGGACGGTCATTTGCTGCCACATGGTGGTATTCATGGCTGGAGCCAGCAGCACAGGACAGGTAGAGGCCAAAATCGTATTGGTCAGCAGGTCATCGGCCAGCCCGTGGGTCAGCTTAGCCAGGGTATGGGCAGTCAGCGGTGCCAGCAGGATCAGATCTGCCCATTCCCCTAGTTCAATGTGTAGCGGGCGGGTGTGGCTCGGTTGCCAAAAGTCTTGGTCAGTATAGGCTGGATGACGGCAAAGGGTAGTGGCTGTTAGAGGAGTAATAAACGCTTGGGCCGCCTGAGTTAAAATCGCCCGCACTTCAATTCCCGCCTTGGCCAGATGCGACATCACCTCGCAGACTTTGTAAGCGGCAATCCCGCCACCAATTCCAATCAAAGCTCGTTTGCTGGCCATAAAGGGGGGAATTTTTATGCTCTTAGAAGCATTACCAACAGGCTGACCGAGAGCGTATTCGGCTTGACCTCTTCACTCAAAATCAGAGTCTTTTTCTCTGGCTTGCTCAATTTGAGTAAAAATATCCTCTACTCTGATAAGGGCAAGCAATCTTGGAAATGCTTAACAAATGATTAAGAACGGAGAGGGAGGGATTCGAACCCTCGGATACCTCTAAAGGCATCAACAGATTAGCAATCTGCCGCTTTCGACCACTCAGCCACCTCTCCAGGCAAAACTCATCATATCAAACTTATCAAACTTTAGTCGTGGTCTTCAACGGGTAATAATTTAAGAAAACCGAGAATTTTTGAGCCAAGATTATCAGCGTAAGCTTGCCTGTCAGAGCAGCGACGCAAATCACAATTGCTCTAGTGGTTTGAACTTAAGCTGGGCAAAGTGATTGGTAGATTAAAGGCTCATATGCGATCGCTCCGAACTTCCCTGTGTTTAGGGTTGCTGCTTACCCCCAGCTTAGTCGGGTTAAACCCACTCCAGCCCCCGCTGCCAGCGATCGCCCAAACGTCAGCAACCGAGGCAGACCGTCAATTCAAGTCTGCGGTTGAAATGTTGCGGATTGGCTCACCGGGGATTGCCGAACAAAAACTAGAGCAAGTATTGCAGCTTTACAAATCGCAGGCCGACCCGCAAGGGCAGCAAGCAACACTGACGCAGCTCGGACTCGCTTACTATCGGCAGGGGCGCTATCCACAAGCTCTCCAAGCTTTACAGCAAGCTGAGCAGTTCCCCAGCAATTTCCAGCAGCAGGGGCAGCGCTCAAGCCTGAAAGGGATGGTTTATCTCCAACAGGGAGACTACTGGCAAGCGCTCCAGCAGTTGCAGCGGGCTGAGGGCAGCCAACTGCGGGATATTGCAGCCGAAAATCGCACCCGGATTGCCTTGGGCGAAACCTACCACTATTTGGGCGGATACACTAAAGCCTTACAGTATCTTGAGTTAGCTCAAAGAGCCGCTAACGACCCGTTTGACCGAGGCTGGGCCCTGCAAGCAATTGGCGATGTGCAATTTAATCTGGGTGAATATAAGCAAGCGCAAGATTATTACCAGCAAGCGCTGGCGATTCGCCGCTCCGTCGGCGATCGCCTAGGTGCAGCCCGCACCCTTAGCAGTTTGGGACTAGCCTACCAAGAGCTATCTCAGTTTGAGGCAGCCCTCAGTTCCTATCAAGAAGCGCTGTCGATAATCAGTGGGTTAGGCGATAGCACAGGCAGAGTTTATCTGCTCAACAACCTCAGCCGTGCTTATCTAAAACAGGGTCAGACTCAGCCGGCACTTGATTACTTACAGCAGGCGCTGGCAACCACGCGATTGATTAATGGCACTGGGCGGGCACTGACTTTCACCAATTTGGGCAACTACTACCGCCAGCTTCAGCAGTATGCACAAGCGATCGACTTCTATGAGCAGGCTTTGGCCTGGGCCAGAAAAAACGGCGATCGAGTTGGTGAAGCCAAAGCGCTGAGTGGGCTGGGGGAAACGCTGTTAGAGTCAGGACAATCGGAGCGGGCAACGCAAGCCCTGCAAGCTAGTCTAGACGCGTTTGAGCAATTACGGCCAGGGCTGCGGGATGAGCAAAAAATTTCCCTATTTGAAACCCAGACCTACACCTACGGGCTATTTCAGAAAACCCTAGTCAGCCAAAATCGGCAGGCAGAGGCCTTGGTCGCCGCCGAGCGGGGACGGGGCAGAGCCTTTGTTGAATTGCTGGCCCAGCGTTTATCAAACTCGCCGCTGCCAAGGCAAGAAGCTCCGCCCACAGTCGCTGCCATTCAGGCGATCGCCAAGCAGCAGCAAGCAACCCTAGTCACCTATTCCCTGCTCCAAGATCGGGCAGGTCAAGAAACTGACCTTTATATTTGGGTGGTCAGTCCAGCCGGAGACATCAACTTTCGGCGGATAGATTTGAAGGCGCTGAAGAATAATCAGGCAGTTTCGCTCAACAAGCTAGCCCGCCAAGCCCGAGCTGCGGTGGCGGCTGGTCAAGATCAATCTCAACCGCTGATCTCAGACTTAGTTGTTTCACTGCGGGGAAGCCTGCTTGAATCAACGTCTCAGCCCATGTTTACTTCCGCCCGCAACAGTTATGAACTGCTGATTCAACCGATCGCGGAGTTGCTGCCCACCGACCCCAAGGCTCGGATCATTTTTATTCCGCAAGGAGCGCTATTTCTGGTGCCCTTTGCTGCCCTTCAAGATGCGTCAGGTCAATTTTTGATCGAAAAACATACCCTGTCGATCGCGCCGGCGATTCAAGTGCTGGCCTTGAGCAAGCCGCGTTCGACTGCAACCAAGTTGGCTCTGATTGTCGGCAACCCAACCCCAATGCCAGTCGGACTATCGCCCCTGCCTGCGGCTGAACAGGAAGCAAAGGCGATCGCTCAGATGCTAAATGCTCAGCCATTAATTGGGAGGAAGGCAACTGAGACGGAAGTGTTGCAGCAAATGTCGCAAGCCAGCTTAATTCACCTAGCCACCCACGGGCTGCTTGATGGTCAAGAAGGACTCAATAGCTCCTTGGCTTTTGTTGCCGATCAACAGCACAATGGGCTACTGACAGCGGCTGAAATTCTAGATTTAAAGTTGCAGGCTGACTTGGCGGTGCTGAGTGCCTGCGATACTGGGCGGGGCAAAATCACTGGCGATGGCGTGGTTGGACTGGCCCGATCGCTGATGTCGGCTGGGGTAAACAGCGTTGTAGTTTCGCTGTGGGCTGTGCCTGACCTGCCCACAGCCCAATTAATGACAGAGTTTTATCGCCAGCGTCAGCACCAAAAGCTCGATAAAGCCCAAGCGCTTCGGCAAGCGATGTTGACCATGATCAAGCAAGACCCGAATCCCCGCAACTGGGCTGGCTTTGTCTTGATTGGGCAAATCGACTAGTGGTGTTGGTGCTTTCATTGCCGTCCAGCCCAGACTAACGAAGCGGGCGGGATGGGACAAATGTTGGCGATGGGCTTGCTTCCGGTTCAGGAGCTGATGGAGTGGGGGCTGGCGTTTCATCTGCTGGACTGGAGCTATCGGCGGGAGGTGTTTCCGGACTGGGGGATGGGGTAGGTTCCGCCTCTGGTGGAGTAGGGCTGCCGTTTAGAGTTGGAGCGACGGTAGAAGTTGGCTGAGGTGAAGGAGAGGCTTCGGGGGAAGAAGCACCTGGCGAAGGTGAGGTCTGGGGCGAGGGAGAAGGTTGGGGTGCCTGGGCACAGACGGCATCTGAATACTCGTAGTTAAACGTGTACATCAACGCCTGATAATTTTTCGACGGCTCAAACTTGATTTCCTCTACCGCCGCGATCGCCGCTTGGTCTAGCAACTCATGCTTCGTACTCAGAATAATTTGCGGATTTTCTTTCAGCGTGTTGACTGGAGCAGCTTCTGAACCCTGCTCTGGTTTGGGTGGCTGAACTAATTTGCCCTCTGGGCTAACTAACGCGATTACAGATGCCCTGCCCTGCAATTTATCCTGACAGGCGGCGGGGGGATAGGGGTAAGGGGGCGCTTGTGCGTTTAAAGTGGGGCGAATGTTCTCTGAGTTGATGGTGGCCCGGGCTTGGACAAACCACTGCGAAATTTCACCGAAATAGACTTGCCGCCCAGGGCTAACATCAGGTATCGCCGTGGGGGAAGGACTTGGCTGCAACACCTCTGGCGGGAGGGGCGGCACCGGAGATTCCATCACGTCGGGCTGGGGCGGAGTTTCGGGCAGTGGCGGCGGGGAAAAATCTCGGCGAGGTTGAGTAACAACGTAGTCCCGGGCTGGGGGTAAATAAACCTCTGGGGGCGGCACATAGACCGGCGGGGGCGGCAATGGAATATCTGGCATTTGGAGCGGTGGCAAAGCGCTAAAGTCAAAATTACTGACGGCGGGTGGAGCCAGGGCCGAACTGGGCGGGGCGATCGCCTTTGAATTGCCAGGAGTTGGGGCGGTTGGGTTAGCAAAGGAAGGCAAGCGACCCTGCTCCTCTGGCGACAGAGTAACCAGATTGACCAGCTTTTGATCATCAGGGATTGGGCTTTTAGGAGCTAAGGCCAGCGCACCAAACACGAGGGCATGAAACCCAACTGACACGACGATCGCCAGCCGATTGGGCTGGGGGGGTTGATCGGGTAGAATTTTGATGATGCTGGTCATATCCTGGAGCAGTGAGTGCAATCGAGCGACAGGCTAACGAACTCCAGCATATACCAATCCCAAATCAGTGTTGAGCAGCGTATCTGATTTAGATATGCGATCGCAGCGGCAATGATAGCCAGCACAGCAACGCAGGCTATAGCCTTTCCTGCCAAGTTAGAAAGCCAAACACTAAAAACAATCCACCCCCGATCGCGGTCACCAACCGCTCAGAAATCCGTCCAGCCACGAATGAGCCACCTACAATCGCGATCAGGGTACAGATTGCATGCCCCAAAATAGCCCCAGCCGTCACCCCAATTGGGTGATTGGCAGCGGCTAGCGTGATGGTCGCCAATTGAGTGCGATCGCCCCATTCGGTCAAAAAAGTTAGTCCGGCGGCTTCTAAGATGATCGCTCTCGCCCCGGCCGTTTTTGCAAGTTTGGCATCCGCTTGCTCGACCGCCACAGTTGCTGCCGCCACCTCTGCTGCTTCAGCGTGGGCAGGCATTTGGCTCGCATCCCAAAGCAATTTCAGTCCAAACAAACAGAACAGAGCGATCGCTCCGTAGTGCGTGTAAGCTTGGGGCAGCAGGCGAATAGCTTTCCCCATCAGCACCGACACCACAGTCATCAGGCTCAAAGCGGCGATCGCCCCAATGAAAACCCAGTGGCGGGGATGGCGCATCGCCAGCAACATGACAATAAAAAAGCTTTTATCGCCTAACTCTGAAACTGTAATCAGCAGTAGCCCGGCTGTAAATCCATTCAGCATAGTTGCGATCGCAAATCAACCTAGTATTTGCTGGCTTGATTTTCTATCATTAACCGCCAAGCTGGGCCAGCAACCTTATTTAAGTTAAATAAGCAGAAATATCTTCTTTGCAGACATCTGCCAGATAGCTGAGAGCCCGAAAGCGTAGCCCTACTAATTGCTCGTAAAGCGGATTGAGCTTACACATGGGCGGAATGTGTATAATCTTGTGACCAAATAGAACAACATCTCGCTCGAAAGGGCACTGAGATGGAATCAGCTTGCACAAGAAGCGGGCTGTCGCAGGGGAGTCAATGACCATTTCATCCAGCCACTCTCGCACCGGATGCAAAACATCCAGGGTATGGTGGTCTGGTAGGTTGACTGTCGGTTGATTGTTGGCAATCAAAATTACCTGCAAGGCATCCAGAACATCTGTGCTTAGCCCCAAAGCTCTCGCAAAGTTTCTCAACACCCTGTCTTCTGGCTCCGAGTAAGTTCCGTTGGCCAAAGCGACGATCATGGCAGCCCGCAAAAAGTTTTCTGCCGCTGCCGGATCGGGTCTAAATAACTCAGCCAATTCTGGGCCGTCAATCGTGGGCAGCGTCCCCAGATCTGCCTGGGGGCAAAGGTCTTTGACCAAAGACTCAATCAGCTTTTTCTCTTCAGTATTGTAGTGTCCATCAGCCCAAGCGACGGTGAGCAGACCGCGCAGCCATGCGCTCAGCCGCTCATTCAGGTAGCGAATTCGACTGACCAGACCGCGAATCAGGCTCAAGCCCAATTCCGGCGAATCAGCGATCGCCTGATGCATTTGCTGACGGCCAAGTACCAGGCAAGTGCTGGGTTCTAAAGTAACAATCGAGGCTGAGTGCGGCTGGCCGTCAAATAGAGAAATTTCACCGAAATGTGCTCCTGGGCCCAGAACGGTCAGGGGCGCATTGCCAACTCTGACTTGCACACGTCCAGTCAACAGCACATACAGTTTGCCGCTGACTGTCCCCTGCTTCAGGATTAGATGATTGGCCGGAAAATTCACCTCTTGCAGACTCGCTGCCAGCCGAGTCAGGGCCGAATCTGGCTCAATATCTCTGAACAGCGGCACTGTTTGTAAAACTTGCAAATTAGCTTGACTGAGCAGCATAAAGGTTACGCCTGAGCTTTAAGAGCAAACAAATCTTCCGCCGTGGCAAACAGCCCAATTAAGCGACGCAGCCGAGCGCCTAAGACTTTAATCAGGGCGATCGCCACCGCCGGATTCTGGTCAATCACTTGATGAATCTGGGCTTGCGACAACACCCAGCATTCAGAGTTTTCGAGGGCAGTCACCGCCGCTGACCGGGGCTGCGAGTCAAACACCGCCATTTCGCCAAACGCCTGGCCAGGAGTCAGTTCCGCCAGAGTTAAATGGTCAATATGCACGTGCACTCTGCCGCTAACCAAAATATAAAGCAGATGCCCTGACTCTCCCTGCTTAAAAATCTGCTGATTGGGGGCAAACTGCACCCGCTCTAAAACACCCACCAGCGATCGCAAACAGCTTGAGTCAATCTCTTCAAACATAGGCACAGTTTGCAAAAACGCGATCGCAGCCTCTGTGCTAGCTGCAAGTTGCTCCCCAATTTCATTCATGATCAAAACTATCCAACCCGGTGGACTTTCCTTGATCCTATTACGATTTTGCCCGCCTCTTGCGCCGTTGAGCGGAGTTGTAATTTTAGCTAAGTATAAACAAGCATTGAGAAGCGCATTCCATCAGGATTTGCTTCTCAATGCTGGTTCAAAATTTACTCGCAATCAGGAGTGCTCTCTATTAGTAAAAGCTTAGGGCCTCTCCATTGAGCGCAGCCTGTAGTCACTGACCGTTAGATAATTTGATTTAGTTAGAGACTAACTGCTTCGACTTCAATCGGCTCAGAGGTAGCTTGAGCAGGCGTCGAATCTGCCATTGTCTGATTTGGCTGGCGCTTCTTCAAGCGGTCTGTTAGCATCTGCGAAATCTCGGTTACCAACAGCGTCAGAATAGCAATGTCATCGAGTTGCCCTATGATCGGAATTATATCCGGGGAAATATCCAAAGGACTGAACAGATACACTAGGCTGGCAATGATAATAAACCATCGGTACTTGGGATGGCGGAGGGTTTGGCTATACCAAGCGTAAAAAGCATTCAGGGGAAACTTCATAGGTTTAACCTCAACAACAATTCGATTGTGGCAGACTTTTTAGAAACAATCTGGTGTGGAAAACTCACCAATTTGAGGGGAACAACCAGCCCGGAGAATCTTCCTCCATTGCAATGCTAAAGTTATCCAGTAATTAAATTGATGTCATGTACAGATTGGTAGAGCAGCAGACTGGGGCTAAGGGAGCGACGCCGTGAATATTGCAGATGTATTTCAGAAGGGTGGTTTAGCCATGTGGCCCCTCCTGGGTCTATCGATACTCACCCTGGGCACTATTTTTGAGCGTCTTTGGTTTTGGAGCACAATCCTGAAGGGAGAACACCGAACGGCGGATCAAATTTTGGAGGCGGCTCGCCGCGATTGGCAAGAAGCAACTCATTTGGCTAAGCAAGCCTGCAGCCAACCGATTGGGCGTTTTCTCTACACCCCGCTCAAATTGGCTAATAAAGAACCCGAAACGTTTCGGCTGGCCCTAGAAGCTTCGGCAGATGAAGAACTCAACGCCATGCGCCGGGGCGATAAGATTCTAGAATCCACGATCGCCCTCGCTCCACTGCTGGGCTTATTGGGCACCGTGTTGGGGTTAATCGATTCCCTCAGTTCAATTCGTTTGGGCGATATTGGCACCTCGGCCACGGCTGGAGTAACGCTGGGGATTAGTGAAGCCCTGATCAGTACCGCCACTGGTCTGATCGTGGCAATTATTTCCTTAGCGTTTTATCGGCTATTTCAAGCCCTCCTATTCCAGCAGGCCAGAATGTTTCGGCGCACGGGCAACGAACTTGAACTCACCTATCGCCAAGGCTGGCTGCAACCTAGGTCAAACAGCATGACGATGCTGGGGCAATGGGATCAACCCGAAGAAACTGACTATTAGATCACATAGATTCAGACCAATTGACCACACCAAAATTCTGCCTAGCGGTGTTTTTAGAGAAGTTTCAGCTCAATCTTTAGCAGCACTTCATTCACTGCATTTTTACCCCAACGCCATGAAGATTAACCTCTTGGAAACTGAAGGCCCAGACACTCGAATTGAGATTGTCCCCCTGATTGATGTCATCTTTTGTATTTTAACGTTTTTTATCTTGGCAGCAGTTAATTTAACTCGCCAACAGGCGATCAATCTCAATTTACCGAAAGCGAGCACTGGCGCTGCCCAGACCCAAGAGCTGCTGTTGGTCAGCATTGATCCGACTGGGCAAACCTACATCGACAAGCAGCCCGTGGGTCGAGATCAGCTTTATCAGCTCCTCCTGAGTTATACCCGCACCAAGCCAGCCGGTTTAATTGTTTTAAACGCTTCCCCCTTGAATAGCTATAACGACGTGATGCAGGTGCTAGATTTACTCCGCTCAGTCGGGGGCGAGCGGGTTGCCCTAGCAACTCAACCTGTGAACAAGCCGACCTTAGAACCGCAAAATCCTGGCGCTGTGCCGCCGCTTGACCTGCAAACTCCACCAACTATTCCAGGGACTGGTGAGGCACCGCCAATGGAAGGGGAAGTGCCTGCTGCGCCGACTGAGAGTCCTGCGGCTCCTTAGTCAGGTACTGGTTTTGCAATCGATCGCTCAAGGCTAATTCATAGGTCAATGTAATTTGTTCCAGCCGTACCAAGCCCAGAACGGCATGGGGAGGGCATTGATCAATGACGGGCAACTGGTGCAGCCCGCCTCCGGCTAAACGGGCGATCGCCACTGCCAAAGACTCATGGCTGTAAACATAAATCAGCGCTTTGCTGCAAATTTGGTGCAAGGTCACTGGCTCAGATGGACTGTGGTATTTTGCCAAGGCGCGATTCAAATCTGAAAGGGTAATCACCCCAACCAGTTCTCCGAGCGGATTAATCACCAATCCACTGTGGGTGGCTTGGCTAGACAGCAGTTTTAGACCTTCGAACAGGGTCAAGCTGGCTGGCAAAAATAAAGGATCAGTCTCCATCGCCTGCGTGACTGGGATCGTGCTGAGGATCTCCTGAATTTCATTCCGAGCCAGCGGCATCCCCATCTGCTGCAGATTGAGCGGTTTGAGCTGACATCTCTCTGCCAATAAAACGCTGATCCCAACTGCGGCCATCAAGGGCAAAATGATCCGGTAGTCGCGAGTCAGCTCAAACAGCAGCATCACCGCCGTCAAAGGGGCGCGCACCGTGCTGGCCAGCACTGCCGCCATCCCGACCATGGCATAGGCAGGCGGGGCGGCAATCTCTAGCCAAGCATCGGGGAGTACCAGCGCTACGGCTTGCCCATAGGCTGCTCCCAGGGCTGCTCCTAAAAACATGGCTGGGGCAAAGATGCCTCCGACTAACCCGCTGCCCAAACTCAAGGCTGTCATCACCAGTTTGACGACCAGTAAAAGCAGCAGCAGTTGCCAGTCAAACGAGACATTGCGGAGAATCGCCTCGACGGTTTCGTAGCCCACGCCTAAAACCTGCGGCATCAGCAATGCCGCCAAACCTACCGATAGCCCTCCCAAAATGGGTCTGAACAGCGGCGGAACCTGAAACCAAGCCACTTCCCCCTTAAACAATCGCTCTGCCAGCTTAATCGCTTGGGTAAGCACCTGAGAAACTAGGCTGGCTAGCCCGCCTAAGCCAACATAAAGCGGTAATTCCTTAAAGCTGCGAAAATCGTAAACCGGCAGATCGAAGGGGGGTTGCCAGCCCAAAAGCACTTGGGTAATCAGCGCCCCGGCGACGGCTGCTAACAACACAAACCCAACCGTACTGGCGGCGAAGGTGGTCTTTAAGAACAGTTCTACCGCCAAAAAGACGGCGGCGATCGGGGCATTAAAGCCAGCCGCCAACCCAGCGGCAGCGCCTGCACCCAACAGGAGCTGTCGCCGATCTTCAGACATTCGTAACCAGTGCGACCACGAACGCCCCAGGCTGGCCCCAGCCTCAACGCTTGGCCCCTCTGGGCCTAAAGAAGCGCCAGTCCCCAGTGAAATCGAGGCAGCCACCAGTTTGGCCGCAGCTTGGATCAAAGAAGGAGGCTGATGGGTTGGATTAGACTCACCAAAGTCTCGCCACCCCCAGCGCATCAAGCCGATCGCCAATCCCCCCAGAATTGGCACGATCGCCAAAGTCCAGTCCCCCCACGGGCCGATCGCCCCCATCAGAACTTCCAGGGTGAGATAGTGAATAAACTCGACCAAACCATGAAAGCCGACGATCGCTAGTCCAGTTGCACTGCCAATCGCCAACACTAACAGCAGCGTTAGAACCTCTGGTTTGGTTTTCAGCCAGTAAACAAGCTTCATTACTCCGGCTGGCGTCTGAGATCGAGGCTGGAAATAGGGCGGTGAGGGGGCAACGGCGATCGGAGACGGGGTTGTCTCGGACGGGTGAGAAGAAGCCATGTAGACTAAAAACCGACAGATAATTCTATTTTGCTCTGAAACAGAGTTTGAGCGGCCTTGAGCAAGCGATCGTAGATCAACTCTCTGATCACCCAGGCGCGGCTTAGGGTTAACACTCTGTAATGTATTTCCGGTAGTCCTCAGTTTGTAATAAATGAAGAGGGTGGTTTAACCCTATCCCACTCTTAGTTACTTGAGTCAGACGCTATTTAAGTCACAGCTTGCCCTTATGAATAATCCAAAGGTCAAATTATTTGTTGCCTTGTTCTCGATTAGTTTTTTAATCGTTGTCGTCGGTGCTTTCCTGCTGACGGCTGGTAAAACAATTGGACAGTCGCTGTTTGGCAGAGGTTTTGCTGAGGGGCAACTCAAGGCTTATGTCTCTGATTTGACTAAACAAGAGATCAACGGCTCCCGATGCCAAGCCGTCGATAGCGATGGCAATGGCTATGTCTCTTGCGACTACACAACGGTTGCTCAGCCCAATGTTCCTTACTCAGCAGAATGTGCCGCTTGGGGAATGGATGGATTTCTGAATCGGGGTTGCCGAAGCCGGCGCCCTTTTTAGGCTTGATCAACTCAGGCTTGGGCGGTGCCTGAAGTCATTTGGCGCTAAATCTGTCCGAAAACTCAGGATTTTTATTAAGGGATGTTGCCAAAACCGAAAATTATCGTTACATTAATTTACAGAGTCCATCTGCAACCAACCTCTAGGAGTTTTAGCCATGCAAACCACAACTACCCCCAAAACTGAAGATCGTAATGCTTGGGTGTTCGGCTTCACCCCCCAAGCTGAAATCTGGAACGGCCGGCTGGCAATGATTGGCTTCATTGCTGCCATTTTGACTGAAGTTTTGACCAAGCAAGGTGTCTTACACTTTTGGGGACTTCTGTAGACTTCAAAGTTTACATCTGATCAATGAATCTCAACGGTCATCGTCAGTTGGGAGCCTGTGACCAGGCTCTCGACTTTTTTGTGATCAGAGTCATAAAAATAGATGTCATGCTGTCACTTTCAAGCACAGCCATGCGTCGTATTCTAAGCGTAATAAGCATAAATAACCGATTTGGTGTTTCATGATGGCTAAGTCAAAGTCATACCCAGGGATAAGAGTAGCCGGATTGCTCTTGGCCACAAGCTTTTGCTTGCAAGGTGGGCCAGCATGGGCTGGTTATATTCCACCCGCCAACTTGGGGCGGCCTGGCAATCGGGAAGGAGCGGCAACCCGGAGTGCTTGCTTGTCGGCAAACACGCTGACGGCGCTGGTGCCGCTGAGTAATCTTGGTTTGACGACGGAAGGGTTTCCGACCTTTTACTGGTATGTTCCTCAGAATAATTGTTTGGCCGAGTTTCGATTGGTCGAAGTTGATCCAACCAACAATAACGAAACCGTGATTTATCTGTCTCGGATGGACTTGAGCGGAGCAGCCAGAGTGGTTGGACTTTCCCTGCCCAAGGATGGCAGTGTGCTGCCGCTAAAAGTGGGCAAAGAATATTTTTGGGATATCGGTCTGGTTGCCCTGACCAGTGCGGGCGACCCACCCAGCAACTTTGTCAAGGGATGGGTGAAGCGGGTAGAGCCCAGCGCTAGTTTGGCCGCAGCTTTGCAAACAGCCAAAGGAATTGATCGATATGAAGCTTATGCGAATGCAGGGCTTTGGTACGATGCGCTCAATACGCTGGTTCAACTGCGACAAGCCACACCCAATAATTCAGCTTTGAATCAGGCCTGGTCAGAGTTGCTCAATTCTGATGCGGTAGAGCTACAGGCGATCGCAGGGCCATCAGCCACTCAGTAATCAAGTTGCCCCAGAATCTGGGCTTCAAAGCTGCCTGAGTCACCCAAGCTATCCGTCTAGTCGGCTGAGCAGGTATTGCTTGAGGTGAGTGGTTTCGCCTTGATCGACAACTTGCCCTTGCTCTAGCAAAAAAGCGCCGTCGCAGTAGTCTAATTCATCTAGGCGATGCGTCACCCAAAGCGCAGTTAGACCTCGACTTGTCACCAATTGACGGACGTAGCTGACCAAGTCGCGCTGGCTATCGGGGTCGAGCAGGGCAGTTGGTTCATCAAACAGCAGCACCTCACAGTGACGAGCCAGCGCCCCGGCGATCGCCACTCGCTGCTTTTGTCCTCCGCTCAGGGCATAAATTGGGCGACGCTGCAAGGCTCGCATATTGACTGCATCTAGGGCTGCTTCGACTCGCTGCCGAACTTGCCCAGAGGAGAGATTTTCTGAGCCTAGGCTAAACGCCACATCAGCCCCGACCGTGGGCATCACCAATTGGTGGTCAGGATTTTGGAACACAAAGCCAATTGGTGGATCAATATGTAACACTCCTGACTGGATTGGCAGCAGCCCCGCCAACAAGCGCAGCAGGGTTGACTTACCGCTGCCATTCGTGCCCAACAGCATCCAAAACTGACCTTTCGGCACTTCTAAGCTGCATGAGCGTAAAATTGGCTGGTCGGCTCGCCAACCAAAGGTAAGGTCTTGGAGGCGAATGCTAGCAGCGGTCATTGACTCAGTTGCCAAAACCCCGGTGGGCGACCAGATCCGCCTGCATTAGACTTGTCGGACACCTGCACAGCCGAAATTTCGGTGCTGAGAACGCCAATTTTCTTTTCGGTCTGGCGATCGCAGGTAAGCTCAACCACTTGGGCTGAGCTAGCTTGGATGGCTTTTAAAATTTTGTTGTAAAGGGCTTCGGCATCCGCCGCTTCTTTACGCTCAACCGACAAAGCAAGAGGGGTTCCCTTCAGGGTGAGATCAATGGTGAACATACGAAATAAACGCCGGAAACGATTGCTGAAAAGATGAAGAGCGATCGCGCAAAGCCAAGATTTTAGCCTCTTGATCGCCGCTCCAGTACCAATCTAGCTGATTTTGGAATCTGGCATCGACCCTGGTTCTGAGTCCCGATTGCTAAGCAGCTTAGACATCACCAAGCTAGCCGAAATTGGCTTTCTGCCCCCTGCCTTAAATCTTCTGCCTTTGTTCACTGAATGATCGGAATTGTAAAGTGAAATTGGCTACCCTTGTCTTTGCCGGCTGATTCAGCCCAAATTTCGCCGCCTAAGTTGGTAATAATTTGACGACAAATCGCTAGCCCTAAGCCGGTGCCGCCAGTTGTTCGCCGCAGTGCGCCTTCTTCTTGGTAAAAGCGATCGAAGACGGTTTCGAGCCGATCGGGTTCAATTCCCCGCCCCGTATCAGTAACGGTGACTTCCAGCATTTGGCCGCCATTCGGGTGAGCTTCGATTCTGACCTGACCTTGATCCGTCGTAAATTTACAGGCGTTGTCTAACAGCTTCGAGAGCACCTCGACCAGCCATTCACCATCTCCCCGCACCAAGGGCAACTCGGCCGGAACATCGGTCGTAATTTTAGGCAATTTGCTGTTGTTAGCTGAAACCCGCAGGCTGCTTAACGCTAGGTCAACGATTTCTTGCAATGGCAGCGGTTCTGGATTCCAAACTACTCGCCCGCTCTCTAGCTGCGAAAGGGTGAGAAAATCTTGGATCAGCTTTCGCATCCGTTCCGCATCACTGACGGCGGTACTCAGCATCACCTGCCGTAAGTTGGCAGGCATGTCCGGTTCACTGGCTAGGCTTTCCAGGCAAACTTGAATGGTGGAAAGCGGGGTGCGCAGCTCATGCCCAGTAATCGCAATTAGGTTGCTGCGGGTGCGATCCAGCGCTTCTAGCTGCCGATTCAGGTCTTCTAAGTCAGCGTAGGCTTTAGCTTGAATCAGGGCCACCCCAACTTGGAGGGCGATCGCCTCGACCAGCGAAACATCGGCATCGCTCCAAATTTCAGTCGTGGTCGGCTGACAGTGGTGCAGTTCTACAATCCCCAACAGTTGCCCTTGATAGAGGACAGGAACGATTAACAAAGCCTGCACATTTGCCTGCTGGAGCCGCGCTTGGAAGCTTTTTGCTCCCTGCAGTTGAGGATGAGTTTGAGTGTTTTGAACCTGGAGCGGTTCTTGGCTTGTGACCACCTGCTGAAACAGCGGATTGGTTCGCAACGGCCAGAGCTTTCCCTGCATTAAGACCACCGTGGCTGGGTCTAAGACAAACTCATACTCTAGAGTGGCGCTGTTTTCGGTCGCCTGACAGCGATAGATCAAGCAGCGATCGCTCTGCAAGGCTTGCCCCAGCTCTTGGGTGGCAACAGTCAAAATTTGGTTGGGGTCAAGGGAGCGTCGAATCGCGGCGGTAATTGAGTTAATTAAGCGCTCTCTGGCCTCTTGGGCCGCAATTTGGCGATAGGCTTTATTTTGCTTGTATTGCCCGGCTTGCAGATACATCACCAAGCGATCGGCAAAGGGAGCCGGGTCAACTTGGTTAGCTGATACGGTTTCGGCTTCCTCCACTAACGCCAAAGCAGCGGCGATTTTAGGCTTGAGGGCAGGCTGATAGCGGCGAATTCGGTTTAAAAAGAGTCGAGCCGCTTGGCAGGCAATCCCGCGGTCAAACGTCCAAATGCCTTCAAACCGCCGCGATTGGTCAATGTGGGGCAGCGGTGGCATCCGCGAACGACCGGGCGAGAGCGGATGCTCACGGCAAAGCAGACAGACGGCATACTGCTGCCCAACCACAATCAGGTGCCATTCGTGACTCAGACCATCTTTGGCATCGAAGGCAATTGTCTCATAGCGATCGGAGCAAGTTTTGAATTCTGTTTCTGGAGCAGCTAAAACGTAAACCTGATTCGACTTTTCGGAAATTCTGGCATAGCGGTGAGCTTCTTGACGATAAAATCGCTCTCGCTGAAAGCTAGCGATAATCACAGGTTGATCGGCTCCAGCTAACACCTGATCTTCCATCGCGTGCGATAGCGCCGTTAAAGAAGACTTAAAATACAGTTGGGGGTGAAGATGGGGCTGAGCTTCTAGGAGTTCCTGCAACAGGGATGTTTGAATGATCATCAATGTGCTCTTGGGGTGAAGCCAGGTTGCAGCCTTGGTAAGCATGTATTTCTAGATTACCTGATTCACTCGCGATCGCTTAAGTTATCCCCTGGAGCTTCGTGGTTAATTTACCGATCGGCGGACTGCCAAAATGCTGCCAACCAGACCCACCAGCACTCCCAGCCCGACCAAGCTCACGGGTAAAGCAATTGTTTGCAGTAAAGAAAGCTGAAGACCTGCGGTTAACCCTTGCAGCAAATAAGACTGTTGGGCTAGCAAATGTTTGAATAGGGTTTGAGTGACTAAAATCAGCCCCCAAGCAATTGCTGCTCCGGCCAAGCCAAAGCCAATCCCTTGAAAGACAAACGGCAGATAAATCCAGTTTTTAGTAGCGCCTACCAACTGCATCACTTCAATGTCTCGCTGGCGGGTGATTACAATCAGGCGAATCGTGGTCGAAATCACCGCGATCGCCGTTGTGGTCAGCAATCCAACCACGGCTAAGCCGATTTGATTTAAGCCCCGATTGAGCTGGGCCAAATTCTTTAAGGCTTGGTCAAGATACTGAACTTCGTCTACGCCGTTAATTTGGCCTAAAGCTTGGGCCAACTGCGGTACTTGGTCTGGACTGGTGGCTTCAATCCGCAGCTCATCCACGAGCGGGTTACTTTCGAGTCCTTGGTTGGCTCCGGCAATCTCCGCTGCCCCCAAGTCTTTGAGCAGCGATCGCCAGGCCTGGTCTTTGCCAACCACTTCAACATGGCTAATCTGGGGCAATTGTGCCACCAAAAGCTGGACGGTGGCAACGGAAGCATCTGGGCGCAGATAAACTGAAATTTGCAGTTGGCTGCCCACCTGCTGCAATAGCCCATTCACCTGCCAAGAGGTTTGCAAACCAATCCCCAGCAGAAACAGCAGCACCGTCACAGTGCTGACCGCCGCCCAGTTCATCCAGCCGCCCCGCCTTAGCCCTAGCCCCGTTTCGTGCAGCAGGTAAGGCAAGTGGGTGAACGGCGACTGCCGAGGGTGTTGAGTCCGCCCCTGAGCAGAATCACCCACTCGTTTGCTGCCCCTTTGTTCAGGCCAGAGTCGCCATTCCCGCTTGAACCATCTTGTCCAGCCTGTCCAATTCATGGCTCCGCCAGTCGCTCTAGTTGGCCCTGCTGGAGTTGAATCACCGGAAACTGAGTCGATTTGATTAGATTCAAATCGTGGGTTGTCACCATGACGGTAATCCCAAAGTCATGCAGTTGTCGCAGCAGCCGCAGCACCTGCAAGGCATTTTCTTGATCTAGATTACCCGTCGGTTCATCCGCCAGAATTAAGCTCGGAGAGCCAATGATTGCCCTGGCAATGCTGGCCCGCTGCTGTTCCCCACCTGAAAGCTGATGCGGAAAGGCACTGGCTTTATCGAGTAAGCCCACCAATTGCAGGGCAGGCGTCAGCCGTTTTTGAATTTCTGCCGATCGCACGCCTTGGGCCCGGAGGACAAAGCCAACATTTTCAGCGATCGTTCGCTGTTCGAGCAGCTTGTAGTCTTGAAAAATAATCCCCAGCCGGCGGCGAAACAGGGCCAGGCGATCGCCCGCTAGCTGACTGACTTCCTGCCCATCTACCTTAATGCTGCCCTGATCGGGATGCTCTTGACCATAAATCAGCTTCATCAGGGTAGATTTACCTGAACCAGAAGCCCCGGTCACAAACACAAATTCTCCCCGCTGAATGCTGAGGTTAGCCTGCCGTAAGCTGGCCTGGCCACCGGGGTAAGATTTTGTCACTCCGGTAAACTCAATCATGGCTGGCGCAGGATCTGAAAGTGATTGATTCGCAGCAACAGCACTTCTAGAAACCGTTTGAGCCATAGTCAGGAAGAAGGCAATCCTTGAGTCAGTCGATCTTGAATCGCTCGGTAGGCAAACTGGGGCAAAGCCAACATCCGCCGCCAGCGCCAGGGTTCTTGATAAAGGCGGTAGACCCACTCTAAGTTGTTGTCTCGCAGCCAGCCAGGGGCGCGATTTTTTTGCCCTGTCCAAACATCAAAACTGCCGCCCACGCCAACCCAAATTGCTTGGGGGCAAACCGAACGGTGTTGAGCAATCCAATACTCTTGTCTAGGGACACCAAGGGCAACAAAAATGATGTCGGGCTTCAGTTTAGCTAAGCGCTCTAGAATTTTCGCTTCGGCTTCCGGGGGGTGAAACCCATGCTCGGTGCCAATCACATTTAAGCTGGGCAACTTGCTCTGCCACTTTCGCTTGGCTAGTTCGGTCACGCCAGGCGCTCCGCCATAAAAGAAAACTGACAGAGGGGGGGCTGCTTCAGCGGCTTTTTTGAGCAAAGATTCTGACAGTTCAATCCCTGGACAGCGTTTAACCTTAAAGCCAAACAGGCGCAAGTAGAGAACAACTCCAGCCCCATCGGGCACAATTAGCTCCGCTTGCTGCATCACCTTGGCCAGTTCTGGCGTTGCTTCTGCCTGCATCGCCATTTCTGAATTGAGGGTAACCACATGGCTACCCTGGCGGTTGGATAGGCGAGTCAACAGCCAATCAGAATAATCTGCCAAGACGTGCACGGGCACTCCCATCACTGAGAGGCGCTGAACGGTTTGCGTGATAAAAGACTGTGCTACCAATTGCAATTACCCTGTGAACACAAAAAAATGAACTCTTAGCAGGCGAAATTTTAAGCACCTAATAGCTTCTAAGGATAATATATTTGTGCACAGATCTTAAACATTATGCTTAAAGAATCAGCTAGGCGAGTAGCTGACTAATTTTAGCGAACGATTAGTCTGGCAGTTGATGAGCATAGAAACGGGCATAGCGAGAAGCTTGATTCAATAACTCGCTGTGAGTGCCAGACTCGACTACGCGACCTTGCTCTAGGACTAAAATCCGATCAGCGCGGCGAACTGTGGTCAGGCGGTGGGCAATAATAAACACGGTTCGCCCCTGCATAACCCGTTCCAGGGCTTCTTGCACCAGCGCTTCTGATTCGGCATCGAGGGCAGAAGTGGCTTCATCCAGAATCAAAATCCGGGGGTTGCGCAAGACGGCGCGGGCGATCGCAATTCGCTGCCGCTGTCCGCCCGACAGGGTAATGCCGCGTTCCCCGACCCAGGTTTGATAGCCGTCTGGAAACTGGCTAATAAACCGATCGGCGTTGGCAACTTTGGCCGCCGCTTGAATCGCTGCCAAATCTAAAGCTGACTGACCAAAGGCAATATTTTCAGCGATCGTGCCTGAAAACAGGACGGTTTCCTGCGGCACTAGTCCAATTTGCTGCCGCAAACTCCGCAGGGTGACAGTCTGAATATCAACGCCATCGACCAAAATTTGCCCGACTGAGGGGTCGTAAAAGCGGGGCAGTAGGTTAACCAAGGTGGTTTTGCCTGCCCCAGAGTGTCCGACCAGGGCAATTACTTCTCCGGGCAGGGCCAGCAGATTCAGGTTTTCTAAGACGGGCTGATCGGGCCGATAGGCAAACTGAATTTGCCGATACTCGACTTGCCCATTCACCGTGTCAAGGGCGATCGCCCCTGGTTTTTCTTTGATATTGGGTTGAATTTGAAACAGTTCAAACACTCGATCCAGCGAGGCTTGCCCTTGCTTAATTTCGTTATAGTTGGCGGTAATCTGCTGAATCGGTTCAATAATTAGCGCTACGCCAGTGCCAAAGCTAATAAAGTCTTTGGCGGTCAGGTTGCCCAAGGCAATCTGCCAGGTGCCGAGCAAAAACAGCAGAATGATGCTGACCGCTTCTAAAAAAGCAATCACCGGATACTGAATTGCTTTCACCCGTTCGGTGGCGTAGCGAGACTGCTGGTTGATTTTGGCTGCTTTGACAAAGCGGTTGATTTCGTAGGGTTCGGCCGCAAAAGCCTTGACCAGCCGAATCCCGCTGAACACCTCCGTCAGCATGGAGGAAAGATTAGCCACCTGGTTTTGGCTCAGCCGGGAAAAGTGGAGCAGCCGATCGCCAAACCAGCCCACCAACACCCCGACCAGCGGAGCCGTAATCAGCGTCGCTAGGGTCAACTGCCAGTTGAGATAAAGCATATAGCCCAGCAAAGCCAAAATGGTTAAAATGCAGGGCACCAACTGGTGAAAAGCTTTATTGACTACCTCTCCAATCCGATCAATGTCTTCAGTCAATCGATAGCTAAGGTCGCCGGTGGCCGCCGTCTCGAAGTAATCTAAGCCCAGACTGTGCAGATGCCGATAAACCCGCTGTCGCAGGTCAAGTACGATCGCAAACGCGGCTTTGGCCATTAAAGAATCTTGCCCATACAGCAAGAAGCCCCGGATCACAAACAGCACCGCGACCAGCCCGGAGATCTGCGCCAAGGCGACTACTTGCCCTTGCCCAATCATCCCCCCAGCTTGACCAACCAGGTAGGCCATCACCGGCATGGTGGTCACAAACCCCAGGGTGCAGACCAGGGCGATCGTCAAAATTCGCCAGTGGGGTTTTAGGTAAGGCAGCAGTTGCCCATAGTCAGAAGCAGGTTTCAAGCCGTCAGCCTAGAAGTAGATCTACTCCAGAATAGGCTGAAAGCCTGCGGTTAAATTTCGGGTGGTGGGATTCAGGTCAGGATTTTGAGGAATTGGGCAGAAACGGCAGGCGCTTTTTAATTTGACTAATTATCCCGCTCAAAACGGCACCGCCCATGAGCAGCCCGATCGCAGGCGTAAACACAGGTTGCCAAAGTCGATACCACAGATCTAGACCGAGGGGAAAATTAGCGGCTCGTCCCAGCACTGCAACCACAAACCAGAAAAAACCAAATAGCACCAAAAAAAAATTGGCCATTAAAATCAAGTTGAGTCCGTTCAGCAGTTTGTCTTTCATGCTTGAGCTAGACCTCAAAAATCGATGCTAATTAGATTTTAAGGGGACGCCAGCATTGCTGGCGTCCCCTTAAAAAACATTAACTTAGTCAAAAATCCAGTTTTGAACGCGGATTAAACTTTTCCAGTCGGGCTTGCGCTTCAGACCATCAGCAAAGTTGCCTTCCACCTCTTCGCGCATCTCGGCAATCCCCATCACAATGTGCTGGGCCAGCTCGACGTGAGGACGCACCCCTTTTTGCCCGGTTTCAAGCATGGCGATCGCCAAATTAATCCGAGCCTGCGGGTCTTCGGGGCTGAGCTTGACTGCCTTTTGGGCTGCTTTGAGGGCCTGGTTGGGTTTGTCTGCCAGCAGGTATAGCCAGGCTAGGCACGTCCAAGCGGGGCTGCTCTTTTGAGCGCGATCGCAGACCTCAATAAAAGCTGGAATGAGAGTTTCAGCAGACTCACCCGCTTGGTAACGAGCTAAAGCAGCCTGGAAAAGAGAATCAGCGGTTTCAGTCGGCATAGACATTTAGATCAACGAAGCTCAAGCTGAGAAAGATGTGCCGCAGCCACAGGTCTGGCTAGCATTAGGATTGGTGAATTTGAAACCACCGCCAATCAAAGCCGTGCTGTAGTCTAGCATCAAGCCATAAATATAGAGCATGCTTTTGGGGTCAGAGATAACCTTAAACCCTTCGTAGTCAAATACCTGATCATCGGGTCGGATATTGCTGGCATCTTCAAAGTCCATCGTGTAAGACATCCCAGAGCAACCGCCGCCTCGGACACCCACCCGGAGGCAGAGGTCTTGTCCCTGTTGCTCTCGCAAAGCCAGCACATGCTTCAAAGCTGTATCGGTCATTAAGATGCCCCGCTGTTGGGGCTGGGTAGCTTGGGTCATGATTAAACAAGACTCCATAAAGATTGATGTTGCCTACTTGAATCATAGACGACGACCAGCATTTTGTACCGTCAGGATTAGTTGAGCCAAGGGCAGAAACGGTAAGGAGTGTGGAAAGACATCTGTTTCGGCTGTCAGATTATCTGATCGGATTGTGATAGTAATTCAAATAAATCGGGGGGGGGAATTAATTCATCAGGAATCCCCCGTTCGCAATTTCTGAAGCTTTGATGATTTTTCAGCTATCAAATAAAGTTTAGTATTAATTACCAAAAAATTAAGTCCCAAATATTCTTTTCACGACCGTTCTGGTCTTTCACGTGTTTTTTGAGGGGTTTGATGTTAGCGATCGCTCAAGGTTCTTAACACTATATTTAATGTTGAGAATTGAGCTAGAAAGCCTAGAACTCAGTTCTAGAGTTGATTGTTCTAGGTTGTACCTTAAACGCCCAGCTAGAACAACTTCAACAATTGCTTGCGATCGCACTTCAGCGAATTTAAAAAAATAATTGGCATCAAAACAAAGAATTTAATCAACTGTCTATGATACCAACTCCATTGATCGCTTAGCGCAGCACAGCAATTTTCGTCAAGAGGCTTTGTGGGCTTGAAGTGGGGAAAAATGTAGGAAAAGTAAGATTTTTACGTGTTTTCCCTGAGGGACAATCTACTCAAGCCTCTCTATCATGATTGGAGGGGCAAGTCAGATTTCCAAGCTTTTGCGAAACTCGACTCAGTTCTGAATCGGACAGATTGCTAACGATTTTTCGCACTTACCCAGCACCTCAATTTGAGGCAATGTATTATGGCTTTGTCTGTAGAGTACGGCTATACCGACCCTGATTCGCTCCGTTATCAATCAGCCAGGAGAGAAGCACAGATGATTAATCGTCAATTATCTCCAGGAATTTCTACGGTGCTTGAGCGGCTGTCAGACCTTAAGCAGCAGCACTATACTGGAAAGCTGATTATTTCCGGCAGTTCCAGTTGTAGCTGGACACTCTACATCTTTATGGGGCGCTTGCTATACGGCACAGGCGGTAGACACCCGGTCAGGCGCTGGTGCCGGCAGGTGCTGGCAGGTTGCCCAAACTTGACTCCCCGCACGCTCAAAGACTGGCTAAAAGCCCACCGACCTAGCGCTGCTGAGTTGTGGGAATATGATCATCTTTGCAGTCTTGTGGCTCAAGATCACCTGACTTGTGAGCAAGCAGCCCGCATCGTACACAGCATTCTGACGGAACTTTTTTCCGATCTTGCTCAGGTTTGGAGATTGGATTGCAAGACTGTTTCTGGGTTTAGTGTCCAAAAGCAATTGATGCTGCTAGACCCAGTTCGGTTTGTTGAGCAGCAAGAACCAACCTTGGAGCGAATGCAGGCAGCAAAAGTTACAGACTATCCGTTCGACTGCGCTCCCGTCGTTCGGCAACCAGCACAGTTAAAAGAAGTCACGTCTGAGAGCGTCTACCAAACGCTATCAAAGCTCCTGAATGGTCAAAATACCTTTTGGGATTTATCAGTTTTGATGAAACGGCCAATTGTGGATGTTGTAAGTTCACTTGTACTGTTTATTCAAGCAGAGCTAATTGAACTCCGGGAGGTGGCCGATTTACCTGCTCCGACGATGCCGATCGCCCCTCAGCCAGAGATTGCTGGAGAGCAGCCCTTAATCGCCTGTGTTGATGACAGTGCTTGGATGTGCCAAACCCTAGAGACGGTTGTGGCAGGGGCTGGTTATCGCTTTTTGGGTATCCAAGACCCGCTGCGGGCTATTCCAACCTTACTCAGCCAGAAACCCGCCTTAATTTTGTTGGATTTACGGATGCCAAACACGAATGGATATGAGATTTGCAGTCAACTTCGCCGCTTGTCTGCCTTTACCGATACTCCGATCGTGATTTTGACAGGTAATGATGGGATTGTCGATCGCGTCCGGGCCAAAATGGTTGGTGCCACCGACTTCTTGAGTAAATCGGTAGAACATGTTCAGCTTCTGGCAGTTTTAGACAAATATCTAACCGTCCAGTCTGGGCAGCAAGTTTAACTTTGGTTTTGTCGCTAATTTCATTTGCTTAGAACTTCAAAAACAATCTATGAACACCATCCTCGTTGTCGATGATTCAAAGACTGATCAGCAGATTGCTACTAGTGCCTTAAAGCAAGCTGGGTATACCGTTGTCACCGCCGCCAATGATCAGGAAGCCAAAATTAGTCTGGCTGCCAAAAAGCCAGATTTGATTGTTTTAGATGTTGTCCTCCCCGATCGCAGCGGGTTTGAAATTTGCCGTGATTGGAAAGATAATGATGCCACTAAAAGTATTCCTGTTATTATTTGCTCCAGCAAAGGTTCAAAAATGGATAAATATTGGGGAATGCAGCAAGGTGCTGATGCTTACCTTGCTAAGCCAATTGATACTGATCAGCTAATTCAAACCGTTCGCAAACTGATTTAATTTTGTCAAATCGCGGCAAAGCCAAAGGAACACTAAAGGTTAAATTAATCTTCCAAGTCTAACAATTAAGCTTACAGAGCAGTTATCAATTATAAGGAGAAATCAAGGTTCATGAATACAGTTCTAGTTGTTGACGATTTAATGACCGATTTGCAAATTGCCTCTGGCTCTTTGCAGCAGGCTGGTTTTACAGTTGTTACCGCCTCTAGTGAGCAAGAAGCCAAAGCTCGAATTGCTAGCCAGAAGCCAGATTTAATTGTGCTAGATGTTGTGTTGCCCGATCGCAGCGGGTTTGAAATTTGCCGCGATTTGAAAGATGATGCCAGCACTAAAAATATTCCGATCCTGCTTTGCTCAACTAAAGGCAACAATATGGATAAATATTGGGGAATGCAGCAAGGTGCTGATGCTTACATTGCTAAGCCTGTTGATCCCGTTGAGTTGGTAAATGCGGTTCGTAAGCTTGTTTAGTTAACCTAAAAAATCAGTATGTTTAGATTGGTGTTCTCTAAGTTGTCCTGAATGCGTTAGAGATCTATAGATATTTTGTGAATGGGGGAATGAGATGGTGGAGCAAGTATTGGGTTCAGTTGGATCCCAAGCCAGTGATCAGTTTAGTTTGTTTGATCCATTTGATCTGCCTGATCAGGTGAGTAAACCGCAGCCAGGTGAGATGCAATTTCTGAGCTTTCCGCTTGGCTCAGACACCCTAGCCATGCTGTCGGTTGATCAGCTCACGGAGGTACTCACCCTCTCGATTGGACAAGTTGTGCCAATTCCTGACATGGCCGCCTACGTTTTGGGAGCCTATAACTGGCGAGGCAAGATTCTCTGGGTGCTTGACCTAGCTCAGCTTTTGGGGCTAGAGCCTTTACACCAGCAAATGGGGAATGCGGCTAGCTACAAAGTATTGGTCAGCCAGCCTGATCGAAAAGCTGCTGCCTATCTGGGTCTAGCGGTCATGAATGTTGATGATATGCATTGGTGCAATCCCAGCGATATTGAGTCTGCCCCCACGGTTGCTGCCACGTCTAGTGTGTCGCCGTTTTTGCGGGGGTTTACGCTCAGCCGCAAGGGTGAAATGCTGCTAGCGATCGATGCTGCCGCGATTTTTGACCGCATGCTGTCTAGCAATTGACCCGCTCAGAATTTTGTGAACCCATTGCTCAATTTAAGCGATGTTCTGAAGCTGACTGCAGATGGAGCAGTTGCATACCGTTATTGACCTTTAGCGATCGGCCTGTATTTTACCCCTGAAAGGATTAAGGATTTTTGCCATGAGTTTATCTGACCGCCCAACTCAGAACTATCAGAACGGGAACCATCAGAATCGAAAGCTGGAAGAGATTGAGATTCCTGTTTCTGAACTCCCGACTTTGTTGATGCCAGATGCGGCTGAGCAAGAGGCTCAGTCGGAGTTACCAAATGCAAATTTATTCGCTAAAGAGCAGATTGGGGATGATCTGGGCCAACCCGAAACCGCAGGCAAAAGTCCGCTAGCTGGGCCAACAGAGCAGCCTCGCGCCAAGGGCATGAGCCTCAGAAATCAACTCTTAACAACGCTTTTACCCGTAACCCTCATTCCCCTGGTTGCGACTGGTTTCGTTGCCAGCAGTATCACCTATCAAAATTCCTATCAAAGAGGACTAGAAGCGGTTCGGGCTCGTACGATCAATAATGCTGACTATGTTGGCAAGGCGGTTCTTCGCAACCTGGAAGTTATCTCGATCGTGGCCACTAACCCATTGGTGATTGAAGCAGCTCAAGCAGGTTCGAGTCAGGCCGGGTCATTGGCTGGGCAACCGACGGCTGAGCTGGAGAAGCGCTACGCTGGTACAAAATTGCTCCAATCCAACCCAATCTTGAATGACTATCTGGTCAGAGTTGCAGATAAAGCGGGTCTAGCCGAAGTTTTCTTTACCAGCAAACAAGGGTTCAACGTTGCCTACAGCAATCCAACCAGTGACTTTTATCAAGGAGATGAGAAGTGGTGGCAGATTGCGAAGGAAAACGGGGTTTATGTGCGTGACCCGGAGCCAGATGCCTCGGCTAGGGTTGCGGCTGGAATTGAATTAAACTTGGCGATCAGAGATCCTAAAACTGATCAGGTTGTCGGCGTAATCAAGGGTGTGTACAACTCTTCCAGCTTAGATGATGCTTTAGTTAATCGCCTGCAACAGTTGAACCAAACTCTAGGGGGGAGCGGTGACAAGACCATGCAACTGCTCAGCAGTGAGAACGCAGTCTTTAGAACCCTGAACCAAGATGGCCCCCAAGACAGCACTGAGCTAATCGGAGGGGATACGGTGCTGAAAGAAATCAACAAGTTTAGGGAGAGTTTTGCCGCCAATCCTGACGTTTCAGAAGTTTTGACAGCACCAATTTTTGTTCATGCTGGCAAGGAATTTGAACTGAGCCGGATCCCAGGGACAAACTGGGTCGCTGTGCTGTCAATCGAAGAAGCTGACTTGGGTGAAGCGGGTCGTAACCTCTCGCTTGTTTTCATTATTCTGACTCCGATTTTGGCAGCCGTGGCTGCGACGGCAATTATATTATTAGCCCGACGAGTATCTCAACCCCTGAACACCCTAGCCGTCGCGGCTGAACAGGTGGCTGAAGGCAATCTAGATGTTCAAGCTGAGGTAAAGGGAGCCGCCGAAAGTCAAACCTTGGCACTCAGTTTTAACAACCTGGTGGAACGAGTCAAAACCCTACTGCAAAGTCAAGAACAAGCAGCGAAAGAGCAGTTGGCTGCTCAATCCGCCATTACCGAGCAGCAGATGGCAAACGCCAGAAAGGAACTGGAAGCCAAAGAGTTCCTGCAAAACCGCGCTCTAGAACTGCTGATCGAAGTTGGGCCGCTGCGTCGAGGTGACTTGACGATTCGAGCTAACGTGACGGAAGACGAAATTGGCACGATCGCCGACTCCTACAACGCCACGATTGAAAGCTTGCGGAAGCTTGTAAGGCAAGTGCAACTGGCGGCGGGAGAAGTCTCACAGACCGCTGATAGCAATGAAGTTTCTGTGCAGGCGCTAACAGCAGATGCTGTGCAGCAGTCGCAGGCAATGCAAGCGGCACTGAAGCAAATTGCGCAAATGACCAAATCGATTCAAACTGTCGCCCAGAGCGCTCAATCGGCTGAGCAAGCCGTCCAATTGGCCAGCCAAACCGTCAGCGAGGGTGACATCGCCATGAACCGAACTGTAGAGGGGATTCTGACCATCCGTGAAACCGTAGCTGACACAGCTAAGAAAGTAAAACAGTTGGGCGAATCTTCCCAGAAAATTTCGAAAGTGGTGAGCCTGATTGGTGGTTTTGCCTCCCAGACTAACCTACTAGCGCTCAACGCCTCAATTGAAGCGGCTCATGCAGGCGAAGAAGGACGCGGGTTTGCCGTGGTTGCCGATGAAGTGCGATCGCTGGCGCGCCAGTCTGCCAAAGCGACGGCTGAAATTGAACAGTTGGTGGCCAACATTCAAACCGAAACCAACGAAGTGGTGACGGCGATGGAAGCGGGAACCCAGCAGGTGGTGGCCGGGACGCAACTGGTGGAAGAAACCCGCCAAAGCTTGGCTAAAGTTGCTCAAGCCAGTGACCAAATTACCGCCCTGGTGCAGGCGATCGCCCAAGCCGCCGTCAGTCAAACTCAGGCTTCTAGTCTAGTTTCAGAAACAATTACCGATGTGGCTGGCATTGCCGACAATACCTCCACTCGTGCGACTCAGGTGCTCGGCTCCTTCCAAGACCTGCTCAAGGTGGCGCAAGACCTGCAAGCCACGGTGAGCCAATTCAAGCTGAGCTAGTCTGCTAGCTCCTGCTCTGGTCAGCAATCTGGTTCACTCGGATCGTCCCTCTACTCGTCATGCCAAGGATGCCAATCATGAGTTTCCCCGACAGCCCAACCCATCCCTCCTTAAACGGAAAGCAGCCAGAGTCAGATCTGCCTATTTCTAAACTGCCCATTTCTGAACTACCTACCCTGCTGATGCCAGAGTCAGATCCAACCGATCAGAAAACGCTGCTGTTAGAGGCACCCGCTTCTGAACCGAGAGCGCAAATTGCCTGGCCCCGCAATGGCCAAACCAAAGGCAGGGGGCTGTGGAAGCGTTTGAGTCTGAGAACAAAAGTAACTGCGGCGGCAATGCTAGTTGGCGTGCTGCCGGTGCTGGTAACAGGTGCTGCCGCCTATACCTTTGCCGGTCAGGCCGTATCTCAACAAATTCAAGATGGCAAACAGGCGCGCGTGAATGCTCTGGCCAGAAGACTAGCAATGTTCATGCGAGAACGACTCAGAGATACTCAGTCTCTGGCAGCAACAGCCGTCTTTGCAAACCCCAAACTAGCAGGATTAGCGACTCCTGAGCAGAAAGAGCAGATTTTAAACGATACCTTGCAGATCTATGGCAAAACGTTCAGCAACATTGCTGTGTTTGATCTGAATGGGACAAGAATCGCTCAGACCCCTGGTGCTCCGGTCGGAAATATTGAAACCAAGGCTTACTTTAAGCAAGTTGTAAAAACTGGCAGTCCGGTGATTGTCAATCCAGAAATGCTGGCAGGGACAGGTGCGATCGTGGCGGTGATTGCTGTGCCGATTAAGAGTACTGTGACTGGGCAAACAATGGGTGTTGTTCGCTCTCAAGTCCCCCTCACCTCCCTCTATACGTCTGTTGAAGACCTTGCAACCTTTGGCGATCAAATTCATGCAATTGACTCCAATGGCAACTTTGTGTTTGTCTCAAAACAGGATATGTCGCTGTTTGGTAAGTCAGTTGATTCAGAATTTCCAGGGTTCTCGAAGCGCATAGTCGGCAAAAAAGCTGATAGCCAGTTTAATCTTGACGGTCAAAATAACCTGCGGTTGGTGGCTTACAAGATCCAGGATAAAGTTCCAGGCATGCCCGACCTAAACTGGGTGGGAATCACGACGCTAGATGGTGATATTGCCCTCAAGCCCCAACACGATCTACTCATAGCTGTTAGTTTAGGAACTTTAATCACTGCACTGTTAGTCGGTGCCCTAGCCGCTTACCTGGCAAACCAAGCAACTCAACCGATCGTTAAAGCGGCGAAAGCAGTTGAAGCCTTGGGGATGGGGAATCTGGATACCCGCGTTGAAGTTTCAGACAGCGAGGATGAACTGGCAGTTTTGGGTCAGAATATTAACCGAATGGCTGCCCAAATTCAAACCTTGCTGAAAGGCCAAATGAGGGCGAGTGAGGAGCAGTTAGCAACTCAAGCTGAACTGGTTCGAGCCCAAACCATCAGTGCCAGCAAGCAGCAAGCAGCCAAAGAGTTTCTGCAAAACAGAGCATTAGAGCTGCTGACCGAGGTTGCGCCTCTACAGCGGGGCGACCTGACGGTGCGAGCTAACGTGACAGAAGACGAAATTGGCACGATCGCCGACTCCTATAACGCCACGATTGAGAGCTTGCGGAAGCTGGTAACTCAAGTGCAGCGAGCAGCCGGGCAGGTAGCCCAAACTACCGACAGTAATGAAGATGCAGTGCAAGAACTCTCTCAAGACGCGCTCCAACAGTCTCAGTCGATCAAGACTGTGCTGAAGCAAATTGAAGAGATGACTGAGTCGATTCAAACGGTTGCCCAAAGTGCTCAGGCGGCTGAACAAGCCGTCCAGGTGGCGGGTCAAACTCTCAATCAAGGGGATTTAGCTATGAACCGGACGGTGGAAGGGATTCTCGCCATCCGCGAAACCGTGGCTGACACCGGCAAGAAAGTGCAGCAGCTAGGGGAATCTTCCCAGAAAATTTCGAAAGTGGTGAAGCTAATTGGTAATTTTGCGGCCCAAACTAACTTGCTGGCGCTGAAAGCCTCGATTGAAGCAGCCAGAGCCGGTGACGAAGGACGCGGGTTTGTCGTGTTAGCCGACGAAGTGCGATCGCTGGCTCAACAATCCGCCAAAGCAACCGAAGAAATTGAACAGCTAGTGACCAGTATTCAGCTCGAAACCAACGAAGTGGTGACCGCAATGGCAGCCGGAACCCAGCAGGTAGTCACGGGGACGCAACTGGTGGAAGAAACCCGCCGGAGCTTGACCCAAATTGCCCAAGCCAGTGACCAAATTACCGCCTTGGTGCAAGCGATCGCCCAAGCTGCCGTTGCCCAAGCCCAAGCTTCCACCGCAGTATCGGCCACGATTACCGATGTAGCAGCGATTAGCAACACCACGTCTGATCGAGCAAATCAGGTGCTGGACTCCTTCCAAGACCTGCTAAAAGTTGCCCAAGAATTACAGACCACCGTCAGTCAATTTAAGCTGAGTTAGTGCTATGGCTATCCATCCCGATATTCGCGACCAGGCTTACCGTTTCTTTGTTCAAGAGGCACCTGAATTTTTGCAGATGATTGAAGCCGAACTGCTGGGGCTGCGTCAAGACCGCAGCACCGCCAAGGTGCATACGCTGATGCGGGCGGCTCACTCGATTAAGGGCGGGTCTGCCAATGTGGGCTTAGCGGAAATTAAAATTCTGGCCCACCGCCTAGAAGACTGCTTTCGATCGCTCTACAACGAAGAATTAGCGATCGACGATCAGCTAGAACAGCTTTTGCTGCAAGCCTATGACTGCCTGCGGCTGCCGCTGCTGGAAGCAATTCGGGTCGGGAGCACCTTTGATGGTGAAGCAGCTCTGATGGCAGCCGAGCCAGTGTTTGCCCAGATTGAGCATCATCTGGGCGACTACTTAGCGACCGAAGATCGCCTGCCGACCGTGGCCGAAATGGGAATTGATATTGCCCTGCAAATTTTTACCACCGATGTCGCCGCAGCCTTAAACCGGATGGCAGCGGTGCAGCCCGATCAGCCAACCCTAACCGTAGAATTGCGCTCCCAAGCGGAAGTCTTTCAAGGCTTGGCAGAACTCCTCGACTTGCCTGGACTGGGGGAAATTGCTCAACTCACCTTGACCGCTTTAGAGCGATCGCCCCAGCAAGCACCCGTGATTATGCAGGTGGCGCTAGCAGACTTTCAAGCCAGCTATCAAGCGGTGATCGACGGCGATCGCAAACAGGGAGGAACGCCAGCTGCCGCATTGCGCCAGCTGGCAGAGGCTGAATCTTACTCAATTAATCTCGAATGCGACTTTAAGCTTGAAAACTTCCACTCCAGCTTCTCTGATCCAGACCTGGAAGACATCGATGGGATGTTTAGCAATATAACCCAACCGAGGGAAGCAGAACCGCTTAGCTCCCTCTGGAGCGAAATTCCAGCCGAAGCTTCATCATCGCCAGAACTTGCGGTAGCTAGCCTCTGGGAAGAATGGGCTGATCAAGCTGATCAAACAGACCCAACGCTGGTCGAGCCTGCCTTGAGCGAACCTAGCACAGAGCCTCCCAGCATTGAAGACATTTTTAATCAAATCGGAGAGCTAACAACTCTTGCTGATCAAGCGAATCAAGAAGCTGACAGCCCGGCGATTCCAGCGGATTTGGCCACGGCCTTGTCTGCGATCGAGCAGGATTTTGACCAACTGCCCAGCTTTGAGGAGAGTTTACCCCCGATCGCAGCCCAGCCGCCTGCCCCGATCTTGACCGCGCAAGCGCCTCAGCCAACCGACAGGAAACCCGCCGAACAACTAACCGTGCGCCTAGAGATGGCTCAGTTGGAGCGGATGAATAACCAGATTGGAGAACTGGCGATTAACCGCAACAGTTTATCGCTGCAAAATGAACAGCTTCAGGCTTCACTGCAAAACCTTCGGCAGAGATTTGAGCAGTTTTTGGGGATTGGTGGGCAACTGCGCACTCAACTCAACAAAATGTTGATTAGCCCCGATCGCTATACGGGCGCTCGGTTACAGTCAACCTCAATGGCGATCACCGCGCCCGGAGCGGCCTACCGCAGCGACTTTGATTCCCTAGAGCTAGATCGCTACGGTGAAATCTATAACCTTTTGCAGTCTGCCGTCGAGTCGATTTTGCTGCTGGAAGAAAAAGTGGGCGATGTCACCCTGTTTGCTGAGCAGTCTGACCGAGGCTTGGTCAAGCAGCAGCAGCTTTTGACCGGGCTGCGCAACGAGCTGATGTGGGCCCGGATGCTACCGCTAGAAAATATTCTCAATCGCTTTCCACGCTTGCTGCGGGAGATGTCGCTGCAATATAAAAAGCCTGTGGACTTGCAGCTCTCTGGGACTGGGGTTTTGGTCGATAAAGCCTTACTGGAGAAGCTTTATGACCCGCTTCTGCACCTGCTCCGCAATGCCTTTGACCACGGGGTTGAATCTGCCCAACTGCGGCAGCAGCAGGGCAAGCCAGAGCGGGGGCAAATTAAAATTCATGCCTACTACCAGGGCAGCCGCACCATGATTGAGGTAACAGACGATGGAGGCGGAATTGATCTAGAGAAGATTCGCACCAAAGCAGTTGAAATGGGCTATCTGCCGGCGCAAGAAGCGGGTCAAGTGTCTAGCGATCGCCTGCTCGATTTCATGTTTGAACCGGGCTTTTCGACTGCTGATCAGGTGAGTGAACTGTCTGGTCGTGGCGTCGGGCTTGATATTGTCCGGGCCCAACTGCAATCGCTCAAGGGCACTGTCAGCCTCACCTCTCATCCTGGCAAAGGCACCACCTTCACCCTGCGGATTCCGCTTACCTTGGGCATCTCGAAGCTGCTGGTGGTTTGGTCGGGGGTGAGCAGTGTCGCCCTGCCTTCCGATAGCATTGAAGATCTCGTCAACCCACAGCCTCAGCAGATCAAGCGCTCCAGCGGGCAGCGCTTTTTACAGTGGGGCGATCGCCTGATCCCGATTTACAGCCTCCAGAATCTCTTACCCTACAACTGCCCTCTGCCAGAAACTGCGCCCAACCTGTCGTTGGGGTCTGTGCCAACCCCGGCTGAATGGGCATCGCCTTTACTCGTGCTGCGGCAGGGCGGGCAACCCTTTGCGCTGGAAGTCGAAAAACTGCTGGTTGAGCAAGAGTTGGTGATCAAACCGCTCAGTTCAGCTTTAAAAGCTCCCAGCTACCTCTATGGCTGCACGATTATGGGGGATGGCACCCTGGTGCCGGTAATTGACACTCTCTCCTTGATCGCCGGCCTGCAAGGACAGCCGCCCCAGGTGAACCAGCCAACCCAGGTGCCGAAGCGCCTACATACGCTGCCAAGCCTGTTGATTGTCGATGACTCTGCTGGCATGCGCCAAACCCTCTCCATGACTCTCGAAAGAGCTGGCTATCGCGTCCTGCAAGCTCGCGATGGGCGGGAAGCGCTGGAGCAGTTGCAGCAGCACCCGGTCAAATTAGTGATTTGTGATGTCGAAATGCCGGTCATGAATGGCTTTGAGTTTTTGACCCACCGCCGCCAAGACCCAGACTTGATGTCAGTCCCGGTTGTGATGCTGACTTCTCGCGGTGGTGAAAAGCATAAACGCTTGGCGCTCCAGCTTGGGGCGACTGACTATTTCACCAAGCCTTATATCGAACAGCAATTCTTGCTCAGCCTGCAGGGGCTGCTGCAAGACACCGCAATCGCCCGTTAAGTAGCGCAATGTTCAACTGCGAAATTAAAAATCCTAGAAAGCCCACTGCATCCTTTTATTGTCTGATTCACAGCTATGGCTACCTTAAACCAGTCCTCATCAGTCCAGACCCTCAAGCTGATCGTTTTTAGCTTGGGTCAGAGCAGCACTAAACTTTTATATCTGGGAGTGGAGATTAACTCAGTCAAAAAAATTATCAGCCAAACCACCATTCACAGCAGTGGGCAGACTTTGGCTGGGGTTGCTCACCTTGACGATCAAGAAGTTACGATTGTTGATTTACATCGGTCAGTCTTCGGTCGGCCGATCCCTGAAGCCAGTTATCTAGTTGTTTTGGGTCTGACCAGCGGCGAACTGCTGGGAATTCCGGTCGAAAAATCGCCAGCTTTGGTGGAAGTCCCCACCACAAATGTGCGAGTTTTGCCAGCCAGCTATCGTCAGGTCGATACGCTCAGCATTGCCAGCCACGTAACGGTTGCTGAAACGGAAGACGGCAGTCAGACTATTTTTCTACTTGATCCGACTCAGATGATTGATTTGTTACCTCGTTTGGCTTCGCGTTAGGTCTGCGAGATGAAAATGCTGGGATGGGTCTTAAACAGATTTTCGAGCTGATCGGTTGGCAAGGGTTGATAGCAGAAATAGCCCTGAACATACTCACAATCTAGCGATCGCAGAACCTCTAGCTGCTGAGAGGTTTCTACTCCCTCGGCTACCACCTGCATGCCAAAACTGTGGGCCAGCGTGATAATCGTGCGGACAATTTCTGTACTGCCCTGGTTAATCCCCAAACGCTGAATAAACGAGCGATCGATCTTTAGAACGTCTACCGGAAAATCTTGGAGCCGACCGAGAGACGAATAGCCGGTGCCAAAGTCATCCATGCTCAATTGCAGTTCCATCGCTCTGAGTTGATCTAGGGTCTGATTGACTGCACCCGCATCGGCAGCGATTGCCCCCTCGGTAATCTCTAGTTTTAAAGAGTGGGGATTAATCTGGGTTTCACGCAAAACTGCCTCGACCTGTTGAATCAAATCTGGCTGCACAAACTGCTGGCAAGACAGATTAGCACTGATACTAAGATTAGCCAGAAAAGAGTATTGAGTCTGCCACTGACTAACTTGTGTACATGCTTTTTTAAGCACCCACCAATCCAAATCAATCACTAAGCCGCTCGACTCCGCCAGGGGAATAAATTGGCTGGGCGGCAGCAAACCCCGCTGGGGATGTTGCCAGCGAACAAGCGCCTCAAAACCAGCAATTTGTAAGCTCTCTAGCAGCACAATCGGCTGATAGTAAACTCGCAGTTCTGCTTGGGCGATCGCCCGGCGCAAATCTTCGGCGTCGATGTCTGTTTTGGCGGGTTGAACTGGCGGCGGAACGGTCGGAGTTGGCAGGTCAATTTGAATATCGGCTTGCTTCACCATCTGGGCAAAGTTGCGAATTACGCCATTGCAGTCTTTGATAAAGCGAGTCATCCACTCTTGAACATCTTGCTGTTGCTCTACCCCAAACACCTGCTCGCCTGCATGGGTAATCTGCCCAGACCGGGAAATTTGAAACTGGCTCATCCAAGGCCTAGACGGGCGAGCAGACTGCAAGTAATTGACTACAAGCAACCCCCCCAGGTACTTTTGCCCAAATTGGCTCAACTGGTTGAGAACCGCTAGCCTCGATTCGAGCGTAATTACAACCGGCGGGGGGGGAGGAGCCACCTCAACTTCCAGCAGCGGTTCGGTTAGCAGCGGGTCAGGGGTTTCCGCGATCGCCACTGGTTCAGGCTCAACCCCAGCCTCCACCTTAATCAGTGGTTTTTGCTCAACCTCAGTCTTGGGGACAACGGGCGCTTGCTTTTTGATACCTAACAGCGAAAATACTTTCGACTCTAGCTCCGCCACATCATCGCTATAAAGATTGCCCTGAGTGCTCAAGCCCTGATGCAAATAGGCTAGGCGCTCCAGCTCGGCTACTTTGGCAGAGGTGTCTATGCCATCGCCAAGCAAGCGATCAAGCGCTTGCTCTACATCTAAAGACCCAGGCACCCCCGCATCAACCACACCTTGACTAGATTGGATCACCCCCAGATTCTGCTGCAGGAGTTTCCGTACATAGTAACGACTAACTGGAGAAAGCTGGGTTAGGGAAGGTTGCATATAAACCTAGCTAGGAACACTTCAAAAAAAACTTTAAAAATCTCGGTCGATATAAATTTAACCTTTTCTTCTAATATGGTTCATTCTGATCTTTTTCTCAGCTTTAATTGACGACAGCTTACGTTTTACTCACCTTTCCTACTAACTTCAGGTTGAATATCACCCTCTTTAATAGAATGCCCGAAAATCGGCCGGAGTGTGCAGTCGATAATTTTGATTGGACTGGAAAAGCTTAGAATAGCCTTAGTTTTTTGGTATCTCGCCCATGCAACTTCAGGAATTAGCCCAGCTAGTGCAGGCTCAAGTTGAGTCGGAGTGCAGTCTTGAAATTACTGGGGTTGCCACCATTGATGAAGCTGAACCTGGAGATGTGACGTTTCTTTCTAATCCAAAATATATTGCCAAACTCCCGACGTGCCGAGCTGGGGCGATTTTTGTAGCCGATAATTTTGATACCAAACTGGCAATGCCAACCCTGCGAGTCAAAAACCCCTACTTGGCCTTTGCTCAGGCGATCGAGCTATTTCATCACAAGCCTCAATTAGCCCGAACTGTCCATCCAACGGCCGTTTTGGGTGAAGGAGTCAGCTTGGGTCAGAATGTGGCGATCGCAGCCTACGTCGTGATTGGCAACCATGTCCAAATTGGCGATGATGTGACGATTCATCCCCACTGTGCCATTTACGATCAGGCCGTGATTGGGGCGGGTTCAACCTTGCATAGCCATGTCGTGATTCGAGAGCAAGTGCGGCTGGGAGCGCGGGTGATTGTCCAAAATGGGGCGATCGTGGGAGCGGATGGCTATGGATTTGTGCCGCTGGCGGACGGCAGCTTCTACAAAATTCTGCAAGCAGGCACCGTCATCCTGGAAGATGATGTTGAGGTTCAGGCCAATTCCGCGATCGATCGGGCAACCGTTGGAGCAACTGAAATTGGTCGGGGCACCAAAATTGATAATTTGGTTCAAATTGGCCACGGCTCTAAGGTGGGACAAAACTCGCTGCTCTGCGGGCAAGTCGGTTTAGCCGGTTCAACCCAGGTCGGCAACCAAGTGATTTTAGCCGGTCAAGTTGGGATCGCCGGACATTTGACGCTTGGCGATCGCGTCGTGGTAGCCGCTCAATCTGGGATTACCAAATCCCTACCGGCGGGGAGCCAGGTTGCTGGCTATCCAGCGATTGATCACAAGCTTTGGCTGCGAACCTCAGCCGAATTCAAAAATTTAGCGACCTTAAGCCAGCGGCTGCGATCGCTAGAGAAAAAATTGGCTTCGCTATCGAGTTCTTTCACCAACCCAGCCGATTCAACCTGATCATTTTGGCGATCCGCGCCTGTTGCAGTTGAAATTGCTGCCGATTACTGCTAATTGCCCAGCGGCTGATCGGTCAATACCCAGTCTGGCACAGGATATTGCGGCGCAATTCCTGAGTCATCTTGACGATTATCGGTGATCAACCAGTCTAAAGCGGCTGCTCTAACGTCAATGGTGGTGCCAGTTTTATCGACGCAGTAACGACCAAATACCAGCTTATCGATCAGCCGCACATCCGGGCCAAGCCGCGAGTAGTCAAAAATGACGCTGTGCTCAACGGTTGCGCCCTCGCAAATTCGGCAATTGGGGCCGATCATGGAAGGCCCGATAATGGTTACGCCATCGTCAATCCGCGTCATGCCGCCAATATAGACCGGGCCTTGAATATCCACCTTGTCCCAATTCACCGAAACATTAATGCCGGTGTAAATGCCGGGTGCCACTTCATGCCCTGGAATTTCAACGTTTGGCACTTCTCCCATCAGGACGCTGCAAATTGCCTGCCAGTAGTCGGGGACTTTGCCAATGTCAACCCACTCAAAATCCATCACTAGCCCATAGAAGGGCGCACTCATCTCGACAAGCATCGGAAAAAGTTGACTGCCAATATCAAACTCTGTTTTAGATGGAATGTAGTCGAGTACCTCTGGCTCAAAAAGATAAATCCCCGTGTTGATGGTGGTGCTGAGTGCTTCTTCTACAGGTGGCTTTTCTTGGAAGGCTTTGATCCGCCCGTCCTGATCAGTGACAACAACCCCGTAGCTAGAGACTTCTTCTTTAGGGACAGACCGCATGATGACGGTGGCGATCGATCCTTTTTCACGATGCCATTTCAGGGCAGCCGTTAAATCGAGGTCGATTAGGGCATCACCACACAAGACGACAAACGTATCATCGAAGAAGGGCGAAAAGTCCTGAATTCGGCGCATGCCTCCGGCTGATCCCAGGGCTTCTCCTACCAGTTCCCCATCTTGAATTCGCCCTTCAAAGGAATAGGCAATTTGGACGCCAAACCGCTGCCCATCTCGGAAATAATCTTCAATTTCTTTGGCCAGATGGCTAACGTTGACCATAATTTGGTCAAACCCATGCTTGCGCAGCAGCTCCACCAAGAATTCCATCACCGGCTTTTGCAAAATCGGAATCATCGGCTTTGGAATTGTGTAGGTAATCGGACGAACTCTTGTCCCTTTACCTGCGGCTAAAATCATTGCTTTCATAGGGTCAAAATTCTCTATAACAATTGGCTCAACTAATCTCAGCGATCGCTGCTGGCGAGGTCTGGCTCTAATTTATACCTCTGTGGCTTCTAAGGAATAGACTTGACCATTGACTAGCAATCGAGTAATGCCCTTGGCCCAAAGGTGAGCTGAGGTATTTTGCAGCAGCCGACTGTCTGGCAGCTTAATAACACGCTGGGTGCGAGGGTTAGCAAACCGCTTGGCCACGCGATGGTTGTCGAAAACGGGCAAGGTTTTTTGCTGCGTTTCTGCTTCTGGGAATTGCCCCAACTCGCCAAAATCTTTCAGCGGACGAGTAATCAGTTCTGCAACTCGGTCAACTACCAAATAGCACGTTTTGGGCAAGCTGGCTTCAGCCAGCGGCACAATATGCACTAACCCATCGGCATGAAGCTGGGGTTTTTCCCACAGGGCTTCTTCACCCTCTAAGGCTTCATCATCCAGGTCTAGATCATCATCCAGGTCTAAATCATCATCCAGGTCTTCGGTTAGCTCGTCATCGGTTAAGTCTGCCAGTTCTGCTTCGATCTCGGCCGTGAGCGCTTGTTGGTGCTTCAAAACAGGCGGGGCTGGCGCAGAGATCACAGGAGCAGAGGCAACAACCTGGGTGAGAGGGCTGACGACTGGTTCAGGTAGAGCGATCGCCGGTTCAGGCAAGGCGACGGCGGGCTGACGGGGCCCAGCAGAGCGGCGGCGCGATCGGCGTGCTTCCGGTTCCGCAGTCACGGGATCAGGCACAACTTGAATGGAGGGAGAAACGATCGCAGGCGAAACGGCGACTGGAGTTGGGCTATCTGCGCCTTTAAGAATCCGGCGAACCGTTGTTGTACTAATTCCATACTGCTCGGCAAGGCTGGGAATTGTGCCTGTGCCTGCCTGGTAAAGGCGGAGAATTTCTTGCTTTTCTAGTTCAGGGAGCTTCTTATAAGTCATGCCAGCAGTACCTTAGATTCATGTCCCTCCCTGGAGAGACTACCTTCATCATTATGCGCTCTATCTTGCTTTGAGCAACTATCTGATTTACAGAGTTAAAGTATGATACATCCCTGCTGATAGTACCAATTGATGACGATAAGTTGCCCTGTTGGAGATTCCGCGGATACAATTTGTCTAGAATTGCGCTCGTAGCTCAGTGGATAGAGCAACCGCCTTCTAAGCGGTCGGTCGTTGGTTCGATCCCAACCGGGCGCGTTAACACTCTCAAGCCTACTACTGGGATTTTCAGCGGCTTTTACCGCTGCGAAAGCCGTTATTATTGTTTGTATTGAAAATTTGTTCGGCATCGCTCCTGTAAAGCAAGTACAGAAATGCTAACCAACGAGGGACTATGTAATTGTGGCAACATTGCCTGAACAGATGGCCCACAGGAAATTCATGATTCAGGGTAGGGCTGATGGAGCCAACAACTGAACAGCTACGTGCTTTCTATCAATTTGTGAGGCGAGCTGTATTGCTGTCTTCTTTGATTGCATTTATAGAGCTTGGCGAAGATAAAAACCTTTACGTTCATCTTGGACGGTACGAGAGTCAGGCAACGTTGCTTTTTCGCATTACGCCCACAGGAGAGGTTAATAACGGTGAATAACTCATCCCCCCAAGACCTATCTCAGCTCACCAGTCGCCAATTAGCTGATCTGGCGTGGGAGCTAAAAGGTACCCCAGAAGTGCAACCCATTTACTGGGAAATCAGCCGTCGGCCCACTAAGTCTTCTATAGAACTGGATGATCCAGAGTGGGATGCTAAAATCACTGCCCTTATTCTGAGCAAGCAATCCCAGCCAACTCCATAATTGGGAATAAGTTTGGGATAGAAGAGTTTGTTAGCCTCTGTAATGCTCTTCAGTACTGAATTGATAGACCGTCTCTTAAACGATTGATCGCAGGTTCGATCGCAACTGGGCGCGTGGGTGACTCCCTATGGATTTGTTTGAACAGCACTACCAGCAGGTGACGGCCGCCGAAGCGCCCTTGGCGGCTCGGATGCGCCCGCGCACTCTCGAAGAATTTATTGGTCAGGATCATATTTTGGCCCCTGGACGGTTACTGCGACGGGCAATTCAAGCCGACCAACTGTCTTCGCTGATTTTTTTTGGTCCGCCTGGCACAGGCAAAACGACCTTGGCTCGGATTATTGCCAATACAACCCAGGCCCATTTCATTGCGATTAACGCAGTGCTGGCGGGGGTAAAGGAAATTCGAGAGGCGATCGCCACGGCCACCGACAAGCGAAAATTTCAGCACCAGCGCACCATTTTGTTTGTGGATGAAGTCCATCGGTTCAATAAATCTCAGCAGGATGCGCTGTTGCCCTGGGTCGAAAATGGCACCGTGATTTTGATCGGGGCAACGACTGAGAATCCTTATTTTGAGGTGAATAAAGCCCTGGTCAGTCGATCGCGTCTGTTTCAGCTTAAGCCATTAACCGAGTCCGATTTGCGCCAGGTTGTCGCCCAGGCGATCGCTGATCCCGAACGGGGCTACGGCCAGCTAGCCGTCCAAGTTGCACCTGAAGCGCTGGCTCACTTGGTGAATGTGGCGAATGGCGATGCTCGCAGCCTGTTGAATGCCCTCGCCTTGGCAGTAGAAACAACCCCTGCCGATCTTAAAGGCCTGATTCAGATTACTCTGCCGGTGGCCGAAGAGTCGATTCAGCAGCGGGCCGTGCTTTACGACAAAGAAGGAGATGCCCACTTTGATACGATCAGCGCCTTGATCAAAAGCGTGCGCGGCTCAGACCCGGATGCCGCCCTCTATTGGTTAGCGCGCATGGTCTACGCCGGCGAAGACCCCCGGTTTATTTTCCGTCGGCTGTTGATTTTGGCCAGCGAAGATATCGGGCTGGCTGACCCGCAAGCAGTTGTCGTGGTGACTGCCTGTGCTGCTGCCTTCGATCGGGTCGGGATGCCAGAGGGACGTTACCCGCTAGCCCAAGCCACGCTCTATCTGGCTACAGCGCCTAAATCGAATAGTGTAATCGGCTTTTTTGACGCTTTGGCTGCGGTGGAAAACGAGCAGTCAGGAGAAGTCCCTGATCCGCTTAAAGATGCCAGCCGCGATCGCCAGGGGCTGGGGCACGGAGCCGGATACCTTTACCCCCATGCTTACCGGGATCATTGGGTGGCTCAGCAATACCTGCCGGACAATTTGCAGGGGCAAGTTTTTTACCAACCGTCAGCCCAGGGCTATGAAGGGCAAATCAAGGCCCAAGTTGAGCAGCGGCGATCGGCTGGTCAAGAGGGGGGAGGCAAAGAGGAGGAAGGGGAAGGTAAAGGCAAGAAAGCAGGAGGCAGAAGGCAAGACGACTAAATTGTGCTTATAGACCCAGTTTTTGGATCAGAACCTCGTCTGGAGCGCGAAAACCAGCCAAAACAGCCGTTCCATCTTTGACGAACAGCGGTCGCTTTAGCAGCATCGCATCCTGGGCAAAAGCGGCAACCCACTGCTGATCTGACCAGTCATCTTTGGCTGGGCCCAGCGATCGGTAGGATTGACCAGAAGTATTCCGGATTGGCTTAGCACCGAGGGTATTAACCCAAGTTTGAATCATCTGTTCTGTCGGCGGCTGCTCTTTCGTATTAATAAATGCGTAGGCCACGCCGCGACTTTCCAGCCAAGCCAGGGCTTTCTTACAGGTGCCACAGTTGGGGATGCCGTAAACTTGGAGAGGCATAGTTTTATTTTTAACTAAAGCAAAATGATCATCTGGCGATCGCAGTCCGTCAGCATCCCTCAACCTGACTGAGAACTACTCAGCAACAAGAGTCCCAAGAAAGACCCACTGTTCCAAATTCCGTGTAGCAGCATTGAGGCCAACAGATTGCCCGATCGCAAATAAACATAGCCCAGCCCCATGCCCAAAACGGTTAAGGGTAGAACATCCGCCAGGTTAAGATGGGCGATCGCAAACACGCCGCCGCTGAGGGCGATCGCTGACCAAGTCGGCAAATAGCGAGTTAAAGAAGTCAAAAAGAAACCCCGAAACAGCGTCTCTTCAAACACGGGTGCCAGCACGGCCACCATGAACCAGAGAATCCCAATTGTCAGCCGATCGTGGCTACCCAAAATAATTTCTAAAATCGGGTTGCCGCCGCCATGATCTTGCAGCAACTGCTGGTTGATTAAAGAAACCACAAACACTAAGGGCAAAACGGCAAAATAGCCAGCCAGGCCCCACCAAAACCAATTGCCAGTCAATTTGAGCGGCAGCCAAGTCAGGGGCTGAGCGACAAACGGGCGGATTGAAACATAGAGAATCGTCAAGCCGGTTGCCATCAACAGGCTATAGGTTAAGAGCGCAAAGGCAGCCTGGATCAGCGGACTGACACTGCCTGCTGTCACCCCCAGCAGCCGAGCCAGCAGCGGTACAAATGCCAAGCTGACCCCAAAAAAGGCGGTAAACCACAGCACCATTACCTGCCAAATCGTTTCACTTGGCCAGGGCACAGAGGTGGCGGCGATCGGTGATCCAGCCTCTGCTGTAGCCGGATCTGAATTTTGCTGACGATAGGTTTTGATGCCAGTCTTAACCAGCCAAAATAGCCATAGCCCAGACCCGAAAAGCCCACCCAGGGTTGGGATTCCACCGACGACAGCTAAGCGCAAGGCAGCGCTCTCGGCGGCGGCTTGCTCTGCCAAGTCCAGCTTGGCCAGCGCTTCTGGTTGGGGTTGAACTTGATAAAGCTGTTGCAGGGCTTGGTAGCGAAACCATCCTTTCAAGGTTGTAGTTAAGGTGGCTTCCGCCTGAGTTAACACTCGCGGAGGCTGACTCCAAAGCCCGGCTAAAATCTGGGCGCTGTCGCTCAGCCGGGGGCTAGTTGACTCGGCGGCTACGGTTGCCCAAGTCTGCTGAGCTTGCTGGGTTTGATCCGCACGGGCAGAAAGGAGACCGATCCGAAGGTCCAATTGAGCCAGTTGCTGTTTGAGCAAGGCGGGCGGCAGACCTGGGGGACGATCGCCGCCAGTCAAATCTGGTTTGAGGGCTTGCTCTAAGCTTTTTTGCAGCGATCGCCGCATTTCGTTGTACTGCTGCAAGCCGTTTTGAATTGGCTCACCTCCCAGCAATTTTTGCCAGGAAGCAGTTTTGTCTTCCGTTTCTAAATCACGCCATTCCGAGGCTTGCAGCACTAAGTCGGTTTGATATAGCTCTAATTGACTCTGGGCTTGGGGTTGAAACAAACTATCCAACAGAGAAAGCCCAATCAAGAGGCTAACAATTAAGGTCAGCCCGATTAAAATCAAACGTTTTAAGGTCATTGGCAAGACTCACAGATAGACGAGGCAATCGCTCAAGAATGATCCCGACTTTACGTTCACTTAAGGGTAGTGGGATTGAAGTCAGGATTTAGGACAACCCACTCAAGTCATCAGCCGGGAATCATTGATGATCGCCCAAAGCCCTGACATGGTGAAGATTAAAATAGGATGCTACAGAAACGGAGAGGGTGGGATTTGAACCCACGATGACGTTGCCGCCATACTTGATTTCGAGTCAAGCGCATTCGACCACTCTGCCACCTCTCCAGGGGATCATGCTTCAAGAAGCAAATCTCATTCTATAGCAATCCGATTTGGGTTTGTGAAAAAGGGTTCCCAAGGAACCCTTTTTCACAAACCGCTGGGTTTCATTGACGATTTAGAACGGTTTATAACTGCTACAGATCACGACCGACAAGACTTAGCGCACATTCTTGAGGGGTTCAACTTGGCGACTAAACAAGTCAGTGAACAGATTCAGAACCGAGCGATCGCGGATCTTGATATTTACGCTCACCGCCATCCCAGACTGCAATCTTACTTTCTTGCCATTGATCATCATAAATTGGCGATCGAGGTTGACCTTGGCTGGAAACGCCACAAATTTACGTTCTTCGGTTGGCGGCAGGGCATCATCACCCACCCAAGCAAGTTCGCCTTTAACATCACCAAACTCGCTAAAAGGAAAGGAGTCAATCCTAACATCAGCTTTCATGCCCTTTCTGACAAAGCCAATATCTTGATTGGTAATGTAAACTTTAGCCACCAAATTGCGATTGGGAACCACTTTCACTAAAGCTTCATTCACGTTTGGATTGGCCACATAGCCAGGCGCGGCTTTCAGGTCAAACACCACGCCCTCAATCGGAGAATGCACATCCTGGTAGCGCAAGACTTGCTCAGCTTGACTCAATTGACTGTCTGTTTCATCCAGTTTTTTCTGGTTTTCAACCAAGGCTTTTGAGAATTGGCTGTCAATCTCGGCAATCTTTTTATCATTTTCAGCAATTTGGGTCAGCAAATCCTTGCGTGAAATCGCGACTGTATTCGTCAGCTTTTGTCTGGCTTGAGTAATCGCGAAGGTCAAGCGAGCAATTTCTTGGGTATAGCGATCAACTTCTACCTGCTGGGTACGGACATCTTGAAATTGCTTCAGGTACTGAATTCGCGACAGCGCCCCAGACTCTTTGAGCGGCTCAATATCCTTCAGAATGCCCTGATTGATTTTTAAGATATCGATCGCGCCAGCCAGTTGGGCCTTGGCCTGAGCCAGTTGCTCTTGCAGTTGAGAAACTTCGAGCTGAGCTGCCTGACGGCGAGAGTCTAGCTCAACTTGGCTCGATTGCAGTCTTTCCCGCTGGTCTGCACTTAGATTACTGCTTTTATTGTTCAATTCTGCCCGAAATAAGCGGTTTTCGTTGGCCAGCGTGACGCGGCTTCTCGCCACAGAAGCCAACCCTGGATTGATTTTAAGGATAGCCGCGCTGGGAGGTGCCACTACCTGATCTTGCATTAGTGAGGTGTATAAAGCATTTTCTTGCCGCAGGTTTGCTTTTATGTTTTGCAGAGAAAGTTTCTGGGCCGCCGCTGCCGATGAGTCGAGGCTGAGCAGTTTTTGCCCCTGCTTCACCTGCTGGCCATCTTCAACGTAGACGGTTTTGACGACGCCGTTGGAAGGAACTTTAATTTCTTGGGTTGACCCTTTGGCCTCTAGTTTGCCTTGGGCTGGCACGGCCTCTTCCAACCGCGCCACAGCGGCCCAAATCAAGCCGAAGGTCGTGACACCAATAATTGACCAGATGATCCCGCGTGACCAAAACCTAGACTGTTGGAGGACAACGGGCTGATCAAAGGGGCCGGGCTTGGGGTCCGGTTTTGGCGGAACGCCAGCGATCGCAGGTTTGCCATTTTCAGGGTTCATAACGTTTTGCCTTGGCTAAATTAAAGGTCTGACTGGCTAGCCTGCTGCTGATAGAGAGCGTAATACTGGCCTCGCAGGGTCATCAGTTCAGTGTGGGTGCCCTGTTCGGCTACCAGTCCCTGATCCATCATAATAATCGTGTCAGATTGCGCAATCGAGGGCAGGCGATGGGTAATGAAGAACACAGTTCGTCCCTTAAAGGCTTCCCGCAGATTGTTGCAGACCTGCCGCTCTGCCAGGTAGTCGAGGGCGCTAGTCGCTTCATCTAGGATTAATAAATTGGGGTTTTGCAGCACCGTACGGGCGATCGCCAACCGCTGCCGCTGCCCGCCAGACAGGTTAGCGCCGCGTTCGCCGACTTGGGTGTTGTAGCCTTGGGGCAAGGTCATAATAAAGTCGTGGGCATAGGCAACTTTAGCCGCTTCGATAATTGCCTCTTGGGAAGCGTCAGGATTGGTTAAGCCAATGTTGTCTTGGACGGTGCCCTGGAACAGCAATGTATCTTGCAGCACCACACCGACCTGCGATCGGACAGAGTAAAGCTCCACCTTACTAATGTCATATCCGTCAATTAACACCCGTCCGGATTCCAGATCGTAGAGCTTGAGCAGCATCTTCATCAGCGTACTCTTGCCGGAGCCACTCTGACCGACCACGCCGACAAAGTGACCGGCCGGAATTTCCAGACTGACATTACTCAGTTGCAGCGGCCCATTTGGAGTAAAGCGAAAACAGGCCCGCTCGTAGGTGACAGCCCCTCTAATCACCGGCATCGGAATATTATCTCGCCCCGCCATTTCAATTTCCTGTGGGCTGTCGATAATATCGCTCAGTCGCTCCAGGGAAAGGGCGGTTTCCTGGAAATTCTGCCAGAGTTGAATCAGCCGCAATAGTGGACTGGTGGTGTAACCAGCAATAATTCGGAAGGCGATTAACTGTCCCAAGGTGAGTTGACCAGCCAGCACCAAATAGGCTCCCACCCACAGCAGGAGCAGCCCGGACAGCTTGTTCAGGAAGTTGCTCATCGAGCCAGCGGTGGTCGAAGTCAAAACCGTCTTAAAGCCCGCATTCACGTAGCGAGCGTAGCGGTCTTGCCAGCGCCAGCGGGCATTTAGCTCAATATTTTGCGATTTGACGGTCTGAATCCCTGAGACCACTTCAACTAAGTAGGACTGAGTTTCGGCGTTCCGCTCAGCTTTGTCGCGGGTTTGCTGGCGAACAATTGGCGCCACTATAAAGGTAAGCAGGGCAAATAGCGGCACGGTGATCAGGGCAATAATTGTCAGCAGCCAGCTATAGATGATCATGACCACGATATAGATCACCGAAAAGACGGCGTCTAAAACCACGGTCAGGGCTGTCCCGGTCAAGAAATTACGAATGTTTTCTAGCTCATTAATTCGGGTTGAGAGTTCGCCGACTGGACGCTTTTCAAAGTAGCGCAGGGGCAACCGCAGCAGGTGATCAATCACCTGCGATCCCAGCGTCATGTCGATCCGATTGGTGGTATCAACAAACAGGTAGGTTCGCAGACTGCTCAACAGGGCTTCAAACACTGCCACCACTACCAGTAAAATCCCCAAAGTGTTTAGGGTGTTAACGCTGTTTTGCACCAGCACTTTATCAATAATTAGCTGGGTAATCAGTGGATTGGCTAGCCCAAACAGTTGGACAAAAAAGGAAGCAACTAAGACCTCAATCAACACCCGGCGATGCTTTTGCACCGAGGGCCAAAACCACGACAGTCCAAACCGCTGTTTGGGCGTTTCTTTGCTGGCTTGCAGCAGCAGGACTTCAGCGGATTCCCTCCAGTCATGGCTAAAGTAGTCGGGCTTGCGGCGCAGAATTCCAGTTTCAGGGCTACCCAGCACCACTTCCCGCTCAGTTACTTTGTAGAGAATCGCAAAGCTATCTTGCCAAGCAATCAGGGCTGGGGCTGGAATTTGCGAGATTGAATTGGCTGGCACATTCACCAACTGCGAGTTTAAGCCAATCATCTCGGCGATCGCCCCACAAACCGGCAGCGAAACTCCCCCCATCCGCTCTGATTGGTTATTGAGCACCCGTCGTACCACATCTCGCCGGAAAGGTAGCCCCAAATGCTGCGAAAGCATCTGAAAGCAGGCCAGGGTGCCTTCAATTGGGCCTCTGGCCCGGACGTGGGGATAGTTATAGGTTTCAGCAGCGGCTTCTCTGTCTAAGGTGGCAGGGCGAGCCGGAGCATAGGGAATCTCTTCCGCCGACAGAACCTCTGGCACAATTGCTGGCTCTGGGTCAATCATGGTTGGCGCATCAAGGGGCGCTTGCGGAAACCCCACCACCCGCACAGGTTTGCTGCCGCCCGGCATGACCTGATCAATCAGAGCGCTGCCCACGGGTAACGGATGTCCGGCACTGCTGACTAACCAGAGCCGATCGCCCTCTAGGGGTGGAGCATTTGGGGTCAGGTAGCGAACAATTGCCTGGCTAGACAGTTCCAGCGCCAAGGCCTTGAGATTTGTGCTGCTGTCAGCTTTGCGGGCCAGGTCGCGCCCCAACAGGTCAAACGCTTCAATCAAACCACAGCGATCGCGGAAGCTCTCAATAAACTCTGGTTGCTCGAACAGCCTTAAAAAAATCAGGCTGGGCAAATTGAGGCAGGTGACTTCCGTTGAAGCGATCGCCAATTCGCACGGCACATCCCGCAATAACCCCACCGCCCCCAGCAGTCCCCCGGCTTCAAGTAGTTCTACTGTGACTGGCGTTTGCGTGCGGGGATCAAGCCCCAGCAGCCTGACCCGTCCTTCGTAAATAATGGAGACTTGAGCTGGCAGGGCATCTTGGACAAGAATCGTTTGACCAACCCGATACCGCAGAAATTGGCAATGCCCAGCTAAAGTTGTCCTCAATGTGTCTGGCAGCCGAGCAAAGGCGGACACCCCGGCCAGAAACGTCTCAATGGTTGTCGGAGTAGAGGTCATGGAACAGAGGTGCGAGTTACAGAATTTGAAGCTAAGTATGCCACGCGGCTAAGGATGAGTGCGAAGTATTGCAAATGATAAACATTTGAACAAGTAAAGCAAAACAACGCTAGAAAGTGTTTGCATTACGGAACATCGATAAAACTCAGTCTAGGAAAAGAACTTAACTCTAGTTGCCAGTCAGAAGAAATGCCTGAAACTGCCTCGAAGCAACAATTATTCTCAGAACTCATCTCACCCCCTAGCCATATGTTGCTCAAAAAGCCTGTGATCAAATTCTTAATTGATCCGTGATTCTACGCTTGAGTTGCCAACCTAATTAAGTTTATTGTCTCAGTATAGGCAAAGCTAGCAGCATTCCTTTTAGCTTAACCTTAGTGTTTGATCAATCTTAGGCAATAATTGGGTTTTACCTATATGGCTAAAGTGTTTCAAGTCGGTGATACTGAAGTTGACTTAGAATCTCTGCCTTCCCTATTGGGCCGCTATCAGTTATTAACCCCTCTATTTAAACAATTAATCATTGACCAAGCGATCGCTAAATTTGACTGTAGTCCTGACGAAAAAGTCAGTGCTGTCGCCGCCTTTTACCAACAGCATCGGTTAGAAACGGAAGCTGAACGCTTAGCTTGGTGCAAAAACCAGCGGATAGCCCCAGCCGACCTAGAAGTTGCCGCTGTTCGCCTATTGCTGATCAATAAGTTTAAGGTTGTCACCTTTGCCCCTAAGGTCGAGTCGTACTTTATTAGCCGCAAGCAGCACCTGGATCGCGTCATTTATTCTCTGATTCGGACAAATGATCAGAACTTGGCTCAAGAGCTATACTTTCGGATTTTAGAAGCGGAAGACTCCTTTGCCGATATTGCTCGCCAGTATTCTCAGGGCGTAGAAGCCAATACGGGCGGTGTGATTGGCCCCACTGCTTTGAGTAAGCCCCATCCTGTGATTGCCAAAGTTCTTTCCGTCAGTCAGCCGGGGCAACTTTGGGCACCCATGCCGCTGGAAAATTGGACAGTGATTCTGCGCTTAGAGCAGTTCATGCCGGCTCAGCTTGATGATTCGATGCGATCGCACCTGATTGATGAGATGTTTGAGCAGTGGCTGCACCAGCAAGTCCAGCAGGTCGAAATGGAGCCTGAGTTGGTTGCTAGCGTCCAGTAACACTTGTTGACGAACAATCCATACTAATCTCAAACTAGCGCTGCGAAGCTCATCTCTTTGAAATGAGCCTCGCAGCGCTAAGAGCATTGCGCGGTATAACATGGTTAAAGCGTATCGCAACTTTCATGAAACCCTTTCCTATTGCCTGTTTGCAAGTTCTCGCTATACCTCCAGAAAACTGACATAACAATGACATACCACTAGCAAACTCACGTCACATCTCCTTTGTAGATTGAGTACATCGAAATTCAAAGGAGAAATGAAATGGAATTTATTCAAGAAGTTGATGAGTTCAGCAACGAGTCGAGAATTGACAGTAAGCCCGCCAAACCTATCAAAATTGTTCAGCAGTTCGATGGTTTTTCTTTCCATCACGAAGCGATCGGTGAGGATCTATTAACTGTGTCTACAATTCAGCCGAAGGACGCGCTGAATAAAGGGACTACTTTCAACAACGCCAATGGTCGCGGTTCTGAGGCATACGATAAACTGATCGGCAACTTTAGCTTAGACAGCTTTAGCAAGCTACGGGGTATGGACATGAAATCAACCGCATACCCTTCAAATTTGGTCAATGACACTCTGATTAACTTTACTGGTGAAATGGGATCACTAGAATCATCTGCAAAGGGGAAAGACGTTGGTGACTCTGAGAGAATTACTTTCGAAGATCCTTCGGATGACAGACCTAGTAGTGTGCCTGGAAGGCTACAGGAAATAATTGATAGTAAGTTTTTTGTTTCATCTTTAGATCGACGTCCGATAAACCAAGATGCCAAGACTTATATCGTAATTCATGGTTTTCAAAATACCATTAACGAGCCTTGGATTAAAGACATGCAGGCGGCTCTACTCAAAAAGGATTCTACTGCCAATGTACTTGCATATGAATGGCCATCTAATCTTTCTGCCGATGAATATGGTACGGCTGCAGCTGGAACTCAAGATGCAGGACTAAGGTTAGCTCACTGGATCAAGGATAAGGGTCTCGATCCTGCCAATGTGGAGCTGATTGGACACAGCTTAGGGGCTCACGTTGCAGGCTATGCAGGCTATGCAATCAATAGTCTCTTTGATAACCGCAAGCATATTAGTCAAATTGTTGGACTCGATCCTGCAGGCCCATTGTTTGAAGATGGAGTCATTTTCAAGAAGCAACTGTTTAGCGGATTAAGCCCTGCCGCAGCCCATAAAGTCATAGCATTTCATACTGATCTTCGTCTTGGGGGAATCAAGAGAGAAGTAGGTCATGTCGATGTCTATGTGAATCTAGCAACTGCTAATCCAGGTGATGGCAAGAGCTCGATGATAACTCGTGATCACAGCTATGCTTACATTCTGTTTATACAATTCCTAGAGGGTAAAAGTTTTACGCAGCCTGATGATTCAAAGGAAGATTTGGATTCTATCCTTAGAAAGAATGGAAGGTTTGATCTACAAACTACGTCACAGCCTATTCTTCCTTATGTTGAAATTTTTCGGCCATATTGTATTGAAGACCTCGGTTCTGAGACTGATGATAAACTTAGCTTAGACAGATTCAACAAGCTGGGGGTTAGTGCTGGGGCTTGTAATGATTCGCTGATCGCGGACAATTTAATCAACTTTCCTCGCGATCAGCGCGTCAGCAGTCAAGGTTCTGAAGCTCAACATTTTGGTAACTCGACGGAGATTTTAGGTTCAGGCTTTCTCAAGAATGTGAGTTGGGAGCAGTTTGCTCCGGTATCTTCACCAGCCCAATTAACGCTGGGAAGTGTTACTCAGTCCAATCCTGTTCTATCTGGATTAGGCGATGCGGTCAATGCAGAAAATCACTATAACTTCCTGAATGTTGGTTCAGAAATTCTCAGTGGCAGTAAGCTTGTTCCCCAGCCAAATTAAGCGCTTCAGCAAATGTTGAACATCAGACCGTCCCAAATTTATGATAATTTGAGGGGTCTGGGCCCTGCCCAGACCCCTCAAATTGTTTTTGCTTGCCAAGCTTGAGAGCAATTCTCAAAATCAGCTCAGTTCTTGTGATCAGTTTAAATGCGACCTAAGCGGTAGGCGCAAAAACTGGAATCGGTTTAAGCAATAATTGTAAAATCATTTGCTAGTAAGCTGTTTGTACTGCTAACTGCCGACCCACTAATGCTGCTGAGGGTGGCAAACTGTCCGCCGACACCTAGACCAGCAATCGCCTGCTTGTTAGCAGCAGCGCTGATCAAACAATCCGGTTTTGGGATGTCCAGACGAGTGAGTGCCTACATATTTTGCACAGCGATCGCCCCTACCAAGGCAAGCATTCCAACTAGCAATAGACGTGGAAGCGATCGCCCTAAGCTTTGGATTAAGTGAACCAAGGGAGGGGTTTAACAGTAGTCATAAAACGATCAGCGGTAGATGAATGATCCGAGACAAACATCAAAACTCCCAAGAAATTGTTCCTTGTACGCTGAAAGGCTGCCCATACTCAACCCGACTCCCAAAATACCCAAACTCAAAATACTCTACGTCAAATAAGTTTTCGAGGTTGAGTCCAATTCTAAATTTATCGCGCTTATAGAAAACTGTGGCATCAGTTCTAAGATAACTTGGGACATCGTAAGTATTGGGTAAATCTCCAGCCCGATCGCCCACAAAAAACAAACCCAAACCAAATCCTAAACCCTTCAAATTACCTTTTTGAATTTCGTAGGTTGTCCACAGATTAAAAGCATGGTTTGGGACATTTTCTAATCGGCTGCCAATATCAAAAGTAGTGTCTTTGCTAATACGGGCATTCGTATACGCATAGCCTGCCAGAATATTCCATCCTGGCAAAATTTCGCCCGTCAAACTCAGTTCAATCCCCCGGCTTTTTTGTTCACCGGTTTGGATTTGAAAATCTTGATCATCGGGATCTGTGACCAAAACGTTGGTACGGGTTAAATCGTACAAAGCCAGCGTTGCGAAAATTCGGTCGTTTAAATCCGCCTTTACCCCAACCTCATATTGATTCCCACGTTCAGGATCAAAGACCGTCTCTGGATTAGCACTACTGCCACTGGTGGGAGTGAATGAACTGATATAGCTGGCATACAGCGAAATAGCGCGGATCGGCTGATAGACAATGCCAATCCGAGGACTGAAGGCACTATCTGACTGGCTACTTTGCGTACCAGTCAGGAAATCTTCATTTCTTTGCTCAACAACATCAAATCGCCCACCTAACAGCAGCTTTACATTTTTTGTGATCGAGATTTGATCTTGAAGATAAATTCCTAGAGAGTCTGTTATTGAAACATCGCTAGATTCAAAAGTAAATGCCCCGGCTGGTTGACCGTAAATAGGGTTAAATATATCAATGGATGCAGCATCGCCAGACGCATATCTTGGTGTTGCGAGTGTAAAACGATACAAATCAACTCCCAATAGAAGCTGATGCTGAATTGAGCCTGTGGAAAACCTACCTACAACATTTGTTGTTAGAGTGTAATTCGTGAAATTTTGGTCATATAGTTCGAAAGTACGACTCATCGTTCGGTTATCGGCATCCAAAATTGCAGGTCTGGTTTGCTCAGCGTAGTAACTCCGAAAACCATACCGAAACGCATTGGTCAAAGACCAATAATCGTTGAATTTATGTTCTAGTTTATACCCAGCTCTTACAGTTGTCCCCTCTATTTGATCGGTCGGTTCAGTCAAGTTGCGATTACGGGGGAGTTTACCGTTCGGGTTTGCAAATATAGTACCTACAGTCGGTAGACCAAATCCGATCCCATCATCTCTAGACTCGATGTAGTCTACGCCTAAAGTTAGCTTGGTTTTTTGGCCAATCGCCAGACTGACGACGGGAGATAGACCGAAGCTTTGACTATTATAAAAATCAACAAAACTTCCTGAGTTTCGATAGGCGACATTGAGACGATATAGAGCCGTTTTTGAGTCATCTAATGGCCCAGAGAGATCAACCGCACCTCTGTAGAAACGATAGCTGCCGACGGTGGCATCAATTCCATAGAAAGGTTCGCTCAAGGGAGGTTTAGTGACGATGTTGATGCTTCCGCCCGGATTACCCAAGCCAAACAGCACGGACGCGGGGCCTTTGAGGACTTCAATTCGCTCCACGCCAGCCAGCTCAACCGAATCTCCAACCCCAGGATCAGGTAAACCATCCCGGAGCACATTATTATTCGATACTCCAAATCCGCGAATTTTGTAGTAAACGGCTGCACCAGCCGAAAATTCTGGAGTGACGCCTGCAACATTTCTGAGCGCATCATCTAAGCGGTAAGCCTGCTGTTCGCGCAGCACTTCTTGAGGCACAATTTGAATCGATTGGGGAATGTCTCGCAGCGGCGTATCGGTTCTGGTGGCAAGGCTGGTATCCGGGACGAAATAGCCTGTGTCTTGCTGCCCAGTCACGACGATTTCCTCCTCCGGTTCGTCCGCTGCCGGGTTGAGGCTGTAGGCCAGTTCTCCTGTTTGCAGGGTTACTTCTGTCGTGGGCAGTGTATTTTTTCCTGTGACGCTGACTCGAATAGTGTTCGCATCCTGCTGTACCACCTGCACTGTTGCAATATCTGGCGTTGGATTTTCGGCGGTGAAAGCTTGAGCATTGGGCAACGTCAACACCGCATTGGGAATGTCCGCAACTAGGCTGTTGCCCTCAGTTCTAAATTTGCTGGCATCGATTTGTAAAGACTTGCCATCTTGGGTTTCCAAAAGGATTTCCAGACTTGTTTCTGTAGAGCTGAGTTGAATGTCAGTTACCTGCACTGTTGTGGCTTCTATTTGAGCAATCCACTCTTGCACCGTTGTAGCAGCCTTGGGGCTTATTACCTCTGGCAGGGTGGGTAGCCTCACGACTTGAGATTCCCTCACAGGCTGTAGCTGATCTTGCTGGTAGCACTCCTCTGCTTGGCAAAAGGAAAGATTTGGAGGGACTTCTGCTGCAACGGCTGACACTCTCAATATCGAAAAAAAGCCTGTTGTCAGCACCAGTAATCGTTGCCAAATTGCCATCACTCACACCAAGCTTGAGAATCTTTCTTAAGAAGATTACCAAGCTACTGGCTGCTTCTGAAAGCGATTTTTACGGTTTGCGGTACTTTTTTTAACGCTAGAGGAACTTTTTGGTTTGCATCTGGTAGCGTTTTGGGGTTACACCAAACTTTTTCCGAAATACTTCGGCAAAGTGGCTACCATTGACAAACCCAACTGAACTAGCGACTTCTGCAATCTGGATTTCCTGATTTTCCAATAGCTGTTGTGCCTGTCTAAGCCGATAGTCCCGTAGGTAGCTAAATACAGGCTGACCAAAGCAGATCCGAAATCCTTCTTTTAAAGTGCGGCTATTTAAGCCGACCAACTGTGCGAGTTCCATAATTGAGGGTGGATTCTCTAGCCGTTGCAGAAGCAGATGACGCGCCTGATAAATCCGATCTACGACATCCGGCTTCAATGCCGCAAATTTTGGGTCGCCATCATGAATTTCAGTTTCCTGTGCAACTAGCAACCCTATCAGTTCTAGAGCTTTTCCTTCCAGGTAGAGTCGCTTGGCAACACCCCGGTAAGCGCAGCCCAAAATTTGCCGTGCCGTTCTTTGCATCGCTAAAGTGGCGGTTTCAGACCGAGCGTAATAGAGTTGGTCAACCGGGCGGATCAGCGATCGCACTTCGGTTGGCAGTTCGCCATTCTGATCCTGGACAAAAGCTCGAAACGTTTCTAGCTGCATATTGACAATCACTTCTAGAAACGGCTGCTGTGGCAGTGTGTCCGATGTTCGCTGTGGCGCTAAACCGATGCCGGTGATGCTAAACTTACCGCCTTCAACCGCTGTGTAGCCATCTGCATGATCTCCCGAAAAGTGAAAGTGATAGCTGAGCCAATCTTGGGGTTCTTCAGGGTCAAGGATGATCATCAGATCGTGCAGTCGCAAATCTCCAATCATGACTTCTAATCCCGCTCGCAATTGAATCGTTCGCCAGTAGCCTTGCCCAAGCAAGGTTGGATAGCTGTAGACGACATCAAGTTGATCAGTCGGGTCAGGGTAGTGTGACTGGATTGCTGGTTCTTGAAATAAATCGCTGAAGGCTTGTTGAGAGAGGGTGATGGACATAATCTAGTGCTTCACCCCAGCCGTCACCTTTGCTTTGCGCTGTCCTCCCTTTTTGACCCGGCGGCGATGCAACCACATCACCAGACCTGTCACCATTAGCACTGTCGGAGCAAGTCCCACAAACACATACAAAATTCGGGACGGAATGCCCCAAAAGGTGCCAAAGTGCAGTGGCCCAAACTGGTTCAGAATTGCTTCAGCGCGGGAGGGCTTGAGTCCATCGCTCACCTGCACCACCTCACCCGTAAACTGATCGAGCGCCACCGAGGTATTGCCCCACTTATTGCTTTCTTGGGCTTGCCGTTTACCGACCCGAAAGGGTTCCTCTGATTTTTCAGGAAACGAAACGTAGGTGGTGGTGGCATTTGGAACAGCCGCATCAGCCCGTTGCAGCAAATCAGCAATGCGTAGCGGTGGCTGGCCGGCGATCGGTTTAGAAACAGGCTCCGCAGGTTTAGGCGTTAAGGTCAAGCCATAGATTGCTGCTTCGACATTGGCTTGTGGGACATTCCAGACAAACCCGGTCAACCCAATTAAAGCCAGAAAAACAGCGGTGAAAATTCCAGCTACTTTGTGAATGTCAAAGTTGGTGCGTTTGATATGGGCATTTTTCCACTTGATCTTGAACCCGGCGATCAGTTTGCGCCAACCTGGCCAGAGAACAATTCCGGTCACGCTAAGCATGACTGTGAGGAGGGCAACAATGCCCATGATTAGCAAACCCGTATCGCCTGCCAACAGCTTGTAGTGCAGGTCATAAATCATCCCGACCCAACTGGTTTCCCACTGGCGATCGCCCATTATCAGCCCCGTGTAGGGATTGACAAACACTTGCCAGTGCTGGTCGCTAGGAGCATGTAGCCAGACCAGATAGGGATGATTGGCCTGGTCTGGAGGGCTAATACTGGCAAGAGTTAAACCCTTAGCCGCGTAGGCAGCTTTTACAGTATTGGTGATCGCAGGCATCGCCACCTGCTGGAGGGTGGGCACAATCTGACCGAACCGCTGGGTTAGCACCGCCTGATCAATTTCGTGCCAAAACACCAGGATGCTACCCGTCAATCCAGCAATGCAAAGCAGAACTCCACCAACCAAACCCAGCCAGCGGTGAAGGTGAAAGGCAGTATTGCGAAAAATTTTAGTATTCATGACAGGCCTTTTGTTGCGGCAAAGTTCTGTAACCTCGAAAACAAGGTCAAGTTAGTCTTACCCATCTTAAAACCAAATGAGAATAGATCCTGTTAAAAAGTTTATTCTTTGGCCTTCTTGCTCTTCACATTCCTGATCGGTAACTATTTGATCACACTCCATTGGGTGACGGGAGCCATTGCCTTCCAGCCTAAAAACTTGCCAATTGGCTCTGCTTAGGCAGCCAGCGTGACTGCTCGAATTTCGCGCTTAGTTACTTGCTCGTCGTGGTGGTAAGCCGCATCCGGCAGACCAGCCAAGCGGAAGAGGGCAGGAATCGAGAGGTCAGCCGGACAGGCGATCGCGATTGTGTTCAAATCTGCGACATTAGTTGTTTGCCAGCGAGCAGCAGTGTCGGTAATGATCCGTTCCTGTTCTCCACCCATTCGTTCCAGGACAGTGCTCTGAGCATGACCAAACCCTTAACTGAAGCCAAAAATCTCAATTGCTGATCAGCTATATTGAGAGCAGAGTAACCGGAGAATCGCGCCATGGTTCGCCTTGATACTGATCTGCCCTTAGTTGGTGAGGATATTCCTGACGAAGTCAAGTTGCCTCCCACCCATTTGTATAGCGATGAGCCGCCCTTGGAAACTGACTGGCACCGTGAACAGATTGACTTGTTGATTCGTCTGCTCAAGTATTGGTGGCGTGACCGCCCAGACTTTTATATCTCTGGCAACCTCACCGTCTACTACAACGAACAGCAGCTCAAACAGCGCGACTTTCGTGGGCCTGATGTATTTGTGGTGCTAGGAACGGAGAAGCGCGATGGTCTTCGACCGACCGTAGGTCATCGCCGCAGTTGGACAATCTGGTCAGAAGGAGGGAAATATCCAAATCTGGTCATTGAACTCCTGTCAAGTTCAACGGCAACCATAGACCGAGGCAAAAAGAAAGACCTGTATCAAGACGTGTGGCGGGTGCCTAATTATTTCTGGTTTCATCCAGAAACACTTGAGTTTGCGGGGTTTGATCTGGTGAATAGTCAGTATCAGGCGATCACTCCTACAGAGGCAGGTTGGCTGTGGAGTGACCAACTAGAGCTATATTTGGGCATTTATGAGCGACAATTGCGCTGGTTTAGCACCGAAGGACAGCTTATTCCGTTGCCAGAAGAGGCAGAGCGACTAGCGAAAGAGCAAGCGCAGCAGGCTGAACAGCAAGCAAAACAGCGGGCAGAACGGTTAGAAGAACTGTTACGATCGCAGGGTATCGATCCTGATCAACTCTCCAACTTGTAATCGAAACTGCGATCGCCCGACAGCGGGCGTGATAGATGAGGGGAGTGGCAAGTATGATTCATTCATAGATTGCCACTCCCCTGTACAACAGGAACTCTTTTGTTGAAGGGAAAAACAGCCGATGTCATTCTGAGGGTTCACGGGTTGTAACGCTCGATGCCCTGTCGTTCTGAGCCTTCATGTAAGAGCGCAAAATTGCATTAATACGAGTCTGATAGCCTTTCCCTTGATCTTTTAGCCATGCCAACACATCGGCATCAAGCCGGATGGTAATAGTGGGCTTGCGCTGGGGCAAAACGACCGTAGCGTTTCGCCAGAAATCCTTATCGGTGGGAATGATGTCTGGATCGCCTGAGACGGCAGCGCGGATATCCGCATCGCTCATGTGGCGCAGGCGTTCCCAGTCCGTTGCGGGTTGTTCATTGGGCAATGTTTTGCCAGTAGGCTCGTCGTTCATGAGGTTCCGACCTCCATGCTGAAATGATCCGTCTCTCGTTATTGTCTCTATCGGTGTAAATCACCGTAATCTCCAGACCGTTCACCAGACCAACGGCATAGATGCGAGTTTCGCCATAGTCGAACCGGCTGTCTTCCCGTTCAAGGGTTTCCCCATCAAATATTCGCTTTGCGTCCTCGAAAGAAATGCCGTGGCGTTCGATGTTGCCAAGATTCTTATCTTTGTCCCAAGTGTATCTCATTGACTGTATTTACACAAGGTAAATATCAAGCTGTGACTTTTCAGGATACCCCCTTTAAGACATCTCTACTCGTTGAACGGGACATTTCCATCCGCCTCACAGCTCACCCTCAACAAAATGTCTTCTTTTGTCGAATATTCTTAAACTCGTGGACATTTGATAAGGGTTTCAGGGGTGTCACCTAGGGCTAACTCTCGACAAAACGATGAGCAATAGCTACGCACCAAGAGTACGCGAACACCTAACCAGCCGCGAGGGGGAACGACTAGGACTGAAATGGTTGCCAAGGTAAAAGGCTGAGCTGATTAGCCCTTATTTAACTACGCTCCATTGGGTGACAGGGGCCATTGCTTTCCAGCCTAAGAACTTGCCGATCGGTTCTGTCCGCTGAATGGCAATTCGGGTCAACTCTCCGCCGAGCTTGCTCTGCCACTCCAATAACACCTGCTCGCTTTCAACCGTTACCGCATTCGCTACAAACCGTCCACTTGGTCGCAAGGCTTGCCAGCAGGTTTCTAAAAGATCTGGTGTAGTTAGACCGCCACCGACAAAAATCGCATCGGGTTGAGGTAAGTTGTGTAACGCTTCTGGTGCTTGACCAGGAATGATTTTTAGGTTTGGTACACCGAGGGCGATCGCATTTTCAGCGATTAAACTCAATCGGGACGGGTGCTGTTCAATCGCTATCGCTCGGCAGCGGGAATGGCTGCGCATCCACTCAATCCCAATCGAGCCACAGCCCGCCCCGACATCCCACAGCAGTTGTCCCGGCAGTGGAGCCAAGGCAGCCAGCGTGACTGCTCGAATTTCGCGCTTAGTCAGTTGCCCGTCATGATGGTAGGCCGCATCCGGCAGACCAGCCAAGCGGGAAAGTGCAGGCCCAGAGGAGTCAGCCGGACAGGCGATCGCGATTGTGTTCAAATCCGCGACATCAGTGGCTTGCCAGCGAGCAGCAGTGTCTGTAAGGATCTGTTCCTGTTCTCCACCCATCCGTTCCAGGACGGTGATCTGAGCATGACCAAACCCTTTTTCAACCAAGACGTTAGCCACAATCGCTGGAGTTTTGCCACTCTCGCTCAGCACCAGCAACCGCGCGCCAGGATAGAGCACAGCGTTAATGAGAGCCGGATCGCGACCACAGAGGCTGAGGGTTTCAACTTCGGTCAGTGACCAACCTAAACGGGCGCAAGCGAGGCTAAAGGCAGACGGGGCAGGCACAATTGTCATCTCGGCGATCGCGATTTGGCGCAGCAGTGTCACCCCAACTCCGTAACAGAGCGGATCGCCGCTGGCCAAGACGCAAACTGCCTGTCCGCGCCGCTGGATAATGGCTTGAATCGAGGTTTCAATCGGTGATGCCCAAATCAACTTTTCGCGGCGGTCATCCGGGGGCAACATCGCTAAATGGCGATCGCCCCCTACAATTACGACCGCCTGCTCAACTAAAGAACGAGCAACTGGACTCAAACCTGCCAGTCCGTCCTCGCCAATTCCCACTACTGAGAGCCATTTTTGCATCTAGGGCTGTATCGGTTTGCTGTCACTGTCGGGCAGGGAAAGGTCAATATCCGTTAGGTACGAGAGGGTCATGGCAGTTTACCCTAGATTTCGGTGCTTTTATGCTGCGCGATCGCGTAGCTCCAAAGCTTTGTATTACCCAGCGCCAACAATTACAGCAATCCTCGATAGCGAATAAAAATCAACACAACTGCCCACGACCCCAAAGCAACCTTGATCGCCACCAGAATATTCAGAATCGGGATCATGCCGCCGCTGATCAACTCGCCCATTTCACCGTGGGGTAGCTCCCCACCAGACAGGGTGAGGATGGACAGGACGATAAACACCAGCACCGAAACCTTCTCCCAGGTGGCGGCGTGCCAGCGTTTGTAGATCTGCTGCATCCACTCTGGCGAAGACGTTATGGCCACTAGCCCGATCGCTGTGCCACCTGCTACCCCGGCCGCAAAGCCACCGCCTGGACTCAGGTGCCCCCGAATTGCCAGTTCGATGCCGACTAGGGCAGATATAGTCGCGCCCAGTCGCGCCAGCAAAATTGAAGACTGATCGGTAAATTGATTGATTTTGCTGGATGGGCGCTCATTGGCCAGCAGAAAATTAGCGCCCATGATGGCGATCGTAAACACGATCACTTCAAACATGGTGTCGTAGAGCCGATTGCGGAGAATAATCCCCGACACGACATTCGGGACACCACTATCTTGCTGAATCGCGGCTACGATTGAGAACGGTAAGCTAGGCGACGGATTTGAAATCAGCAGCATTTTAATGTAAAAAGCCAGCCCAGCGGCAATGTAGACCCATTTCATAACTGTGCCTCCCCAGGATTGGATGGACTGGCATAACTAACGGTAGTTGTGGAGGCGACAAGTTCAGGCTGCATAATTTCATAGAGTCGGCGCAGTCGAGTTGTTGTCTGATAGGGGGAAGATGAATTTGCCTCAGCCAACGCTTCTGGATCTGTGGATGGAATGCAGGTGGCATGAACCTCTTTATCAATCAATGCCTGCTGCAAGTCCGATCGCTGTTGGTAAGGAACTAACTCAACTCGCATCTGGCGTTTGCCAAAAATGGTTTGCAGATCGGCCACCAGTTGCTTAAACTGGTTTGCCTGCGGGGTATCTTGATTCTTTCCGGTTGGTGTCGCATTGTCTGCTAACACGCCTAGGCGCAAGACCAGGGACGATCGTACCGCCACAGCATAGAGGGTAATTGCTAAAAGGGTTCCGACCAGAGCTTCGGTCAGAGCCACGTCTGCTGCCCCTAAAATCGTATAGACCAGCGCTGCGATCGCGCCTAAAATTCCTCGCATTACTAGAGCACGGTAAGGATTAGTCTGTAAAATCACCATTGCCGCCGCCAAGGGCAACAAGGCAGTAATCAAAAAGATGTAGCTATCCATTGTTGTTGCTCTCGCTACTTGTTAGATCAACACTTGTTAGCTTGATACTGCTACTGGAGCAATAAGCCAGCACATAGCCCAGCATCGTATTCCACAGCGCCAAAGATAGGATGGCCAGCAACAGCAAGGGCCACTCTCGCGGTCGTCTCAGCAGCAGCCCAAAGATGATCGCGATCGAACCGAGGGTATCTGATACCGAAAGATTGTGCAGTTTGAATAGCACCGATCGCTTGCCCAGCAGAGAACAAGTGCCCCAAAACCAGAATATTAGACCGATCCCAAGACAGGGATAGCTTAAATAAGTCAGTAGGATAGTCATACCTCACCTAGCCGTTTGAGAAGATGAGCCAGCAGCATAAACCCAGCATTGCCAACCGTGAGGATAATCACCCCGACGACGCCAATCATCCAATCGTCTCGGAGGACAGACACCAGGAGCATAAGGATTGCTGCTTTGGTGGAGACACTGGAAAAAGCCAGCATGGTTTGCCAAATATCCTCTGCTTTCCAGGCGGCATAGAGCGGTATCAGCAATGCCACAAGCATCGCCATTAGCACCAAGGTTAAAATCATCTCGGTTGCCTCCGCCGCAAATGATGGACTTTGTACCAGCCCGCTGGATCGTATTTCAAAACCGTGGTTTTGGGAGTAAAGGTAATCAGGAAGATATCTAGAAAGATTAGTCCTGGCGATCGCTGCTTGCTGACCCGCTCCATGACAATTTCTTCCTGAAGATGGGGGCGAAGCATCAGTTCAATTGCCTCCTGATAGGCTTGCGGAATTGAGAGCATGATTCTTCCCAACCCCTTGAGCAAGTCTTGGAACCGTTCTAGCGAGGTGGAACCACGCGGCAACAGCAGAGCAATGCTAATCCCGATCACGATGTTTGCCAAACTGAAATTGGCCGTTAGCAAAAACCAGATCACCAACCTTAAGATGATGTGCCCAATCATGCGAGTACCATCCAGAACAGTAAAATCAAGCTCAAAATCATCATGCCGATCAGATGCTCAAATTGCTCAAGCAGGCGCGGTAGTTTGACGGCAAGCTGCCGGAAAACCAGCCAGTACGCAAGCCAGCCAAGGGCGATCGTGGCCAGGGGTTTAGCAATATTCTCAACGCTATAGGCTTTGTAGTAGACAACATTGGCACCAAAAAGCCCCCCCAATAACAGCACCATGGCAGCCCAGAATCCCCAGGTTAGGGCAGGTCGCTGATCTTCAGCCAGAGTTTTGTGGGGTAGAAAGATGAATTTCGCGAACAAAATCGCTGTTCCCAAGGCTGCTACATTCATGCCGATTACCTGCCAGGGAACCAAATTTTTCATCGTCAAGATTTTGGCCCCAAACCCAGACAACAAAGGAAAGCCGGAGATTGAAAAGCTAGCAATTACGAGGGCAATCCAAAGCGGCCTATGAATCGGCTGGTGTTGCAGTTCCTGCAAGCTGCGGCTCGGTAACAGCCCGGCAATCAGAAACAGGGCTGATTTGACCAACCCGTGGGTGAGGGCATAAAAACCGCTGACTTCCGGTGCCGCCAAGATAAACCCCAATTGGGAAACCGTGCTAAAGGCTAGGATTCGCTTTGTATCTTTCTCAAAGACGCCATAAACCACGCCTAGCAGAGCAGTGCCGACCCCAAAAATGCGGACAATTGGATCAATCTCCGGCAGCAGCAGCGCACAGCGTACTAACGGCAAAACCCCGGCTTTGACAACGACGCCGGACATCAAAGCTGAAACGGGCGACTCAGACTCAGAATGGGTGAGAGGTAGCCACAGTCCTAAGACAAAAATTCCACCCTTGGCCAGTAGCCCCATCAAGATCAGGGCGATCGCTTCTGGCGGTGCCCCCCGCAACCCAGCAAAATCAAATGAGTGATCGGCTTTATAGACCAGCACCGCGCCGACCAAATAAAATAGCATCGCCACATTGCTGACAAATAGGTAGCGCAGTCCCACCCAAATCGAGCGATCGCTGCGGGGATAGGCAATCAGCAAAAACGCGGCAATACTGAGAACTTCTAGGGCCACGTAGAGGCTAATAAAGTCTGCACAGGCAAAGGCAGCATTGACGCTGCCATGCAAAATTAGCGTCTGGGCAAAGAAAAAAGGAGTCTTATCGCTGCGCCAGCAGTAGAAAATGACGGCTGCTGTCACCAAGGCATTGGTCAAGATAAAAAAGCCAGTCAGCGGGTCGAGCACTAAGCTGACGCCGAAGTGATCGAGCAATCTCAAGTTGAGAGGGGTCTGTGCCACAAAGAGTTGAACGGCAAAGGCCGCAGAAGCCAGCGCTCCTAGCAGGCCCAAATATCGATCCAACTTCGGCAACAGGTAAATCAGGAAGCCGATCAAAAACGGAAACCCAATCCAGAGCAGCGTCAAGGTCGTCATGGAGTATTGCTTTTCTCAATTTCACTACTTTCTAGGGTTGGATTATCCCGTGAGAGCTTGATGACTCCAACCAGCATCAGGGCTTGAATCGAAAAGCCAATCACGATCGCTGTCAAGATGACGGCTTGCGGCACCGGATCGGCATAGGCAAGGGGTTGATTCTTGTAAACAATCGGAGTGAACAATCCCGTCCGGGCAGCGATCACCACGTAGTAGGCGATGACTCCTGTGCTCATCACATCCATCGAGATAATTTTCATCACCAGGTTTTGTTTAAGCAGAATGCCAAAGAACCCGCACAATATGGTTGCAAACACAAAAGCTTCTAGCACAGCAATTTTTCCTTGATCGTGTTCAACTCGCGCATTAATTCGTCATGCGGTAGACGGAGATCGCTGTATTAATTAAATCTCAATTTATTTCATAGATTTTTATCAATAGCAAATGGGATTTAGATCTAAAGACATTATTCTTCATTCTGCGCATTCAGGCTATCCCTTTACTGATTAAATCAAGTCCAATCGGTTGACCCAAAAACTTAAAGACTTTAAGAATCATGGGGCGATCGCAGGATTGAAAAACCAATGTGCTAGGGTTTGAGAACCTGAAGCTGGGAAACTCTGGTGTAATTCCAGGACTGTGCCGCAACTGTAAAGAGGTCTCTCAAGTCAGAATGCCAGTTTCAGATGCGTCTGCTCGACGTTGCTCTCGTTTTAAATCCCCACGTTGCATGGGGAAGCAGCCATGATTTTGTCCGTGCGATCGCCCGACCCCACTGTTCTCACTCCGCCCAATCCCTGCCCCGGCTTGTTCTACACCACCGCCGCCCAAGATGGGTATTTAATCAGAATTCGAGTGCCGGGCGGGCTATTGACCAGCCAACAGTGCCGCGTCTTGGTTGGAGTCAGCGATCCATTAGGGAATGGGGCGATCGATGTCACAAACCGAGCCAACCTGCAAATTCGGGGGCTGGCTGAGCCGCTACCAGATCTGCTGTTGTCGCAGTTGCAGCAAGTCAAGCTGGCTGCCCCGTTCAGCCAAGTTGATCATCTCCGCAACATCATGGCCAGCCCGCTGGCGGGGATTGATCCAGCCCAACTGATGGATACCCGGCCGCTAGTCAGGGACTTAGATCAATATCTGTCTAGCCAGCCTGCACTAGCGGGTCTGCCTGCCAAGTTTAGTGTTGGGATTGACGGGGGGGAACAGGTTTCGATCCGTCAGCAGCCAAATGATGTCCGCTTGAGTGCGGTTCAGGTTGACGGCGAAGCAGAAGCTTATTTTCAGCTCAGTCTGCCAAATAGAGCCGAGCCAATTCTACTCAAATCGAGTCACGCTGTTGCTGCTGTGGCGGCGATCGCCCAAGCTTACCGCAAGTCCTTGGAGCCAGGTAGCAAATCCCGCTTGAAACAGGTGATGCAAACGTTGGGTAGCCAAGCCTTTCTGGAACGTGTCCAAGCCGATCTTTCGTTTCCATTTCTGTATAACGCTGCTTCTCGATCTCCTAGCTCTGCCAATTTTGTCGCTCCGATTGGAATTTTTCCGCAGGCTCAAGTCGGTCGATTTGCGCTTGGAATTGCCCTGCCGCTGGGCCGATTGCAGGTTGTTCAGCTTCAGCAGATAGTAAACTTGGCAGATGGTTATGGCAGTGGATCACTGCGGCTGACGCCTTGGCGTAGCTTGATCTTGACTGATATTGCTAAGGCTGATTTACCGAGGGTACAGCAGCAAGTGGAGGAGCTAGGGTTATCGACCGCAAAAACTAGCATTTGGAGCGGACTGATTGCCTGCTCTGGCACAACCGGCTGTGCGTCATCATTGACTGATACCCAGACCGATGCTAAGGCGATCGCGGCTGAGCTGGATCGACTAGACTCACCCTTGACCATCCATTTCAGCGGTTGCCCTAAATCTTGCGCTCACCACGGCAGCAGCGATCTTACCCTGGTTGGCGCAGCCAGCAATCACTATCACCTCTACATTGGTGGTCTCGAATCTCCGTTCGGACGACAGCTTGCAATCAATCTCTCCCCGGCTGACCTGCCAGCCAAAATCAATCAATTACTGGCCGTTTATCAGAAGCAGCGCTCCCATTCCAGTCAATCTTTCCGCGAATTTGTCGATCGCTACTCCCTGGCTCAACTGCAAGCTTGGCTGGAGGGTCGCTGAATGCTGGATTACATTCGGGATGGAAATGAAATTTACCGCCAGTCGTTTGGGATTATTCGGGCCGAGGCTGAGCTAGCCAATGTGCCCCCTGATTTGGTGACAGTGGCAGTCCGACTGATTCACACCTGCGGCATGACCGATATTGTCCAGGACTTGGTAGCTTCAGCCCAGGCTGCCCAGATCGGTCGCGCCGCCTTAGCAGCAGGCTGTCCGATTTTGTGCGATTCGCAAATGGTGGCAGAGGGGATCACCCGCCGTCGCTTACCGGCGGAGAATCAGATTATCTGTACGCTGAATCAGCCAGAAGTTCCAGCCTTAGCTGAAAAAATCGGTAACACCCGTTCGGCAGCAGCCTTGGAGCTATGGCGACCCCAGATTGAAGGGGCGGTGGTGGCGATCGGCAATGCTCCAACTGCCCTGTTTCGACTCTTGGAGTTACTTGATCAAGGCGTGGCGAAACCGGCCCTGATTTTGGGTTTTCCGGTCGGGTTTGTCGGGGCAGCAGAGTCGAAAGCAGCCTTGGCCGCCGACAGCCGGGGCGTGCCGTTTATTACCCTGCACGGGCGGCGGGGTGGCAGCGCTCTGGCAGCAGCAGCGGTGAATGCCTTGGCTAAAGAAGCAGAGCTTTAGGCGTAACTCAAAATTTAAACTGGAGATCGTTAAATGAATCATCAAAACTCAGATCAAATCACAACTGAAACCAAGCATCGCTCCACGGGTCGGCTGTACGGGATTGGTGTCGGGCCCGGTGATCCTGAACTGTTGACCTTAAAAGCATTTCGGCTGCTGCAAGCGGCGCCTGTGGTCGCTTACCCCGTTTCGGATGGCGGCAAAAGCTTATCGCGATCGATTGTGGCTGGCTATTTGCGCCCTGACCAAATTGAAGTGCCGCTTTGGTATCCGTTCAAGTTAGAGCAATCGTCTCAGCCTTACTATGATGAAGCAGCCGAGAAGCTGGCAGCCCATTTGAACGCCGGACAGGACGTGGTGGTACTCTGCGAGGGCGATCCGTTTTTCTACGGCACGTTTATGTATTTGTATACGCGATTATGCGATCGCTTTCCCACCGAGGTCGTATCCGGCGTGTCCTGTGTGATGGCGAATGCGGCTCAGTTGGGCACTCCCCTCACGTACCGCAATGATGTCTTCATGGTGATACCAGCGATTTTGCCAGCGGCAGTGCTGTCTCAAAAGCTAGCGGTTGCTGATGCGGCAATTATTCTCAAGCTGGGCAAGCACTTTGCCAAGGTCTATGCGCTGCTTCAGGAGCTTGGCTTGGCGGAGCGCGCCCGCTACATTGAACGCGCTACTATGCCCAACCAAAGAATTATCCCCATTCACGACGTTGACCCGGAAACTGTTCCTTACTTCGCATTAATTTCAATTCCTAGCCAGTGGCAACCCTAACCTGCGATGTACTCAACACAGCCTCGTCAACCCAGCACCTGTGAATTCCGGAAACTGTGGTTCAAAAGGTCGTATGACGTTGGTTCGAAAAAGTGGCCAATTCCCAAGAGTCAACGCCTGAAGAGGCACACCAACGCGCAGAACAGGAACGGCAGGCCAAACAGCGGCTGGAAAACTATTTGCGATCGCAGAGAATTAACCCCCGTCAACTGCCAGAATGAACCTCTATCAAACTCTTTTACAACCTTTGGTGTTTAATCGCTTAAACGCTGATCCAGAAGCCGTTCACCAACAGTTGATCCGCACCTGCGCTTGGATTGACCGCCACGGCGATCGCTTCCCAGCCGCTTTCCTCAAACAGCAACTAAGGCAGCAGTTAACTCTGGAAACACCGCAATTGCAGCAGCAACTTTGGGGCTTAGAGTTTCCTAATCCAGTCGGTCTAGCGGCTGGGTTTGACAAAGATGGCGTGGCGGCTGGGCTATGGGCCAGTTTTGGGTTTGGGTTTGCGGAAGTTGGCACCGTCACCGCTCAAGCTCAACCGGGCAATCCCCGTCCGCGTCTGTTTCGGTTGCCGCTAGATCGGGCGGCAATTAATCGGATGGGATTTAATAACCAGGGGGCAGCCGCAATGGCAGCCACCTTAAAAGCGAGAAACACTCAGTCAGTGCCACTGGGCATTAACTTAGGCAAGTCCAAAATTACACCCTTAGAGCAGGCAGTAGAAGATTACCTGAGTAGCTTTCAGCTCCTGCAAGACTGGGGAGACTACTTTGTTGTCAACGTCAGTTCACCGAATACGCCGGGGCTGCGATCTCTGCAAACGGAAGCCCAACTGGCGCCGATTTTAGCGGCGTTGAGCCAAGCCAACCAGGCGCGCAAACCGCTGCTGGTCAAAATTGCCCCTGATTTAGAATGGGCGGAAATTGCGGCAATTGTTGATTTAGCCCAAAAGTATGATTTAGCTGGCATCATTGCCACTAATACAACGATCGCCCGCAGTGGGCTGAAAACCAAAATCATCGTGCAAACTGGGCAGGCGGTAGCGGATGAAGCGGGTGGGCTGAGCGGTGCCCCTTTACAGCAGCGATCGACGGAAGTGATTCGGTTTATCTACCAGCAAACCCAAGGGCAACTGCCAATTATTGGCGTGGGCGGAATTTTTACTGCCGCCGATGCTTGGGCAAAAATCGCGGCGGGAGCCAGCCTAATTCAGGTTTACACTGGCTGGGTTTACGAGGGCCCTTGGATGGTACGCCAGATTCTACAAGGGTTACAATTTCGGTTAGCAGAACGGGGAATCAAGAGTCTGCAAGAGGCGATCGGCACCGCCCTAACCTAAGTCAGCCAGTGTGTCTATGGCTGCCCAGTTGAAACCAGACCAGACTTGGGTTTGACGGCGATCAGGGTAAGGTTTTCAGCCGTGCCTAAGGTTTGATACTTGCTTGAATCAAGCTGTTTCAGCGTCGCTGGATCTACTAGCAAATAGGGTTTAGCCGGAGAGAGCGGCTGGAGTTCAGTTGGTTTAACCGCAACAACAGGACGCTGGCTGTAGAAATCGAGGCTGGGCCGGCTGTAGGCAAAGGAAGTATAAACCGTTGTATTGGCTGGCGTGTGGGCTTTAATTAATTGAGCAACCGGCTTGACGGCGAAAGCCTCATTTAGCTCCCAGAGCCAGACGTTTGAGCTAACAAAGATTGCCAAGCTGAGATAGGTGCCGCCCAGGAGAACCCAAACAAACTGCCGATCGCTCTTGTAGGTCAAATAAGCAGATGTCCCCATCGTCAGAAATAAAACAATTCCTAGCCCAAACAAGAGCGGACGGGTTTCTAGCCAAGCGATCGCTGTGCCGCCAACCAACCCAACCAGGGCCAGCAACAGCAGCAGACCGCTCCAGGCGATCGGGTAGGCCCGCTTCCGAGTCCGAGTAAAAGTATCTTGCGCTAGCGCCAACTGTGCGCCCACGGCTAGGGCCAAGAATGGATAAACTGGCAAAACGTACCAGGGCAGCTTGGTGGTCATGACAGAAATAATCCCCAGAAATCCGACCGTTCCAACCAGAATCAGCGTGCCCCAAGCTGTTTGACGCTGTTGCCAACTTAGCCATAGTCCGCCAGGTAAGAAAATTGCCCAGGGCCAATAGTACTCAATGATTTCTTTTAAGTACATCCAAGGGGGGGCTGTATTGCCATCGACTGCACTCCAAACCCGGTCAAAGGACTGGTTTAAGAAGTGAATTCGCCAAAACTCGCCCCCATACTGAAGTCCTTGGGCCAAATACCAGGCCACGACCGGAGCCAGCCCCAAAACTGCCCCCAGCCATAGATAGGGATTGAAGAAGATTTTGAGTTCTCCCTGTAAAACCATAAAGACAACGGCGATCGCTCCTAGCAGCAGCCCCAAAATGCCCTTAGTCATCAGAATCAGCCCCAAGCTGATGCCAGCCCCAATCGCCCACAGCGGCGATCGGCGTGCTTTGAGCAAACACAGCAACATCAGCAAGAAAAAGCTAATCGTACAGCCATCCATCATCGCTAGGCGACCGTGGCGCAGCACCGGCAAGCAGGTCAGATAGACCAAGGCGCTCAACAGGGCCGGCGATCGCTGCGTAAACAGTTGCCGACCGACCGCATAGAGCAGAGGCACCGCCATGGCGCTAATCATGGCCAAGGGTAAGCGGCTACTCCATTCGCTCACCCCGATTAGGGTATAGCTACTGGCAATCAGCCAGAGGGCTAAGGGGGGTTTGAACTCAAAGGGTTGCCCGGCTAGGGTAGGGTGTAACCAGTTGCCCGATTGAACCATTTCGCGGGCGACAATCCCGTAGGTGCCTTCATCCCAATCGCGCAGGGGTAAGCCACCCAGGTTGAGGCAGTACAAAATCAAGGCAGCGAGACCCAAAACAGCCAGCGTTGAGCCTTCCGCATTCCGCGATCGAGGAGGACTAACCATCGTCCGGTTTAAAAGTTGCATCAAGTTCACCTGATTAAGCATCGTTTATTTTGCATACCCTCGCTAGAGGCAAAGCTGCAAAAAAAACAGACTTTCTGCCTGCATCGTAAAACAGTGGGCCAGTTGGCGATCGCCACGAAGCTGATCGTGCACAGTCGCCCAACTTATATGAACAACGAATATTAGAGAAGCCCTATTCGCTAGCAAAGCTGAACGCATCGTTGCCACTCAGGTTGAGAGGTGTAAACACAGCGCACTCTAGGCAACTAAATCTTGACTATTGAAAGCGAGCATTCCCTACTGACGAGTAAAACCAACAGCGCCGACCAATTGCCCCTGCCTGACGAGTTAACCTAAGGACTGCTATTGCTTGACGAACTGCTTATCATTAAAGCTGTAGCGACCGACGAGGGTTTTACGATCGCCCTCATGATAAACCTCAATTGTCCGACCAACTCGCGGCAAATTAACTGTGACGGTATAAGCCATGTTGGGATCAGGGGATAGATTAACGGGTAAGACAGATTTAGTGACAATTTCCCACCCCCGATCAGGGTCAAAAATTTTTACGTCGTCCCCAATTGTGCAGGAAATATTCAGCGCCACCAAAGGACTAGCCTGCGGCCGATTGAAAATTGCAACTTCGTAGGTCGGACATAAATCTCCGCCTCTGATTAGCTTCAGATAGCCATTGTTTAGGTCATAAATGCCGCCGCTTTGTTTTGCTTCAGTTAGCAGCTTTTGGCGATCAATACCAGAAATAGAATCGCCTTCAGTTAATTTCAAGTATTGGCGTGGAATTTCCATAAAGTAGTCTGCCACCGTTTTGCGAGCTGCTAGCGATACCGGCCGGTCTGATTGCACAGGTATGGCAGGCAAGTTGATCGCTGGGTTAGGAGCGGAAACAGGTGCGACTTGAGAGGCATTGGACGGATTGGAAATTGATCCACAGCTTGTCATCAGCAGGCTCAAGAGGGTGGTGGTGAGTTTTGGCAACATAGCGATCACGTAAGCAACAAGGGGGTAGTCTGAAAGTGTTTTTTCGATCCTAACGTCCGCAAATACGATGGATCGTGGAATGAGTGGGGTTGTCTACCAGATGTATTGATTGAGCAATGATTCTAGCTCAAGCTCAAACCCCGATCGCCCTCAAAATGGTCGATAATAGCTGAGAGCTGATTCATGCGCCAATATTATGACCAAGACTTACCAGGTGGAAATTAGCCACCAGGGACAAACGTTTACCCTTGAAGTCCCAGAAGACAAAGTAATTTTGCGAGCTGCGAATGCGGCTGGGCTAGAGCTACCCAGCTCCTGCAATGCCGGAGTATGTACGACCTGTGCAGCCCAAGTCCTAGCTGGCGAAATTGACCAAGGCGATGCAATGGGCTTAGGGCCAGCCCTGATGGAAAAGGGCTATGTTTTGCTCTGCGTCGCTCATGCCTGCTCAGACCTCAAGATTGTGACTGAAAAAGAAGATGAGGTGTATCATCTCCAGTTTGGGCAGTTTCAGCAGTAAAGGCAGAGGGCAGAAGGTCAAGATGCAAATATGTATTTTTTCCCTTTGGCTAGACAATTATTCCCAAGCCTTGGAATGAGCGTAGCTCATTGAATCATTAATCTTTTCCTTCCTTCTGCCCTCTGCCTTCGCCCTTCTGCCTTCAATCACCATGAGTATCCAGTTTGTGACAGTTGAAGTTGTTTTGCCAGAACTGCGATCGCAGTTACCAGCAGCGATCGCGACGGCGCTGCAACTGCATGGAGAGCCTTTGCGCTGGGCGATTACAAAAGTTACTGATCAAACTGCAACTGTTGAGGCTGTTGTTACCATTACTTGAGCTTGCGACCTTTTACCGCTGTTCTAATGATTCCGACTGGGATTGGGGCCAGTATCGGCGGCTATGCTGGCGATGCTTTGCCTGTGGCGCGGGCGGTGGCTGCGGTCTGCGATCGCTTGATTACCCACCCGAATGTGATGAATGGAGCGCAGTTCTACTGGCCGCTGCCGAATGCTTTGTATGTAGAAGGGTTCGGACTGGATCAGTTTGCGGCTGGGAATTGGGGATTAGCGCCAGTCCATCAAAATGCGATCGGGCTGATTTTAGATCAGGGGATTGAACCAGAACTTCGGCTGCGGCAACTGCAAGCAGCCGAAGCCTGTCGGGCAACGCTGGGGCTAACCTTGACTGATTATCTGGTCACAGATAATCCCCTGAAGGTGGAACTCAAGACGGCTGGGGCAACTTGGGGCACAATTCAAAACCCGGATAGCCTGCTGCGAGCAACCGAAAAGCTGCTCCAGGCAGGGGCAAGGGCGATCGCTGTTGTAGCTCGGTTTCCCGATGATTTGGGCAGTCAAGCCCTTGTGGACTATCGCCACGGCGGCGGAATTGACCCGCTGGCTGGGGCCGAAGCAGTGATTAGCCATTTGGTGGTGCGGCAGTTTCAGGTGCCCTGCGCCCATGCCCCGGCTCTGTTGCCGTTGCCGCTTGACCCTGAGCTGAGTCCGCGATCGGCAGCCGAAGAAATTGGCTATACTTTTTTGCCTTCAGTGTTGGCGGGGTTGAGTCGGGCCCCGCAGTTTGTCGTAGCTGGGCATTCGCCGATTTCTAGGGCAGACGTTGATGCCGTGATTATTCCCGCTAGCGCCTGTGGGGGAAGCGGTTTGCTGCATTTTAGCCAAACTTCCGCCCAAATCATTACGGTCAGTGAGAACCAAACTACAATGCGAGTCACGCCCGAATCGGTTGGAATTCAAGCAACTCAGGTCGCGTCTTATCTGGAAGCCTTGGGAGTGCTAGTCGCCCAACGGGCTGGCGTTGACCTGCGAACCCTCAAATCAGGCGATTCTCGACTGCAATCGCGATCGCTATCAGGCTAAGAGGCTGACCAACGCTTCGATCAAAATTTGATTTTCCTCATCGGTGCCAACGCTAATTCGCAGTTTATCGGCTAAGCCAAGCTGCTTAAAGTAGCGGACTAAAATCCCCCGTTCTTTAAGGGCAAGGTAGAGAGCTTCAGCCTGGGCGGCAGGGGGAGTTGCTAAGACAAAATTGCCCTGAGACTCTAGAACGTTAAATCCCAAATGCTTCAGATCCGTGGTCAGTTTAGCCCGCGAAAGTTTGACTTTAGCAGCGCAGTCGTTTTTGTAGGTTTGATCGCGGATGGCAGCGGTGCCAACGGCCGTGGCGATCGCATCAATGTTGTAGCTATCTTTGACTTTGAACAATCCGGCCAGCAATTTGGGATTGGCCACCCCAAACCCCATCCGCAACCCAGCCAAGGAATAGCCTTTGGAGAGGGTGCGCAGAATGATTACATGATCAAACTCTTGCACTAAGGGCAGAGCCGAAGACTCAGCAAAATCGACGTAGGCTTCATCGATCGCCAGCACCCCCGTTACCTGCTGGGCTAGCGATCGCAGATCAGCCAACGGCACTAGATGCCCCGAAGGACTATTCGGCGAGGCAATAAACGTAATTGCCCCCTTGGCGGCAACTAAATCAGCGATCGGCAGTTGAAAATCATTGCTGTAGGGAATTTCGATCACTTTGGCTGGCTGCATTGCCGCTAGGGTTGGATACAGTACATAAGTAGGAGTCGGGTAAACGACGGGGCGATCGCTGCCTTCGGCACAGGCCCGCACCAGCACATTCAGCACATCATCGCTGCCATTCCCAACGATCACCCAATCGGCTGGAATGCCCAAGGCATCACTCACCGCCTGGCAAAATTCACGCGCAAACGGGTCGGGGTAGCGTCGCAGCCGCTCCGGGTCAAAGTTCCGCAGCACTTCCATCGCGTGAGGCGAAGGCGGGTAGGGGTTTTCATTCGTGTTGAGCTTAATGATTTTGATGCCCACTGGCGGCTGTTCACCTGGAACGTAGCCAGTCATCGCATCAATGGCAGGACGGAAGTAGCTCATGGTCTGGTGAATATTAGTTTTAGCTGCTGAGCTGGGGTTTGAGGGCGCGGATCAGGTCGTGGCGGGTAATGATGCCGGCGAGTTGTCCAGCCGCATCCAGGACTGGCAGGCGGTTAACTTTTTTCTCTAGCATCAGTTGAGCCGCATCGGCGATCGCGGTTTCCGGTGTAGTTGTAATTGGGTTCGCCGTCATCACGTCCTGCACCTGCATTCCCAGCGACTTCTTGAGGTGCTGATGGAAGTGCTCTGGTGATTCAAAATAAATCACGCTGCCCAAAAACGTCAGGTAGAGCGGCGGTTGCAGCGGGGCTTCTCGTACCAGCAAATCCGCTTCTGAAATCACCCCAACCAGTTTGCCCTCCTGATCCAGCACGGGCAAGCCTCGAATCTGATTTTCTTCGAGCACCTTGACCACGGTTTCAAGCGATTCAGTCGCCGCGATCGTAATCGGGCTAGGGGTCATAAAGTCTTGGACGCGCTGGGTAGACATAAACAAGCCAAATAAATTAAAGCTGCTGGGGTCAGAAAACCGAACCCTTACCTCTTAAGGATAGGGCCGTCTGGGGAAGTGTGAAAACTGCTGGGCCGGATTTTAGCTGATTTGAGTGAAAATTATTGATTAGGATTGTTTTCTGAAGCCCTAGCAGGGTTTCAAAACATCATTCGGCCCAACTTTTATGGCGATGTTTAGACCCGGCAGCCCAACGATCGACCTGAGGATATTGAGATGATGAGGAATTCTGAGCGGTTGATTCTGCAAACAACGGGTGATGGGTCGTTGACCTTCTTTTCAGAACAGTTTGAGGAAGCATTTCACAGCCAATATGGGGCTAGGCAGGAAGCAGAAGGAAAGTTCGTCCTGCCAACTCTACTGACCAATTTGGCGATCGCGATTGCCAACCCTGACTCTGAGCCAGCCTCTCCTAGACTGAGCATTTTAGATATTTGCTACGGGCTAGGCTACAACAGTGCTGCCGCCCTAGAGGCGATTTGGGCCGTCAATCCCAATTGCCAGGTGCAGTTGATTGGGCTAGAAAATGACCCCGCAGTGCCCACCGCCGCGATCGCCCACGGCTGCTTGCAGGATTGGTCTGAGCCAGTTCGCCAAACCACCAACGCCTTGGCCACAACGGGAGAGTTTAAGAGCGATCGCCTGCTGGCCCAACTTTGGCTGGGAGATGCTCGCCAAACCATTCAACAGGTTGCTGAGCAAAAATTTCAAGCCGATGCGATCTTTCTTGACCCCTTTTCACCGCCCCGCTGTCCCCAATTGTGGACGGTCGAGTTTTTAAGTTGGGTGAGTCGGTGCTTGGCTCCTACTGGCAGGTTAGCGACTTATTCCTGTTCAGCGGCGGTCAGAGTTGCCCTTCAGCAGGCAGGCTTAGCCATTGGTTCTACTGTACCCGTAGGGCGGCGATCGCCGGGGACAGTGGCTAGTTTTAGTTCGGTCAATTTGCCGCCTTTATCAGAGCAGGAACAGGAACATCTGCAAACTCGGGCCGCGATTCCTTATCGTGATCCTGACCTGCACGCTACGGCGAATGAAATTTTGCAGTCCCGTCAGCAAGAGCAGCAAGGTTGTCAATTAGAATCGACTTCGCGCTGGAAGCAACGTTGGCTCTAAAACATGCTCCTAAAAATTTCCCCAATCCTGATTGCTTTAGGTTTGAGCGCGGTAGGCTGCGCCAATGTCTTTAATTAAGGCGAGAGGAGGATTCCCTTGGGTGAACATATCCAGCAACTGAACTACGCTATATCGGCTTCTGAGACTGCTTAAGGCACAACGACAATAATTTTGCGGCGCTCCATTGCCAGTAAGTACATCCCTGCATGAATCCTTCCGTAAACTGCTGCTCAATCGTGGCGGTAGAATGACTGGCAGATCCACTCTGATTTGACCAGCTTGGCGAAGGAGGGCTGCTTGGTGCTGGTGAAGTAGCAGCAGGATTAGAGTAGGTTGGATTTTGTTTTGCCCAATCTTGCCAACTAGGCTGAGTTTGAGCGCTAGCAACGCTGGGCAATAGGGAGAGGCTTAGGCCAATAACGACAATCAGCGATCGATGCAGCATAGCAGGGAACCCAAGGGGGGAAATTGAGCAGGCTTGAGAGCAGCTACAGCAAACCTGATGGTCAGGCTCTCATTTCCTCGAAGCTAACATTGGTTGCCTGAGTCACCCAACGGTAAAATTACGGACTGCTGAGGGCGATCGCCTTCAGTAATCCTTTAAACAGTCCTCCGCCATCAGTATTGCCCAGGGTTGGATCAGCAGCCCGCTCTGGGTGAGGCATCATGCCTAAGACGTTGCCTTGGCGATTACAAATGCCAGCAATATTGTGGAGGGAACCATTCGGATTGTCAGCCTCACCCCAATCGCCAGTGGGAGCGCAGTAGCGGAAGAGAATTTGTCGGTTGTTTTCCAAGGATGCTAGGGTGTCAGGATCGGCGTAGTAGCAGCCTTCGCCGTGGGCGATCGGCAGTGTAATCACTTGCTGAGGCTGATAGGCTTGCGTCCAAGCCAAATCAGTTCGCTCTACTTTCAGAGAAACCCGATCGCAGATAAAGTGTAAATCTCGATTTCTGACCAACGCCCCCGGCAATAGCCCCACTTCAGTTAAGACTTGAAAGCCATTGCAAATCCCTAAAACTAATTTTCCCTGCTCGGCATGGCGAATCGTCGCTTGCATCACGGGCGAAAAGCGGGCGATCGCTCCACAGCGCAAATAGTCTCCGTAGCTAAACCCACCCGGAATCACAATCACATCTAGGTCAGCAATCTCAGTCTCCTCGTGCCAGACCATCCGGGTTGGCTGTCCTAGTAAATCGCGCATCACGTAAGCAACATCGCGATCGCAGTTAGAGCCTGGAAAAACAACCACCCCAAACTTGATCATGGCCTTTGTCCTCAGAACATAAACTTGCTAGGCAACCTGCAAGGCCGTCAGTTCAAACCGATAGTTCTCAATCACCGGGTTGGCTAATAGCTGGTCGCAGATTTGATCGAGCTGTTGACGAGCAGCCGCTTCATCGGTGGCGGTTAGGGTGAGTTCCACATATTTACCAATTCGGAGCTGTTCAACATTGGTGTAGCCCATCTGGCTTAAGCCAGCCTGAACCGCTGTACCCGCTGGATCAAGCACCGAAGGGCGCAGCGTAACGTAGATTTGAGCTTGAAATTTAGTCATTGTGAATCCCTAATGTGGAGGGTTGTCGATCAGCGATCGCATGCCCTCAATTGTGGCGGGAATGGAGCGCGGATCCATGAACATGACTTTGCTGCTGTCGCTTTTGCCGATCGCTGTGCCCATATCTAAGTAGTTTTGGGCTAGCAAAAACTGGAGGGCTGCTTCGGCTTTTGGATCGGTTTTGAGCGTATTAGCAATAATTTGCAGGGCTTCAGCCGTGCCTTGGGCCCGGAGAACGCGCTGCTGGCGATCGGCTTGGGCCCGGAGGACAATCGTTTTTTGTTCGGCTTCAGCAGCCAAAATGGTTGATTTCTGTTGCGCTTCGGCATCTAAGACTTGCGCTTCGGCCGCGCCACGGGCTGAATTGACCGCAGATTCCCGCTCCCCTTCTGAGGTCAGAATGGCGGCCCGCTTGCGACGCTCAGCCGCCATTTGCATTTCCATCGATTCCAAAACGGCTTTGGAAGGGACAATGTCGCGTAGTTCCACCCGGTTAACCTTGACTCCCCAAGGGTCAGTTGCAACATCAAGGTCTTTGAGCAGGATTTCGCTAATTTGAGAACGAGCAGTGAAGGTTTCATCTAGCTCTAGCCTGCCCATTTCAGCCCGGATCTGGGTCAGGACTAGATTCACCATCGCCATTCTGAGGTCTTCAACCTTGTAATAGGCTTTTTCGAGGTCAATGATCCGCCAGTAGACCACCGCATCGACTGTAATACTGACGTTGTCGCGGGTGATGCACTGCTGGGGCGGAATGTCTAGCACTTTCTCGCGGATGGTTTCTCGATAGACAATTCTGTCGACAAACGGAGTAATAAAGTTTAGTCCTGGATCGAGGCGCTTTTTATAGCTGCCTAAGCTCTCAACCAGAGCGGCATTGCCCTGGTTGACAATTTTGACTGAACTCGACAGGGTGCCTCCGCCGATCGCCAGCAGGAATAAAAAGCCAAAAAACTCTCCCATTTCAACTCCTGTCAGAAAATACCGCTGAAACTATTCTCATGCTTAGCGTACCCTAGGAACCAATCATTCGCTCTGGCAAGACGACGAGGGTTGTCCCTTCTCGTCTAACAACGTAGACCCGCTCGTTGGCAGCAATTTCTAGCTGGGTATCTTCGCAGCGAGCCTGCCAAGAGTTGCCATCGTAGAGGACGCGTCCCTTTTCCCCCGGCAGAATCGCCGTTAAAGTCTTGGCTTCAACCGACTCTTGCAGGATTCGGTGCGATCTCGGCTGGGGTAAAAATCGGCGCGATAGCCAAACTAGCACCACCGAAATCACTAGCCAGAGCAGGGCTTGAATCAAAAAACTTGGCACTACTAAAGCAATTAGGGCCACAATTAGGGCGCTAAAACCCATCATTAACTCCACAAACGCCGTCGGGAAAATGAACTCTGCGACACAGAGGGCAATTCCCAATCCAAACCAAATCCAAACCGCCATTGCTTTTAGTCCCTTGCACCAGGTACTTTCAAGATTAACAGGCTGCTTGCCAGACTGGATGTAATTGCGATCGCACCCGTTCTAACTGCTGTTCCAGTCTGCCCAGAATGCGATCGAATATTATCTTTAGAGTATATTGAGAGCCTCTAATGCTTGTTGGTCTGACAGATGCCGAAACTATCCTGGGGGCGATCGACAACCAAAATTTTTGGCAAGTTGCCGTTACAGGCAGTTTTAGTCATCCCATTTGTGATCCAGGTTTCGCTGGCCGTCGGGCTAACTGGGTATTTTTCGTTTCGGAATGGCAAGCAGGCGGTTCGCAACGTAGCTTACCAACTCGAAGCTCAGGTCAGTTTAAGGGTGCAGCAAAACCTAGACAGCTATTTGAAGGAACCTCAACAGATTAATCAACTTAACTTGAAAGCGATCGAGCTTGAAATGATTGACCTGCAAAATTTTCGGCAATTGGGCGAGTATTTTTGCCAGCAGATGAGAATCTTTGACGTTGGCTACATCAATTTTGCCAATCCGCAGGGAGAGTTTATTGGGGTTGAACGAACGGCAGATGGCACACCATTAATCAATGAGACATTGAAATCTTCGCTATCAACCATGGCAATTTATAGCGTTGATCCCGAATGCCGTCGCCGCAGTTTACAAGGCAACCTATCATCGCAGCCGCCAATCCAAGCAGAAGATTGGTACGCTGCCGCAGTGGAGGCGAGAAAGCCAATTTGGACACCGATCTACCAGTGGGACGACAAACCAGAGGTGATCTCAATTTCGGCCAGTTATCCGATTTACGGTCAAAACGAACAGTTGCTGGGGGTAATTGGAGTTGATTTGATTCTGACTCAAATTAGCGACTTTTTGCGCAGCTTGAACTTGAGTCCATCTGGGCGAATTGCGATTATTGAGCGGAATGGCTTATTGATCGCTAGCTCTAGTCCTGAGCAACTCTTTAAAATTGCCAACGAAATACCGGAGCGACGAGGAATTCTGGGCAGTCAAGACCCGTTGATTTTAGCGGCTGGGCAATATATAAAATCTCATTTTGGCGACTTCGATCGCATTACAACGACTCAGCAGCTTGAGTTTAAACTGCAAGGAAAACCGCAATTTGTCCAGGTGACGCCCTGGAAAGACCAGTATGGGTTGGACTGGTTGATTGTGGTAGCCGTGCCAGAAGCAGACTTTATGCAGCAAATTGATGCCAATACACGCACAACGCTGCTGCTCTGCTTAGTGGCTTTGTTAATTTCAATTTTGGTCGGGATTGCCACGTCTTGTTGGGTGATTCGGCCGATTTTAAGTTTGAATCAAGCGGCCCGATCGCTGGCAGCGGGAGATTGGCAGCAGCGAGTCAGCGTTGAGCGCTCAGATGAACTGGGTGAACTGGGGCAGTCGTTTAATTGGATGGCGCAGCAACTCCAAGAAGCGTTCGCCACTCTAGAGCAACGGGTGATTGATCGGACGACTGAACTGGCGATCGCCAAAGACAAAGCCGAAGTTGCCAACCAGGCCAAAAGCATCTTCTTGGCCAATATGAGCCACGAGTTGCGGACGCCTTTGAATGCGATCTTGGGCTTTACGCAGATTTTGGGACGAGATGCCAAACTATCCGCTGAGCAGCGGGCTAATTTAGAAATCATCAATCGGAGTGGAGAGCATTTGCTTGATCTGATCAATGATGTGTTGTCAATGTCCAAAATTGAAGCTGGGCGGACGGTTCTGAATCCAACCCCCTTTGATTTATGGGAGCTACTAGAGGGCTTACAGGGACTATTGCAGTGGCGAGCAAGCTCTCAGGGGCTAGCGTTAAAGCTGGCGATCGGCCCAGACGTGCCCCAATACGTTCAAACCGACGCAGGCAAGTTGCGGCAGGTATTAATTAATTTATTGGGCAATGCGCTCAAGTTTACCCAAGTCGGCCAGGTAGGCCTGCATGTGAGTAGAGCAAATTCAGCCTCAGATGAATTGAGCGATCAAATCAAAGCCCCAGGATCAGATCTGGTCAAACGTTACATTTTGTCCAAGCAGGACGCTGCTCCTCAACCGATCGATCTCACCTTTGCAGTCGCAGACACGGGCCCCGGCATTGCTCCAGCCGACATGGAGCGGATTTTTGCTGCTTTTGTCCAAACGGAAATAGGGCAGAAGACCCAGCAAGGAACCGGCCTAGGCCTAACCATCAGCAGCAGCTTTGTCCAACTAATGGGAGGCAAGATTCAGGTTGAAAGCCAAGTTGGGCAGGGGGCGACCTTTCGGTTCACGATTCCCGTCCAGCCGATTGACTCGATCAGCCCCCAGATCAGAGCAATTGACCAACCTGTGATTGCCCTGGCTCCAAATCAACCCCCCTGGCGAGTGCTGGTGGTTGACGATCGGCAAGAAAATCGGCAACTGATTATCCAGCTCCTGACTCCTTTGGGGATTGAAGTCAAAGCCGCCAGCAATGGGCAAATTGCCCTGGAAATCTGGGAAACTTGGCAGCCCCAATTAATTTTGATGGACATTCGGATGCCGGTCATGGACGGCTACGAAACGACTCGCCAAATTCGCGATCGTCCCCAGGGCCAGCAGACAGTGATTATTGCTTTTACCGCCAGCGTGTTTCACGAAGAGCGAACCAAAATTTTTGCGGTCGGCTGTAATGACTTAATCTTTAAGCCCCTCCGACCCGAACTGCTATTTGCCAAAATGGCAGAACACTTGGGGTTGCGCTACCTGCATGCTGACTCGTCCCCGCCGCCGCCCCAGCCAGCCCCACTCACCCCCGCCGCCCTAACGGTGATGCCCCCGGCTTGGATTGAACAACTCGCCATTGCCGCCCAAAGTTGTGATGATGAATATGTCTGCCAACTGATTCAGCAAATTCCTCCGCCAGAGATTGCTTTGGCTGATGCCCTGTTGAGCTTAGCGAAAGATTTTCAATTTGATCAAATTACTGCGCTTACTCAGCTATGACTAGTGAACCTGTCCAGCCCAAAGCCGATATTCTCGTGGTTGATGATCAGCCCAATAATCTGAAGGTGCTGGCTGCCCTGCTGGCAGAGCAGGGTTACAAAGTCCGCAAGGCAACCAGTGGCGAAATGGCGCTGCAAGCGATCAGGATATCGGCACCTGACTTAGTTTTGCTCGACATTATGATGCCCGAAATGGATGGCTACGAAGTTTGCATCCAACTGAAAGCATCGCCTGACTGGAGAGAGATTCCAGTCATTTTCCTGAGCGCGCTGGATGAAGCCCTGGATAAAGTCAAAGCTTTTCAGGTTGGCGGGAGTGACTACATTAGTAAGCCTTATCAGATTGAAGAAGTGCTGGCCCGGATTGAGCATCAACTGACGATTCAGCAGCAAAGACAGCAGTTGATCGCCCAAAATGTTCAGTTGCAGCAGCAAGTCCTCTATCGTCAACAAACTGAAGCAATGCTGCAAGAAAGCCAGCATAAGCTATCTCGGTTGGTTAACTCCCTGCCAGGGATTGTCTTTGCTTGCGCTAACGACGCTGACTGGTCAATGCGCTACTTAAGTGAGGGCTGCCAAACCCTGACCGGATATAGCAGTGAAGAATTGAGCGGCCAGTCTGAGTTAAATTACAACCAGATCATTGACCCCAGCGATTGGTCAAGCCTGCGGGCAACCATTGGCGCTGCGATCGCCCAGCAGCAGCCCTACATTGCCGAGTACCGGATTCGCACCCGCTCTGGCGCCGAAAAATGGCTGTGGGAGAAGGGGCATGGGCTGTGGGATCAGGCTGGACAGCTCTTGGGTTTAGAGGGCTTCATTACCGACATCACTGAACTCAAAACGGCTGAGGCTAGCCTGCGGGAAAGCCAAGGCCGATTTCGATCGCTGGTTAACAATATTCCCGGTGTGGTTTATCGCTGTTCCCACGATCTTGACTGGACCTTGGAGTATATCAACGATTACATCAGCGTCATCACCGGATACCCTGCCGCCGACTTGATTGGCAATCATCGCCGCTCGTTCGCCAGCCTCCTCCATCCTGAGGATTACCTAGCGGCTGAGCAAACAGCGAGCGAGTTCGGGCCAACCGGACAACCCTACGACCAAGAGTATCGGCTGATCCATGCCGATGGCAGCATTCGTTGGATTCGCGATCGCAGCTATGCCACCCTCAATGCCCAAGGAGAATGCGTTTACTTTGACGGCATTTTGCTCGATGTGACGGAGTTGAAGCAATCTGCTACTGCCTTGGTGCAAAGTGAAGCTCGCTATCGAGCGATTTCTCAACTCACGACTGACCATGTTTATGCCTGCGATATCAGTGCCAGTGGAGAGATTATTGAGGCCTGGTCAACCTCTAACCTGGGACAAATTCTTGGCAACGAAGACCAAACCGAAGAAGACCAAACCGAAATTGAACCGGGACGTCTAGGCGATATCTATCTGGAAGATGCGCCTCAAGTCAACCAATTCATTGAAGAACTGTTAACCAGCAAGCAGCCAAATTCCCTTGAGTACCGAATTATGACGACTCAAGGTGAAGTGCGCTGGATTCGCGATCGCATCCAACCAGAGTGGGATGAAACCGAGGGGCGAGTCGTTCGCATCTTAGGCGCCGTCGAAGATATTACCGAACGGAAGCTGGTCGAACTAGAGCTGCAAGCCAGTGAGCAGCGCTTTCGGAGCTTGATTGAAACCAGCAGTGATTGGGTGTGGGAAATCGACCAAAACTACACGTTCACCTACTCTAGCCCCACCAGCTTCGATATTTTGGGCTACATGCCCACCGAGGTTATCGGCAAACCCTACCTAGCCTTCATCACCGGGCAGGAAGCGGAGCGGATTGGGCAAATTTTCGCCAGTCTGATTGCGAATCGTCAACCCTACCGTTGCTTAGAAGGCACCTACCAGCACAAAGATGGCTATCCGATCGTGCTGGAGAGCAACGGCAGCCCAATTTTTAGTCGCGGTGGCGCTTTGCTGGGCTATCGAGGGATTACGCGAGATATTACTGAACGGACAGAAGTAGCGGCAGTCCTTCAGCAAGAAGAAGAGAAGTATTACAGTGTGTTTGAAAATGCGATCGATGGCATTTTTCAAACCACTCAAGATGGTAGCTATATCAGTGTAAATCCTGCCCTAGCAAGAATCTTGGGCTACGATTCCCCGGCAGACCTAATCAGCACTCTCACTAATCTCAATCAGGGACTCTACGTTAATCCTCAGCAGCGCCGCCAGTTTGTCACCCAGATCGCAGCCCAAGGCTTTGTTGAAGAGTTTGAAGCAGAAGTTTACCGGCGGGATGGCAGCAAAATCTGGACGGCAGAAACCGCTTGGCTGGTCACTGATCCGAATGGCAATCCTCTCTACTATGAAGGAACGAGCAGAGACATCAGCGATCGCAAAGCCACCGAAATCGCCCTGCTGAAGCGAGAGCGCTACCTGGCAGCCCTGGTAGAAATTCAGCGACAACTGCTCAGCTTTGATGGGGCAGGCTATCCTGAAAGCCTCTATGAACAGGTGTTAGAGCCATTAGGGCAAGCGGCGATCGCCAGTCGTACCTATGTGTTTGAAAATAGTCAAGATGCGTCTGGAAAATTGCTCCTGAGCCAGCGAGCAGAGTGGTGTGCGGAAGGGATTACACCCGAAATTGATAACCCTGCTCTGCAAAATCTCTCTTATGAAACCTGGTTTCCCCGCTGGGCAGACATCTTAGCTCAGGGTGGAATTGTTTCAGGAGCAGTCAGCGAGTTTCCGCTCTCTGAGCAGCAAATCCTGCGTCCCCAAGGTATTTTCTCGGTTTTGATTCTACCGATTTTTGTCGATGGTGAGTTCTTCGGTTTTATTGGCTTTGATCACTGCCTAGAAGCACGACAGTGGGAACCCTCAGAAGTGACCTTATTGGGAGCGGCGGCGGCGGCGATCTCGCTGGCCCTAGAGCAAAAGCAAGCTGAACTTGCCCTGCGAAAGAGCGAAGATCGGCTCCGCCTGGTTGTTTCTAATGCTCCGATTATCCTGTTTGCGACTGATCGGCAAGGGCAGTTTACCCTTTCCCAGGGCAGTAGTTTAGGCACTCTCGGTCTCGCTCCTGATCAAGCCGTTGGTCAGTCAGCCTTTGAGCTATATCAACATGAACCCGATGTCATTTACTCCATTCAGCAAGCATTACAGGGAGAAACCTTCACAACTACGAATCAGGTCAACGGCAGATTTTTTGAAACCTGGTTTACGCCGCTCTTGGGCGAAAATGCGGAAATCGAGGGCACAATTGGGGTTGCGATCGATATCACTGAGCGCAAGCAAGCCGAGTCTCAAATTCAAGCTTCACTAAAGGAAAAAACGGTTCTGCTCCAGGAAGTTCACCATCGGGTCAAAAATAATTTACAAGTGATTTCTAGCTTGTTGCGGCTTCAGGCACAGCGAGTCAACGATCCTCTGATCCAAACCATCTTGGAAGACAGCCAAAACCGAGTCATGTCAATGGCCCTAGTGCATCAAATTCTTTATCAAACCGAAGATTTTGGCCAGGTGGCGCTGGCTGACTATGTGAAAATCTTATCTGCTCATCTTTTCAATAGTTTGAGCGTTGTTTCTGACCGCGTGCAACTCCAGATCAATATTGCAACGGAAGCAACCGTGCCCCTGGATAAGGCGATTCCCTGCGGGCTAATTTTGAATGAGTTGATCAGTAATGCGCTCAAGCATGGGTTAAGGCAGGGCAGCTTAGATGGCAATATTTGGATTACCCTCGTTAAAGAAGCAACGACACGTCTGACTTTAACGGTTGCGAATGACGGTCTGCCCCTGGCAGCAGAGTTTGATGCCGAGACGACACAGTCAATGGGCTTGAAATTGGTGAATGTTTTGGTCGGACAGTTGCAAGCCGACTTCCAGGTTGAACGGGGTGAAACCACCACTTTCTCAATCACGTTTGACCCGACAGCAAATTGAGCCAATCACGGTTATTCCAGAATGTAAGCGCCTTTCTGATTTGCAACCCGCTGCCATTTCTTGAGCTGCACTCCTTGAGAAAAGATACCGCTAATTCGCTTTCTGGCGGTTGCCCACTGCTTGCTGGGTAACGACCCAAACAGTTCTTTGGCAACTAACTCAGAGGTCATCACTTCTCCCGGATGGGATTGCATCACATTACTCACCTGATCCATTAAGCTTTGCCCGCGGCCTTTGCTGGTTGCTGACTTTGTGGCTGTCTGCTTGGCCGCAGGTTTATCACGTTGCGACGCTTTGGCAGACTTAGGCTGCGATTTTGTCGCCTCTGGCTGGCTTGCGGCTGAGTTCGGGTCTTGCCAAGCATAGTCACCGCCTCGTCCCTTCAACTTACTCCATGTTCCTTTTCGTACCCCGTGATTGAGCGTAGCTCTCATCCGAGTTTGCTCTGCTTTCAGGTCTGTGGCACTTAAGCCTCCATAGAGAAACTGGATAACAGCATCGGGTTTGACACCGTTGCCATGATGCTCCTGCAATACCTGTGCCACGGCTGCCATTTTACTCAGATGAGCATAGGGGGCCAGCAACGGCAGTAGCGTCTGTGGACGCCCCTTGCGATTTGCGATCGGTTTAGGAGCGGCAGCGGGTTCAAAAATCTGACTGGGTGGTTCTGCAATCGCGGTTGGACTGGAAAGCTGAGCGATTCCTGATGACCCGCTGGTTAGAGCTGGATGTGCAGGTTCTTGCCGAGTTGCGGCGATGGCTTCACCTTCCCGCAGGGAAATAATTTCATTCAACTCTGCCGTTCCAGAGGGAATGGGGGAAGGATCAGAAGCTGGCAGGAATTGATCCAACAGCAAGGCATTGATATGCACCAGTTGTTGCCGAGCATGACTGGCTTGCTGCTCAAAGTTTTCAATTTGAGCCTGATAGTAATCTCGCTGAGCAATGAGTTGTTCCACAAAAGGGGAGTCTGAAGATTCTGGAGTCATGAACAAAAGATGGTAAAAAGGATTACTTCATTAGATTGAGGTTACCGCAGTTCTATGCAATACGGAAGTAAAATGACTTGCATTTTTTATTCCATCCACGCTTCGCGATTACAACTTTAATTGTTTACCCATTATGCACCGCTTCTTTGCTCGCATACCAATTCCAAATTCGGGCTAGAAAGCTAGCTCCAATCAGATTGAGATCGCAACACTCGTTCAAAATCTGTCTGCGATCGCCATCAGCTTGACAACCAAATTTCAATCATGGAAAAAGTTCCTGCGGCATCTTTCTTGGTGAATCTTCTGGATTTCACAGATTAAATCACCGATTACATTAGCGTGTGACAGCAGTTCTAAATCGAATGCAATCCCCTTCTGCATCCCCAAATCATGCTTGCTGCATACCCATTGCTGCCGGTTCAAATCCGGCTGAAAATTGAGTTTGAGCACTATAGAGCGTTCCCCGCAAATCGGCTCCAGTCAGATTAGTATCCTGCAAATCAGCCGCTTGTAAATTAGCGGAACGCAAATCAGCCCCGCCTAAATTTGTTTTTCTGAGGCTGGCTCCGACAAGGTTGACAAACTGTAAATCCGCCAGCCAAAGACTGGCTGCATCTAAGGTTGCCGATCGCAAATTTGCCCGCTCTAAATTAGCGCCTTCTAAGTTAGCCCTTTGCAAGCAAGCTTCAGTTAAGTTGGCATTCCTGAAGTCAGCAGCATCCAAGCGAGCTTGAGCTAGGTTAATCCCTGAGAGGTCTGCCCGTCGCAGATTCGCTCCGGTCAGATTGATCCCTGGAAAATTTCTTTCTCCAGCCTGATAGCTGGCTAAAAGTTCGATCGCAGAGGTAACTTTAGCAAGCCCCTTTTTGAGGGCTGGAGCATCTTTGCTGATCCTGTTTTGAAGCGGTGGTGGTGGAGGAGAATCTTCAGCGATCGCGACCACTGCTTGCTCCGGCTGTTTCTGGCTCAATGGGGAGACTGCGCCGCCATGCCGATGAACCGACCAAAGATCTGCCCCCGCCAGATTAGCCCCAGTCAAATTAACCCCAACTAAATTTGCCCCCCTCAGATTAGCCCCTGCTAAATTGGCTTGCCCCAGGTTTGCCCCTTGCAGGTCAGCCAGGCTGAGGTCTGCCCCTTGCAGGTTAATTCCAACTAGGTCGGCCCCTGCCAGGCTTGCCCTTGAGAGGTTGGCATGACTAAAGTCTCGTTTGCCTTGGCTGTAGGCGATCAGAAGTTGCCTGACTGAAGCATTTTGCTGCATTCCCTTGTCAATTTATCCCCAGGACTGCTTAAATTATTGCAAAACCAACCCTCACCGTGACCTCACTACCTGAAAACCTGCTCTCTACCCTGCCGGAGTTTTTGACAGAACTCCATCAACGATATATCGATCTGGACGAGGGCAAAGTCGCCAACTACATTCCAGAGCTAGCCAAAGTAGACCCTAGTCTGTTTGCAATTTGTATTGTGACGGTGGATGGGCAAGTCTACCCCGTTGGCGATTGGGAACATATTTTTACCATTCAGTCGATTTCAAAGGTGTTCATGCATGGGCTAGCCCTGGAGGATCATGGGCGGGAATTTCTCCTGACTAAAGTTGGGGTCGAACCGACCGGAGATGCCTTTAACGCGATTATTTTGGATGAAGCATCCAAGCGTCCCTATAACCCAATGGTGAATGCAGGGGCGATCGCCACCACCAGTCTGATTAAAGGTCACAACCCGACCGAACGTCTCAACCGGATGCTAGAGATGTTTCGCCGCTACATTGGTCACGACATTCACATCGATATGTCGGTGTTTACCTCTGAGCGCACGACAGGCAACCGCAACCGAGCCATGGCCTACCTAATGCTCAACTTTGGCATGATCGACCAGCGAGTTGACGAAAATCTCGACCTCTATTTTCAGCAGTGTTCGCTGATGGTCAACTGCCAAGACCTAGCGGTGATGGCTGCCACTCTGGCCAATCATGGGATTAACCCAATTACTGCCGAAACGGCAATTTCGCCTGGCTATATCAAAGACATGCTGAGCGTGATGTACACCTGCGGCATGTATAACTTTGCTGGCGAGTGGGCTTACAGAGTTGGCATCCCGGCCAAAAGTGGCGTTTGTGGCGGCATCATAGGTGTGGTGCCCAACCAGATCGGGATTGGCGTATTTTCGCCGCTGCTGGATTTTCGAGGCAACAGCGTGCGCGGCGTGAAGGTTTGCGAAGCGCTGTCAGACTATTTGCAACTGCATCTGTTTGAGTAAAGGTTTGACGGGATTTAAGGTTTGGTCAGAATAAATAAATTGCCTTCATTTCCGCTCGAAATTCTCAGATCGTGGTCGAGATAGGTCGTCTCTAACCAGGCCTGGCGATTGGAGGGCTTAATCGGAAAATCTAGCCCGACAAACTTTTGTCCGGTTTGAAGGCTGTCAATCAAAGCATCAGGTGACTGATAGCCTAACAGGCTTTTTAAGCCAGAGATGCTGCGCTCGAACTCCACCTGAATCCGCAGCTCGGAAAGCGGGGTAAACCGAGCGACAACGCTAACAATGCTCTCTAAGCCCGGTATCCCGTAGAGTTCAGCAATGTTATACACCTGAAACTGCTGCGGGCGAATGCACTGATAGACTGCGCCCAGCTTCAAAAACGGCAGTTGATCCAAGCCCAGCAGACTTTTACTGCTGGTATAAACCAATTCCCAATTGCCGCCCAGTTTCTCAGGTGCGGCCAAGGGCTGTGGCGTCGGGTTGCGGTCTGCGAGTTGGGCGGCGATCGCCAAAATAGCCTGTCGATCGCGCTCTGTCGCCAACAGCCCACGATTTTTGCCCGCGATCGCGGTCAGTAAATCTGCTTTATCAACCATCGGATTTCGCCACTTGCTCAACTGAGGCCATTCTATAGCCCTGCTCAATTGCGCGTTATCCTGATTCCAGGTGATTCGGCCAAAAATATTTGTGACCTGCTTTAAGGCAAATCAGGAGAATTATTTTTCTGCTCGACAGGCCGGAAAAATCAAGCTTAAAAGCAGGCTCTAGCCATCAGGGCCAGCTAAGATAGTGGTTGGCAAGTTGTAGCGGTTTGATTCCCGCCCAAATTTAATTATGAATAACCCTTCTCTGCGCGAAGAACCCCTAGCTCAAGGCCCAGTCCCCATCCCAACCCGACCCAATGCCTCCATCTTAGACTGGTTGGAAGGTTCAGGGCGATTGCTGGCCAGGGAAGTCAATGAGCGCGATCCCTTGCTCAATGATGAAGAAATCGAAGAAATCAACGCTTTGATTATTGGCGATGATACAGACTTCGAGGAAGATGATGACGTTGAAGCAGAAATTTAGCGATGAAAGAGTCGAGCAAGCTGCCGGGGGATGATTTAGCTGAACCTGCATCCGCTGGTTCTTCCCCGATCGCAGCCCAGACTGAGGGTTGGTCAGTCATCAGTGGCAAAGGATTGTTTTTCCTATTGCTAGCTGGACTTAGCCTAGCAGCGATTGGTCTTGATGCTTCAGCAGGTCGATTCGCTACCCCTGGGGCAACGTTGACTCTACCAGTCTGGGTGAGTGCGCTGGTGGCGGCCGGAACGGGCTTTGTGGTTGTGCCGCTGCTGCGGGCACTCAAAACGGGGCAGGTGATTCGAGAAGACGGCCCCCAAAGCCACGGCAAAAAGTCTGGCACCCCAACGATGGGCGGTATTTTTTTTATCCCAGCCGCTTTGGTTGTAGCGAATATCTGGTCAGCTCTGCTGCAAGTCAACCACCCCGGTGAAGTGGTCGCAGCCTCGGCTCTAACGTTGTTCTACGGGTTTATTGGCTGGTTAGATGACTGGCAGGTTTTACGAAAGAAATCGAATCAAGGCATCTCTGCCAAATTTCGATTGGGACTAGAAGTTTCTAGTGCGGCGCTGTTTTGCCTCTGGCTCGGATCAAGTCATCCCGAAATTACTAACCTGCAGCTTCCTTGGGGACTCGTTTTACCCTTGGGATTGCTGTTTTGGCCGCTGGCAGTGTTTGTGCCGACGGCCCAGAGCAATGCCATTAACTTAACTGATGGTCTAGATGGGCTGGCCGCCGGCACCTCAGCGATCGCCCTTCTAGGTTTGGCGGCTCTGGTGGCCCCGATCTCACCAGGGTTAATGATTTTTGCTGCCTGTTTAAGCGGCGGCTGTTTGGGGTTCTTAGCCCATAATCGCAATCCGGCTCAAGTGTTTATGGGAGATACCGGCTCTCTGGCTTTAGGCGGCGGCTTAGCGGCGATCGGGCTGATTAGCAATAGCCTGTGGGGACTGTTCATTCTGAGCGGTGTTTTCTTGGCAGAGACAATTTCTGTGATTGCCCAAGTCAGTTACTACAAAGCCACCAAGGGCCCAGATGGCAAAGGGAAACGACTGTTCAAAATGGCTCCCTTGCACCATCACTTTGAGCTGAGTGGTTGGTCAGAAATTAAGGTTGTCGCCACTTTTTACAGCGCTACTGCCCTGCTTTGCTTACTCTGTCTAAGTTTGGCTTACTTTTCTTGAGCAGATCAAATTTGGAGATAGATGCGTCGGAGTCACTTTACTTCGTTTACTTGCCTAGCTTGCCTGATCTTGCTGACTGGATGCAGTGGAAAATCTTCATCTGAACTGAAAGCGCTTCGCCCTTACGCAAAAGCTACCCTGACGGCTGGAACGGGCCTGGGTGATTTGCAGCTTGGCAAGACAACTTTGGGCTGGTTTATCAACAAGATTGGTTCGGGCAGAATCGCGGTCTTGATTGGCGATGAGACTGCAATTGAACTCATCTTCCTCAAGGGTGAGGCTAGCTTTCTGTTCCCCGTTGCCATGGCAGGGGCTTGTAAAAAAGAGATTGGTCTTTCTAGAGAACTGCTAAAAATGAGTGAGGATGCCAAGGCTTTCTTGGCAAAATATCCGAAATGCAATCACTTAACCCTATCTAGTATTTCAGTTGGAACTGGCTCTAGCAGTCAGTCTGATACCTTTTTTCAAGGGGCTACGGATCGAGGCGTAAAACTCTGGGCTCCAATTACCGAAGCCGCTCGGCACGGAACTTCACTCAATAATTCTGGTGAATTCGTGGCTGGAGAAGCGTATGCCAATGAAAGTCTTGACCGACTTGAATTTCCATTTGGGATTTATTTTTATTACCCGGCCGGTGCAGGGGCGACCCGAGAAGAAATGATGTCGGGCAGACCTCTATCGCCGGAAAGATTGCGTGAAATAGAAGCATCGGCCAAACAGGCAGCCAAAGATTTGACGATTAAGCGAATGACGATTTTTAGACCCAGCCAATAATCCGGTTTGAAATTAACCTAAATGCAGAAACCTGAGCCTTAGTTTCGGATCAACCAACTGCGATAGACCGGTTGCCCTTGCTCTAGGGTAAAAATTTCCCGTTCTGTCGGGACATTGAGCGGATTAGTTTCTAACCACTGACCGATCGCTGGGTCAACAAACTCAGGCTGCTTGGCAAACCGATCACGCATTTGCTGAGCCATCTTGAGAACATCAGATTGTAAAAAAACAAACCCACCGGAACGGATGCAGACGGCTAAATCTGCCACCAGTTCAGGTTGGACTAACCGTCGCTTGTGCTGGCGGCGCTTAAACCAGGGGTCAGGAAACTGAATAAACACACCGGCCAAGGAACCGGGTTCACACAGCGATCGCAGCGAGGCGTTAGCGTTGGCAAAAACGTAGTGCAAGTTGGTTAAACCCAAGCGATCGCGGAGCAAATTAGCCTGTTCCACCAGCGGTTCGCGAATCTCAATCCCCAGAAAATTCCATTCGGGATGAACTTGGGCTAAATCAAGCAAAAACTTGCCCCTAGCGCAGCCAATATCGAGGTGGAGGGGTTGCTGAAGATTGGCATAGTAGTGAGGCCAATTCAGCCCCGCCAGCGGTGTTTGATACTTTTGGCTGAGAGGATTGACATGCTGACGCACTCTGACCGTCGTCATATTGCTAGATCGCTGCTGCTAAAAAGTTTTGAGCAAATTAGTTTTTGAAATCCTCAAAGTCCCATACCCATCGTCGAAGGTTGGGTTTGACCAAGCGGCGTCAAGGGAAGCATTAGCCGACTCAGCATCCGATTGTCCTCAAGTTTGAACATATCCATCTGCCCACCTAACTGCTGAACAACCCGCTGGCAAACTTTTAGGTGACGCCCTGGTGGCTGGTCTAAGGTCGAAGGCGCCAGCAAGTCTAGATGCTCTTGATGATGGAGGTCAATTAGCAGCCGCGGGTCAATTTCCCCGTCATCTGTAATAGATAGCTCTACCCATTGCCGATTTAGAACTTGACACCAAATGTCGATCCGCCCCCCAACGCTGGCCCGATCGCAGGCCGCCCGGAGCAGCTCGTAAAGGATCAGGTCAATCTTCACAACGTCGCCGCTGAGGGTAAGGTTGCCGTGATTATGAACCTGAATCCAAATTTGCCGCTGCTTAATCAGGGGGTCAACCCGCTCCAGCGATCGCTTAATCAGCGTTGCCAAGACGATTGTTTCTTGCCCCAGTTGGAGTTTCCACGCTTCTCGGCTCGTCAGGCTAGCCAGTCCAGCCTGGAGGGACTGTAATTGACGGGTGACTCGTTCAATCGTCTGGTCAACGCTGCCTTTCTGCCTGATCCAAGTACTGAGGTAATAGCTACAGGTGGCAATTTGGCTGTGCAGGTCTTCTAGGCAATGCTGCTTGTACCAATTCAGAGATTCTAGGGTTTGGTTGCCCTGGTTGAGAATCTGAGTCAGCGCGATCGATCGATGGGCCCAAGCCAAGTGATCAATTAATGTCATGAGGGCGCTCAACTGCAACGGCGACCAAGCCCGATCAACGGTATCAGCCACCAGTAACACTCCAGACGGCTCGTATTCTGGGTCGGTTTGCAGCGCGACAGCCATGATCTGACCAATCTCAATTCCATTCAGCCAAGCGCGAGTTTCGGGGGTCAAATCTCGACTGGTCAGTTGGAGAAGGCGACTGTCAGGCTTGCCGTCTTGGCGCTCTAAAGATTTTTGAAGGGCGCTTTGAATCAAAGCATCTTTGTTGATCTCAATTGTTGCTTCCGAGTTGACGGCAAACTTAGGATTGCTGGCGATCGGTGTCACTAAGCAGCCGCGGGTCTGCCCCGGCATCCAGGTCACAAGCACCGCTAGGGGAACTTGCAGCACCTGCATCACATCCTGGAGGGCAGTTTGCTCCAGCCGCTCAATGTTTTGGGTTTTTTGGATCGAGTTTAAGCCTTGTTGAACTGAGGCATAGACTCGCTGCTGCTGCTCGGTCTGGCGCTGGAGCTGCCACTGATGCAAGATCAGCCCGACCTGCTGAGCAACGGCCTCAATTACGTGCTGCTCCTGAGCCGTCCAAGTCCGGTTAGCGCTGTGGCAAACCAGTAAGACTCCTTCTAAAGCCCGCCCTAAAAAAGTATTACAAGCTAACAGCGATCGCACTCCCAGCTCTAACAAACGCTCTCGCCAAGTCAGCAGCCGCAGGTCTTCCAACAGGTTTTCAATCGCGATCGCCCCATTGGTTCGCTCTAGCATCTGCCAGTCCAAATCGCTCAAGGGCTGAAGGTGCTCATTTAAGGGGCGGTGCTTGAGCAATTGGTTCTGAAAGCAAATCGAAAATCTCCCCGTATCTGGATCATGCAGCAGTAGAAACACCCGCTCAACCTGCAACTGCTGACACAACTGCTCTGCGGCCTGTTTGAGCGTCTCCTTCCAGTCTTGGTCAGTGTAGATGGCGTGGGTTAGCCCTGACAGCAGCGCCTGTTCGGTCTGGGTTTGTTGGATTGCCTGCTCAACTTTTTCCAGAGGGGCAACTAAGGCAATCAGTTGGGCTGCCGCTTGCAGATAAATTTTTTCCTGATCTTGCCAAAGCCGAATCTCGTTGCCATCGACAGCCAAGAACCCCAGCAGTTGCCCTTCCGACAAAATGGGCGCGGCCAAGAGCGACTGAGCTTTAATCTGCTGCATCAACCGCAGCGGCACATTCGTTGCCACGGCACTTTGAGCATCCCCAATTGAAACAATTTGCCTAGATGCCAGGGCCTGATAAAAGCCAGCTATGTCTTGAACCGCAATTTCAATCGTGGTTTGCGACTGCGCCTCTCGGCTAGTCGTTTTGGCGGCATTGACTGCCCGCCGCCAAAAGCAGCGGCGCTCCGGCTCAAACCAATAAACGCTCGTCCGGGTTGGGGCAATAAACTTTTGGGTTTCTAAGACAACCGCAAGCAGTCGTTCCTGCAAGGTTGGCAGTGACCCGACCTGAGCCAGCAACGCCAGCAGAGGCTCATTCGGATGCTTGGCGGGTTGCTGCTTAACGGTGGCAATTTGGGCCAAAGCTGATCCTAAGCCACCCAATAGCATCGATAGCCGCGATAGCTCCTCGGCTCTGAGCGCCCCACCCCAAAGCTGTGACCCCAGCAGCACCAAGCCAATGCAATCTTCGCGATGGCGAATCGGATAGATCAAGGTTCCCTGGACTTCAAATTTCTGGGCCACTTTCCGCCATTCGCCCGCTCGGCTTTCTTCCCGCAAATCCGGCACGCTGGCAGGGCGCTGCTGCACCAAGACTTGATCCAGCAAATCGCCTGGAAAGAGGGTGAATTTTTGCCGGAGGGTATTGACATCGCCTTTGGGAGTAATCCCGCCTTTCCCCAGCAAGGCATGTTCATTCTTGTCGTAAAGGGCAAGCCAAATCAAGCTGTAGTCGAACTGAGCCTGCAAAAAGTTAATCGTTGTCTCAATTAAGGCATCTGGCTGAGTTTGTTCCCGCAATACTTGCAGAACTTCCTCTAGAGCAACAAGGTGTTGGTCATATCCAGTCCTGGAAGTGGGCTGCGCCATAGGCTTAAGGCTGAATGAGAGAACATTTGATTGCAGGCGGCTCCACAAAGGCTGAGACTGGCCAGCATTTAAATCTATACTAAGCGCTGGGCTGAAGATTGTATGCAGACCTAATCCAGCAAAGGTGGTGCTTTTGCTGGGAGTTTAGCCCAAAATTTAAGCCAGCAATTCCACATCCAGCAGGGCGGCTCGAATTGACTGGGCAACTTGTTCGAGGGTGGTCGTTGCAATTTCTGGCCAAATCGGCAGGCTGAGCACCTCCTTTGCTAGCTGTTGGCTAACTGGATAAACCGGATACTTCCCTTGATAGACCGGCAACTGATCCTGGGGAATTGGGTAATAAACCATCGTGGCGATGCCCTGGGCAGCTAGGGATTGCTGAACCCGATCGCGCTGACCGTTGGTAATCCGAATCGTGTACTGATGAAACACATGCCCTTCAGTCACAGCCGGCGTAATAACCGACTCTAAATCTGCCAGCAGCCGATTATAGGTGAGGGCAACTTGGCGGCGGGCCAGGCTCCAGGTGTGAATGTGGGGCAGCTTGACGCGCAAGATGGCGGCTTGCAGGGTATCTAGCCGCGAGTTATAGCCCAGCATCAGATTGTGGTAGCGTCTTTTTTCACCGTGCACTCGCAGCATCTGAGCCGCTTCTGCCAAAGCGTCATTGTCGGTAATAATCATGCCGCCATCGCCGTAGGCTCCCAAATTTTTAGACGGGAAAAAGGAAAATGCCCCCATGTCCCCGATCGTGCCCGTGGATTTGCCGCTCAGCCGAGAGCGGGTGCTGTCTTGGCACTGCCGCTGACAGGTGCTACACAAGCCAAAGTAGCGGGCCCCAAAAGACTGGGCGCAGTCTTCGATCACTTTCAGATCAAATTCAGCCGCAATCTCAATGATTTGAGCCATTGCTGCCGGTTGCCCATACAGATGCACGGGCATAATGGCCTTGGTGCGAGGAGTAATCAGCGCCTTAATCGCCGCCGGATCAATGTTGCAGGTGGTCAGTTCAACATCGGCAAAGACTGGAGTTGCACCGACATTACTAATTGACTCCGCCGTGGCAAAGAAGGAAAACGGAGTCGTAATCACCTGATCACCGGGGCCAATCCCTAAGGCTCGCAGGCTAATGATCAGGGCATCCGTGCCAGAGTGGACGGCGATCGCGTGCTTGGCTCCCAACTCTTCTGCGACTTCCTGCTCAAACAGCCTGACATCTTCACCGAGGATAAATTGCCCTGACTCTAAAACTCGGTCAATTGCTGCCTGAATTTCAGGTTTAAGACTCTGATACTGCGGTTTCAGGTCTAGAACAGGAATTTTTAGTTCGCTCATTATGATGTTACTGCCGTGCCCTTGCTGATCATACGGCACAGGTACAATCCCGACTCGTTTGATCATTGGGTAGTGGTAATTAAGTCAGGATTTCGAGTCACCTGATGATGGAGGTGAGTCTACCTGATCGCGGCGACGCCGACACCGCTCAGAACAATACTTCACTTCTGGCCAGCAGTCAGCCCATTTTTTGCGCCAGCTAAACCGGCGCTGGCAAACAGGGCAAATTTTTGCTGGTAAGTCAGATTTTAGGCGCTGTCGAGGCATGAGGGCATGGTAACGTAGCAATCGCTGGCATTTCTCGTTGTTTTATTTTAAATCCAGCCAAAGCTAAAGATGGGCAGTGCGCTTGGGGTGATTGGGGGCAAAATTTGATGGGTGATCCAGCCCTGAGTCAGATTCGGATTGTGCTGGTGGAACCGGCCGGAGCCTTAAATGTCGGTTCGATCGCCCGCGTGATCAAAAATATGGGCTTGCAGCACTTGGTGTTAGTCAACCCGCAGTGTGATCCCAACTCTGACGAAGCGCGCCAAATGGCAGTGCGTGGCCACGAAATTTTGGCAGCAGCCCAGCAAGTTGCCACCTTGACAGAAGCTTTGCAGGGCTGCCAGCGGGTTATTGCCACGATCGGGCGAGACCACAGCCCAGACCAGTCCGTAGAAGCTCCTCGCCAAGCCTTGCCTTGGCTACTGGATCAGCCAGCGGCGCTGGTGTTTGGGCGGGAAGACCGAGGGTTAACCACCACTGAACTGAATTATGCCCATCGGTTGGTGCGTATACCTGCCGATCCTGCTTACCCTTCTTTGAACTTAGCCCAGGCCGTGGGCATCTGTTGCTATGAGCTTTATCAAGCCGCTGAGCTACTTGAACCATTGCCCGATCGCCCCTCTGATCAAAATCAGAGCGAATCGGTAGCAGAGTTAGCTAGCTTTGAGGCTTTAGAAGGCTATTATCAACACTTAGAAACTGTGCTATTAAAGATTGGTTATCTTTACCCCCACACAGCCGCCAGCCGGATGGGCAAATTCAGGCGATTGTTCAATCGCAGTCAGTTGTCTAAGGCTGAGCTAGCGCTGCTGCGGGGGATTCTCAGCCAGTTAGAGTGGTCGCTAGCAGAGCCAAAAAAAACAACCTAAAACATTTGTGGTTATATCGTTAAGCTGAGGAATTGAGAGTGATCCAGAAATCCGCCCAAAAAACCAAGCAGCGCCTGCGCACCGTTAAAGCAGCTCGCCAGCGCTCGCCGAAACTCCACCTTCAGGAGAATCCGCGCCCGCCGGTAGAATCCGTCAGTTTGCCCCCCAAACGCCCGGTTGCTCGCCCTTCTGTGGCTGGGTTTTTGATGGCAACGGTTCGCCTGGCTGTATTGGGAGTGGGCTTGGCGGCGATCGCGGGTACAACGATCTCAATGGTTCATTCCACAGCCAAAACCAGCAAGCCCAGACCAGAGCCAACCCAGAAGGTTATTGAGGCCGGTGTCCTGGTCAACCCAGCCAAGCCGGTTAACCCAGCTAACCCGATCTCACAGGCGTTGCAGAATGGCAAAGAACTGACGGCGATTGAGCAACGAATTAAAGATTTGGCAGCAGCTCAGCCTGATTTAATGGCGGGAATGCTGTTTGTCAACCTTGACACGGGTGCCTATGTGGATGTGCTGGGCAGTAAGCGATTTTCTGCGGCCAGCATGATTAAGTTCCCAGTCTTAGTCGCGTTTTTTCAGGACGTGGATGCGGGCAAAATCAAGCTGAATGAGCAGTTGGTGATGCGCCCTGATCTGATTGCAACCGAGGCGGGGGTAATCCAATATCAAAAGCCAGGCACTAAGTTTAGCGCCCTCGAAACGGCTGACCTGATGATTACAATCAGCGATAACACGGCCACGAACATGCTGATTGACCGCTTGGGGGGTGCCGCTGCCCTGAATCAGCGCTTTGCAGCTTGGGGGATGACAGAAACAGCAATTCGCGATTGGCTGCCCGACCTGAAGGGCGCAAACACGACCAGTCCGAAAGACTTAAGCAGCCTCATGATGATGGTCAGCCAAGGAGATTTGGTTTCGGTGCGGAGCCGCGATCGCCTGCTGGATATTATGAACCGGACTGTGACAAATACACTGCTGCCCCAAAGCTTAGGCGAAGGAGCCAAAATTTCCCATAAAACTGGCGATATTGGTACATTTGTCGGGGATACAGGCATGATTGATCTGCCCAACGGTCAGCGCTATGTCGCCACGGCGATCGTCAAACGCCCCTTCAACGACCCACGCGCCCAAGAGCTAATTCGCCAGTCTGCACGAATTGTCTACCAAGCCTTTGATAAGCCCCTGCCCCCGCTGCCCCCAGTTCCCAGACCAGCCGCCTCTCCCTCGCCTACCCCAACCAACTAAATTAAAAGGGCCGTCATTAATCAGGTGCTACGGAGAGAAATCATGCAGCAGTCGGTCATTTATCAGGAGTGGAGAGAGGAATTTCTCCAAGAAGGCCGCCGTGAAGGTCGTCAAGAAGGTCGTCAGGCAGAAGGACAAGTGTTGATTCTCCGTCAACTCACTCGCTGCCTGGGTGAAATGACCCCAGAGTTGCAAGCCCAAGTGTCAAGCCCTATCGCTGCCGCAGCTTGAAGCGTTGAGTGTAGATTTGTTTGATTTTTCAGAGCCGGCTGACTTGGTGAACTGGTTGCAAGCCAATCAATAGAAAGCACCTGTAATGGCTACTGTTGAAGCTGCTTGAGAGAATTCCTTTTTGATTCGGTTCAAGGCCAGGAACTTATGAGCGATCGCCTTTAACCCTGCAAGCTTTTGGACTGCAATTGGGACATAGCTACACAACTTGAGGGGCTAGCTTTTTCTCTGGGGCAGTTTCTGGGCTGAGCTGGTCAAGAACCCCAACTAACTCGCGCTCAAAGCTAATTTGGGCCCGGTTGGTGCGTCCGCCAATGTAGAGCTGCCCATTTTCTAGCAGCCCCCAAACCTGGGAGTGAGAGACGTAGCTCATCATTACCCCCAGCATTAGCAGACCAAACCCCAAATAAATCATCGGAATGCCTGGATCAGCTTTGATTTGCAGCCCGGTGCTGCCAACGACATCATCTACCGCCAAGGTGACACCGTTGACTTCGGTGGCCATGCCAGCTCGCAGTGTGGTGACTAACTTGCCCGTCATATCGTAGATAAACATCGTGCCCTGGAGGTCGCGGGCCAGCAAGGATATGCCCGCACTCAGGTCAGGTTTGGTCGGTACCCAGGTGCCCCAAATTCGCCCTTTGCCGCCCGTATCCAGTTGAGCCATTGGCAACTGCAAGACTGGACTTTTGTTGAGGCGGACTCGGACGGCTGCGATCGCCCAATCCGCCTGATAAAGACTGACTCCGTTGTGCTTAAGCGGTTGATTGACGTGAATGGTTTGCCGATCAACTTCTTGTCCCTGCTGATCGAGCACCGACAAATCGGAGTAAAACTGGTCGATCGCCCCCTCTGGCGTGTAGTCGATCCAAAATCGGTTCACCTTGACTGACCAATCCTGGGGAATCTGGGCGGCGGCCCAAGGCCCAGCCTGGACAATATTGCTAATCTTAAACGTCTGCCCACTCGGCACCATTTCTTGGGCCATAAACCCAGTCATCGAACCCCAAATTGCCCCTAACAGAATCAGCAGCATACTGGCATGAACGACAATCGGGCCAATCCGACCAGCCAGACCTTTGCGAGCGTAAATCTGGTTGCCTTGCTCAAAGACTTTGTAGCGCTGGGCTTTGAGTGCCGCCGACATTGCTTCCAGCGAACCTGCTTCCAACTGAGCGCTGAGGGCGAGTTTTTGAAACTGACGCGGTTGGTCATAAAACTTCCAGTGCCGAGCCGCTTTCAGGGCCGGTAGCTGGCGCGTAAACGTGCAGGCGGTCAGGCTAGTGCCAAACAAAATCAGCAGCGACAAAAACCACCAGGTGCGGTAAACATGGTCTAGCCCTAGCGTTAGCAATACTTTCCAGGTCAAAAAGCCAAACAGGGCCGGGTGCTCTGGATAATTCGCCTGGTAAAACGCAGCCGACTGCCCTTGTTCAATCACGGTGCCGGAGACGCTGAAGAGGGCGATCGCCAGCAGCAGCAAAATTGCTAACCGCAGGTCTGCCAGCAGCGGTAAAATTTCCTGTTCAAAAAAGCGGCGGGGTTTTTCTAAAAAAAGCTCAGTCCCAGTCATAGCGATCGGCTTGCAACTCAGAGGATCTAAGTTCATTGTCGCAAGAAACCGCCAGATTTTCCGGTTAAGCAGTTTGTGCAACCCTCACTAATTAACTGCTGTACTACTGCCAATTATGACTGGCTGCAAAATTAGGGCTGCGATCGCTGTGATCAATTCGCTCAGTTCAATCGGCTTGCTCAGATGCTTTTGAAATCCAGCCTTTAACGCTTGCTGGCGATCGAATTCTCCGGCATAAGCCGTCAACGCAATGGCCGGAACGCGCTTGACTTGCTCTTGGGCCCGAATCTGTTGCAGCAGCATGTAGCCATCCATGTCTGGCATCCCAATATCGCTCACAATTAGATCGGGAACAGATTGCTCAAGCGCTTGCAGGGCTTCAATTCCTGTTGAAACACTTGTGACGATCGCGCCTGCTTCTTGCAGCACAAAGGTGACAATCTCCCGTGAGTCTATCTCATCATCGATCACTAAGATTTGCAGGCCATGCAAATCGCCTGTAGAAGCTGAAGGTGTTTCTAAAGAAGGCCGTTCGTTCGCATCCGGTGCCAGGGGGAGTTGAATCGTAAACGTGGCACCTTGCCCTTCCCCAGCACTGTCTACGCTGATTTGTCCCCCGTGCATTTCGACAATTTGGCGGGCGATCGCCAGCCCTAATCCCAGTCCGCCAAACTTACGCGTCGTTGCGCCATCTTCCTGTCGGAAATGCTCAAACACATAGGGTAAAAAGTCAGGATGAATGCCTTTGCCGGTATCAGTAACTTGAATTTGGGACTGAGTATCTGTCTGAGTCAGAGCAACCGTGATTTGACCCTCTGGGGGCGTAAATTTGACGGCGTTAGAAAGCAGATTCCAAACCAATTGTTGCAACCGTCCCGCATCCCCGATCACCGTTCCAGTCTGCGCTAAGACCGTTTTGACGTGCAGCGATTTGGCTTCAGCAGCAAAGCGAACGGTTTCTAGCGCCGATGAAATCACTGCCCCTAAATCAACGGGTTCTTGATTTAAGCTCAATTTGCCGCGCAGAATCCGAGAGATATCAAGCAGATCACCAATCAGTTGGGCCTGGAGTTGGGCGTTGCGTTCGATCGTGGTCAGGGCGTTGGTTGTTTTAGCGGCATCCAAGTTACCGCGCAGTAATAGTTTTGACCAGCCGAGAATCGGATTGAGCGGCGTTCGCAGTTCATGGGAGACGACGGCCAAAAACTCGTCTTTGAGCCGGTTGGCGTTTTCGGCAATCTTCCTTGCCGCTTGCTCTTGCTGTAAAATGCGCTCACGATCGCGTTCAAATTGAACGCGATCGCTGATGTCGGTTGAAATACCAATTAAGCCAATCACCTCTCCAGCTTCATTGCGGTAGGGCGATTTGACTGAAAAGAGAGTGCGTTGACCTGTAGGTGCACTCACCACTTCTTCAAACACCTGGGTTTGCCCAGATTCCATAACGACGCGATCGTTTTCCATCGCCTGCTCTGCTGCTTGACGCGGTTTGTGAATCTCTAGTGAGGTGCGTCCTAAAACTTCTGATTCAGTCAATCCGACCGCAGCTAACAAGCTGGCATTCACCATCAGCAGTTTACCGGCTCGGTCTTTGGCATAAATCAACGTTGAGGTCGATTCGCTGATGACGTTTAAAATGGCATTCTTTTGCTGCAAGTCAGCTTCTGCCCGTTTGCGATCGCTAATGTCAACGCTGGTTGCGACGACGCGGGTGATCCGCCCGTCCGAATCGCGTAAGGGCGTAACGGCAGTGTAAGTCCAGATTTCCCCAATCGGCAAGGTGAGCCGTTCTTCGTATCTGACAACCTGCCCCAGCCGGACTGCACTGCGGTATCGTTCGCAAACCGCCTGCGCTTGTTCCGGTGGGAGAATATCTTGCGGGCGGCTGCCAATCCATTCTTGTAAAGGCACCCCCGACCATTCGACACAGGCTCGATTCGCACTCAGGAAACGGAATTCGTCGCCTAATACTTCCGAAACAGTGATCGCACCCTCAATACCTGCAAAAGTGGTAACAAGCAATGCTTCCGATTCACGCAATGCCGTTTCGGCCCGGGCGCGTTCGACCGTTGCCCAAGTGCGATCAACAACTTCTTGAATCAGCGATACTTCCTCAGCCGACCAGTCATGCGCCACCGGGTAATTGGCAAACAGAACCGCGACTAGGCGACCGGCCTTAAGCAGCGGCACATCCACGGTCGCCCCCAATTGCAGGGCCGCATGAGCCGCTTTCTCGGCAGCGGTCAGGCTTGGGTCATGGGCGATGTCGCTACGCACAACCGTGCGTCCGGCTTTAAACTCCTGTAAAAGTTCTTTACCGTAGTCATCGTAGCGATATCGCCCCTCAATGCCAGGGACGCCGTTCGTATAGTTTCGCGTTACCGCGATCGTCTCGTCATCTGCCTGAGCCTCAGCATACCCGACCCGGCTTGCCCCTAAGTGTTCACCCAACACACAGGCCGCCTGATATTGAATTTCCTCAGCATCGATCAGGGGTCGGAGCGTGTCGTTAAGCTTCAGTAAAAAAGCCTGCCGCTCTTTGGCTGCGTTTGCCTCGCTCAATGCTGCCTGTTCCCGCTCCATCGCCGCCTGGGCTGCCCGCAAATTTTCTTTGGCAGTTTTGAGCGCCGTGCGCCGCGACTGGTTGAGTAGACTAATCACCCCTGCTGCTGCAAAAAACGTACTCAATCGCACGGCAGTCTGGAGATTAAGGATCTGCCATGAATACAATGGCTGAATGAAAAAGTAGGTGATTGCCAGGGTGGATAAGACCGTTGCCAACAGCCCAGCCCGCCAACCGCCATACCAAGCGCTGACCATGACTGCCACAAAGAAAAAGGGTGTTGTCGTCGGATAAAGCCAGCGGAAAAGTAACTGCGTAATCACCAAGGCGATCGCCACACTCAGCACTGCCACGCCATAGAAGCGCAGTTGCGCTCTGGCGCTTTTGCCAATTCGCGATCGGGGGTGCCGGTCAGTCATTTGCTTCAAAGTATCCCGCAAGCAGAGCTTGAGCACAGTTTCGCTGAAGCCGATGGGGCGACGCTTTGAGTTCATTTAACAGCGTTTTTAGCTGCATCAGCGCTAAGGGTGAAGGCTGAGCTTTGCCGTTTTCCCACCGCGCCACCGTCGGAATCGACACGCCTAGTTTCTCGGCAAACTGTGCTTGCGTAAGATTAACAAGCTGACGGAGCTGACGCACAAACAAACCGGTATCGGTGCAAGGCGCAGTTGAGGTGCGAAGGGAGGTTGCCATACATTTACTCGCAGTTTTTAAGCATCAACCGATCAGGTGAACTTTTACCCATCAGACGATGGATTAACCCAACTCAGCATCTACCTTTAGAAATAGGCTGGACAGAGAAACCCCGCTTAAATCAGCCAAGGTGGTTGGATTGCGCTATGTAACCGATGAAGGGGCAGGAATTAGCCGCAAACGCAACCACAAGAAAGAGTTCACATACATGGATCTGAATGGCGATCGGATTCAAGACCCAGCAGAGCTGAAGCGAATTAACGCATTAGTAATTCCGCCTGCTTATCAAGATGTCTGGATTTGTCCATTCCAGAACGGACACTTACAGGCGACCGGACGGGATGCCAAAGGCCGCAAGCAGTATCGTTATCATCCGCTCTGGCGACCTGTCCGCGACCAGACTAAATTCACTCGCATGATTGTTTTCAGCCAGTCTTTACCTTAACCCATAGAAAACGCTACCTAGCTTTCACAAGGCAGCGTTTCGATTAAGCACAACGATTCGATTTATCGGCTATTTTCCATCGCGGTCAGCATCGCCAGGCAGGGCGCGCTCAACTCGATCCCACGCATCACGAGTCGCATGTTTTGCTTTTTCCCAAGTTACTCTACCGTTGCCAGAGCGCTCTTCGTAATTCCGACGCAGGTGGGGTTCAGCTTGATCGTAGGTCAAACCCTGATCGGAATAGTTCGAGTAACCTTCATAGCCAGTCCGGTAAGCTGGTTCATAGTCTTGGTAGTTGTAATCTGACTCCGAATAAGGTCGAGAAGCATAGTTTTCACGCCAGTATGCATCTTCCACCGTAGGATTCACGCGTTCAGCAACACTTTTACCAGCTAAACCACCACTGACTGCACCAACGACAGCGCCAACGACAGCCCCTACAGGCCCACCAACTGCACCGCCAATTGCAGCCCCCGCGGCCCCGGCGCCCGCAGCGCCAACCCCTGTCCCAACTGGATGAGCACCTGGCTCTCCTGTAATTGGATCACGATTAGCATCAGAGTCGTTAACCGTTCTAGCAGTATTGTTGCTCATTGCAAGTTACCTCTTTATTTCTCTAGTAGCGAAGGCTTAAATAAGGTCGTCAATATTGCAACGATACTGAAGAATTAACTTGCCAGCCTGCATCAGAAGTATGATTTTTGGCTCCGCGAAACGATACAGATTCAGGACTGACGCAGAGGCAGAATCAGTCAGAAGGAAGTCGCCCTTAGACTCAAAGATAAGCATTGCCAAACTTGCCGAGCCATCAGCGATCGCGTCAACCCGCGTAAAAGAAATCGATCGCAGTGGGAAAGAACTTCAGATGCACTTCGGAATGCTGCTGTTTAGCTCAGGGTTTTGCGCTTGGCCGTTTCATAAGCATCAACAATCCGATCCCAAGCCGCCCGATCGCCCCCCGCGTCTGGGTGATGTTTCTGAGAGAGGCGACGGTAGGCAGCTCGCACTTGCTCAAAATTGGCAGTTTGTTTAACTCCTAAAACCGACCACCAAGGGATTGCTGCTGGCAGGGCAAACGGTGAGAACACTTCCTCAACGCTGGAAACTCCCCACCGCTCCATGCCGCGCAAGGCAGTAATATGACAGCCGATCGCCCGCAGATTATCACGGGTGAAATCCCACTGGTCACAGGCGAAGGCATAGGATTTTTTGAAAGCAACAAAATAGAGTGCAACCCCTGGGTCTCTTGGTTCCCGAACATTAGCATAGGGTAGGCCATCCCGCCGCAGCGGCAGGTTCGTCGATAGAATCACTTTACTCGCCTGCATCCGCCCCAGTTCAGTCAGCAGTTCATCCCGGGCTTGGACAAAGCTAACTTTGAAGTGCGATCGCATCCGCCGATCGTCTGCGGTTCGGGGTTTGCCAGTCGGCCAAGCTAGAGGAAAGGAAGGGGTGTTCATAATTTGAAGAATAATACTCAACCAGCCCTACCCAAGAATCAGGGTAGCAATCCGATCGGCAGACGCCTCTATTATATTGATTTTCGTACATTAATCAAAATCGATTTTGTTTGCGCCAAGATTGAGCTTTAACGCCAGCGCCCACTAGATCACGCCATAATTGAACGTCAAGCGAATAGACTTAAGATTGTTCAGGATACTTACCGCTATGGCGATCGCCCCCTTAAGTTGGACAGACCTAGAAGCACTGACTGACTTTCAAGTCGATGCTGTGAATGGCCCCACCAATGCTCAAGCTCGCTGGCGTTTGTTTGGTCATCCCGAAGCTGATGTCCAAGTCACGCTCTACCGAGACAATCATGCCTGGTGTCCTTACTGCCAGAAAGTCTGGCTGTGGCTGGAAGAACAGCAAATCCCCTACCGGATCGAAAAAGTGACGATGTTTTGCTATGGGGAGAAAGAAAGCTGGTACAAACACAAGGTGCGATCAGGCATGTTACCCGCGCTTGAATTAGACGGACGCATCATTACCGAAAGTGACGATATTTTGATCGCCCTGGAGCGGGCTTTTAGTCCGTTGGGAAAGGGGATGAAAGACCCTACCGTTATGCCGCTGCGGCAACTGGAACGACTGCTATTTAGAGCTTGGTGCAACTGGCTGTGTATTCCCTCGATTTCACCTCAGCAAGAGCAACAAAACCGAGCCCACTTTATTGAAGTTGTTGGCAAGGTTGAGCAAGCTTTAGCGAGTACCCCCGGTTCATACTTTCTAGCCGAGTTTGGCACCGCTGATGTCATTTTTACGCCCTACGTCGAACGCATGAATGCCAGTTTGTACTACTACAAAGGCTATTCACTCCGGGAGGATAACCCCCACCTCGCTGCCTGGTTTGAGGCAATGGAAAGCCGATCGACTTACCGGGGCACTCAGAGTGACTTTCATACCCATGTCCATGACTTACCGCCCCAGATGGGAGGCTGCTGGGATAACGGTCAACCTCAGACGCTGCTAAATCAGCAGCGGGTAGATCATGGGCCTTGGTTTGGGCTACCTGATGTTGCTTACCCAGAACCAGAAAACTCTCGTCAGGAAGCCCTCTCCCGAGTGATCAAGCATCGGGCTAATATTGTTCGAGTCAACCCCGTAGAGGACAGGCTGTTTGATCAAGCTTTGCGCTGCGCCTTGACCTCTATGATGATCGGTGAGGCCTGTCTGCCACCCCCAGGGTCTGACGCAGGGCTGCGATATTTGCGCGATCGGATCAATGTGCCTCGCGATATGTCTATCTATGCTGGCAAGCGACTCAGGGAAGCTCTAGAGAAAACTGCTGCCTTAGTGGGTGATCAACAAGGCTCGCCGATTCCAATCCGGCATCGGCGAGATCAAGATCCAGCTAACTTTGCCACCAGTTAGTGAGGTAAAACGTTTCATTGCAGAGAATTAAGCCATGTTACTTGAGTTACAGCGGATCAATGTTCCACCGGGGCAGCGCGTCATCTTGCAGGATGTGACCTGGCCGGAATTTGAAACCATTCTGGAAGAATTGGGAGAACATCGCGGCTCTCGGCTGGCCTATGAGGATGGAATGCTGGAGATTATGATGCCGTTACCAGAACATGAGGACGATAAGGAGATTATTGGCGATCTGGTCAAAGCTTTATTAGAAGAATTAGAGATTGAGTTTCGCAGCTTGGGTTCAACCACGTTTAAGAAGCCGACAGCCCAAGGGTTAGAACCGGATCAGTGTTTTTATATTCAGCATGAAGCGGCTATTCGCGGCCAGCAGCGGATTGACTTAAGTGTTGATCCACCCCCAGACCTAGCGATTGAAATTGATATTACGTCCCGAACTCATGCCAGCATCTATCTGGCATTGCAAGTCCCTGAGCTGTGGCGGTTTGACCAAGGAGTGTTCCAAATTAATATCTTGGCCTCGGGTCGCTATCAAGATGTGCCAGAAAGCCCAAATTTTCCAGGTTTAGCCCTAAAGCAGATGATTCCGCGCTATTTGAAAGAAAGTAAGACGGTGGGCAGAAATAAGGTTTTGAAGGCATTTCGCCAATGGGTACGAGAGCAAATTCAAGCATGACCTACTGCAAAAAGCCAAATAAAATCGGCATGGGAAAAAGCGATCGCGATTCTAGGGCTGAACCCACACCGGTTCCGTCTCAAGCAGTTTTGAGACGCTTCCGATAAACGATGACTGGAACACGTTTGTAAGCGGGGGTGCCCGATCGGGTTTCCGTTCTGGCCTTAAAAATCACATTCACTTCCGGGTAAAACATTAAGGCGGCCCCTGCCCGGACGGCACCATAGATCACTTCAATGTTGTCTAATTTGTCGGCATCGCCTTGGACAGTCACACGATCATGCTCCGACAATCCAATCTTTTCGGCATCAATCCGATTCATTAAAATGCAGTGGCGATGGGGCATCCCTCGATATTGATCGCCAATCTTGTAGACGACCGTGTTGTGTTGAGAATAACTGCGTCCGGTCATCAATGCCAGGACAAGAGTGTTACTGGGGTGATCATCAATGCCAAACGCTTGGGGTGTCGGTAGGGTGAGGCTTGGCAGCGGTGTAGTGAACATGACTGCCTTGCCGGATGGAGTTTTGAAGTGGGGTTCAGTCACGATCCGCCCGGAAATCGTGAATTCTTCTTTTGTCTGATCGATCGCCGCTATTTTTTCATAACCGGGAATGGTTTTAGCAATCAGTTGCCGGACGTAGCGGGTATCTTGGAGCTGCCGCCATTCCACCGGATAGTCACCCAGCAAGCAATGCGCTAATTCAGTCAAGAATTCTACTTCAGAAATTAGGTCTGCATTCTTGAGGTGGGTTTGACCTTCATCGTTCAGGCGGACAAAGTTATTTCCAGATTCAACCGTAGTTTTGTGCGGATTTTCAAACCGATTCAGAACAGGAATAATAATCGTGTTGGTGGCCGCCAAACCATTGAAGTGCCCAATGTTGGGTTTAGTGGCGAGGTAGATAATCGTATCAATCTTACCGAGGGCGCGTTTGGCCTGGGCCGAGTCAGGATTGGCCCCATAGAGATTGCCGCCGACGCAGATCAGACTATCCACCTGGTCTGCTGCTGCCGCTTCGATCAGGTCGCGGGTGTGGTAGCCCTTGGGGAGGTTGAGCGATCGCCCTAACAGTTGCTCTAAGGCCTGTTTAATCTCTTCTTTCAGCTTGACGGTGACTCCCATTGAGCCAAAGCCCTGGACGTTAGAATGTCCCCGGACGGGCATCACGCCCGCGCCCATTCTGGCAATCTGACCGCTGATCAAAGCCGTATTGGCAATGCTGTAAACGTTATCAACCCCATTGGTGTGTTGGGTGATGCCCATTGCCCAGCCAAACACAACCCCTTTGGCAGTCCCAATCAGGCGAGCGGCTGTTTCAATCTCGGATTGCGAAACGCCACAGGTTGCAGTCAAGGTTTCCCAGTCGAGCGATCGCGCCTGCTCCAGCACCGCCTCCCAGCCTTCGGTATGGGCTTGCAGGAAAGCCTGATCGACGTGACCTTGCTCGATTAATGCTTTCTGAATCCCAATAAACAAGCCCACATCACTGCCCGGAATCGGTTGGAGATAGAGTGAGGCAATCTCAGAGCCGGGAATCAGCGATTTGACCGGAAAGGCAGGAGAGCCAAACTTCACCAAGCCAATTTCTTTCACCGGATTGATCACAATCACTTTGCCGCCGCGATCGCGCAGTTTGATCAGCTCATTCATCAAGCGGGGATGATTGTAAGCGGAATTGGCCCCCGCCAGAACAACACAATCAGCTTGCTTCAGACTTTCCAGGCTGACGATCGAGGTCTTGGTGCCAAACATGGCCTGGAGAGCAGTGGTCGAAGGAGCGTGACAGAGGTCAGAACAATCTGCCAAGTTGTTTGACCCCAGGGTGCGCAGCATCAATTGCAGCAGAAAGGCAGCTTCGTTGGAGCCGCGTCCAGAACTGTAGGAGGCAATCCGCTGGGGTGGTTTCTGAAAGGCGGCGGTGGCGATCGCATAGATTTCATCCCAGCCAATTCGCTCAAAGCGATCGCTCTTGGCCCGACGAATCACTGGAAAGCTAAGTCGTCCCAGGCGGTCTGCTTCCAGGGATGAGAGCTGCTGCAATTCAGCGATCGGATGGGTATCAAAAAAATGGGCGGGAACCGGCGGCTGAATCTCGGCGGAAATTGCTTCTACGCTTTTCATGCAGCGTTGCAGTTTCTCACCCTCCTCATTGGTAAACCCGCCTTTTTGCCCCCCCGTCCCCCAAGAGCAGGACAGGCAAGCACTGTGATGGAGTAGCGTTTTCCACAACTTTGGCCCCGCTGGCGACAGCGTCTGCTCTGCCCAATATTTGATCACCGGCAGTCCACCGCCAATCTCAGGGGTGTCTTGATTGGTTTCATGAGCCGAGGGCTGAGGTTGGGGATCAATAGCCATAGGTTGCGACAGTGGAGTGGTTTACCAATGAAACCTAGCGTAATTTATGGACTACGGAAATTCCCCATCCGATAGATTTAAGCCGTAAAAATTCGTTTTTCCTTAGGAGATTTCTCAGAAAGATTTTACCCTTCGAGTTGTGCCCTTCGACTGCGCTCAGGGCACGGCTGGCTGAGCGTAGTCGAAGACAGCGGGTAGCTTTTTTGCCAGAAATCTCCTTAGGTCATCGAATTTCTCAGTCAGGCCTGAGCGGCCAGTTGCCAGTGATCATCAGCGTGATTCGACTAACTGGATGCGCCAGAAAAGACTTTACCTGCTGCTTCCTTCAGGAGGTCGGCTTTGTCTGTTTGTTCCCAAGGTAAATCTAGGTCTGGACGACCAAAGTGACCGTAAGCCGCCACATCCTGATAGAATCGACCGCCGCGATCGCTGGGTAAGTGCTTTAAGCCAAAGGTCTGAATCATTCCGGCCGGGCGGAGTTCAAAGTGTTGTTTGACCAGTTCTAGCAGACGCTGATCGCTGATTTGCCCCGTCCCAAACGTATCGACAAAAATGCTAACCGGCCGCGCCACCCCGATCGCGTAGCTCAATTGGACTTCGCATTTGGCCGCCAACCCAGCCGCTACAATGTTTTTAGCCACGTAGCGAGCGGCATAGGCGGCGCTGCGATCGACCTTGGTCGGGTCTTTACCAGAGAAGGCACCGCCCCCGTGCCGAGAATAGCCGCCGTAGGTGTCAACAATAATTTTCCGTCCCGTTAGCCCAGAGTCTCCTTGTGGGCCGCCAATCACGAACTTGCCGGTCGGGTTCACCAGAAACCGGGTTTGCTGATCCGGCTTAATTGCAATATCGCTAAAGACGGGCAGCACCACCAGCGCCCACAGGTCTGCTTTTATCTTGTTCTGGACAGCCACATCATCGGTAATTTCGCCAATTGCCGCCGTGTGCTGAGTCGAAACCAGAATCGTATCAATCCCCACCGGACGCCCATCTTCATAGACAACCGTCACCTGAGTTTTACCATCGGGACGGAGGTAGGACAATTGACCGGTTTTTCTGACGGCAGCTAGCTTGAGCGAAATTCGATGGGCCAAGCAAATCGGTAGCGGCATCAGTTCAGGCGTTTCGTTGCAGGCAAACCCAAACATGATCCCTTGATCGCCGGCGCCGATCGCGTCTAGCGCCTGATCACTCATTTGCTCACGGCTTTCTTGGGCCGTATTTACCCCCTGGGCAATGTCAGGCGACTGTTCATCTAGGGCCACCATGACAGCACAACTGGCAGCAGAAAAGCCATTATCGGCATTGGTGTAGCCAATTTCAGCAATTTTCTGGCGGGCTAAATCGACAAAATTAACCTGGGCTTTGGAGGTGATTTCCCCCGTAATTAGCACCAGCCCAGTGTTGACAACGACTTCCGCCGCCACCCGACTGGCAGGGTCTTGGGCAAGTAGGGCATCCAAAATCGTGTCGGAGATTTGATCGCAGATCTTATCTGGATGCCCTTCAGTGACTGACTCGGAGGTGAATAAATAACGCTGAGACAAAGGCGACCTCTCTTCTGTAGCTAGTAGGAAGACTGTTTTAGGTTAAGAGATTATAACATTGCCTGACGCTGATCCAACCACTTGCGCCAGTTTAAGCTCGCAGGAGGCGCTGAATCATCCCGGTAGTAGAACTAGGCCCCTGAATCTTAATTGATTCAATTTTGCCACCGTAGGCTTGCACTATTGCTGGTTCTGGTATCCGAGCAATCTCGTGGTCATGCGTGGGCAAATATTTGGTTTACTCTAGAAATGGAGTCTAGAACTCGTCAGACCTGAGCCACTTAAGCAGGAAGCAAGGCAATGGTAACAATACCGCTCACAGATCTCGACCAACTTTTTCCGGACAGTGATGGCAAGCCAATGTCAGATAACACTGAGCAATTTCGCTGGATTGTTTTGCTCAAGGAGAACTTGGAGATTTTGTTTGCCAATGATCCACTGGTTTTTGTGGCGGGTGATTTGCTCTGGTACCCTGAGCTATCGACCTTAGTGCCGAGCGTGGCCCCGGATGTGATGGTGGTGTTTGGACGACCAAAGGGGCGGCGGGGGTCTTATCGACAATGGCAAGAAGAGAATATTCCCCCCCAGGTGGTGTTTGAGATTACCTCCCCCAGCAACACCTCGGCGGAGATGACCCGGAAGCTGGAGTTTTATCAATGCTATGGCGTTGAAGAATATTACCTCTACGATCCTGATCGCAATCGTTTGCAGGGGTGGCTACGACAGGGGAGTGAACTGTCTGAGATTACAGACCTGCATGGGTGGATTAGCCCTCGCTTGGGAATTTGCTTTCAGCCAGGAGAACCAGAGTTAGAAATCTACTACCCAGAGGGTAAGCAGTTTCTCTCCAGCGTGAAATTATCTCAGCGAGCAGATCAGGCTGAGCAGCAGGTTGAGCGGGAGAAGCAACGGGCAGAAGAGGCAGAGCAACGCCTAGACCAGTTGACTGCTTACCTGCGATCGCAGGGCATTAATCCTGAAGATTTGCCTTAGCGGTTGCAGCGAGTAGCGATGATATTTACATCTCAATTGGACGATCGCGCTCAGAACTGCTTTATTCTTCAATCCCTGATTGTCGCAGCCGTTCGGCTAGGCGATCAGCGCGTTGGTGTTCGCGGTCAGCCCGTTGTTTTTCTTGCTCTGCTCGCTCTCTTTGCTGCTCAGCCGATTCTAGAGATGTTGGCAACCACTGACCAATAGGGTCATACCAACGCAGCCACAGTCTTTCGATGTCTTGAAAGCTTCCTTGCCATAACCCTAAGCCCAATTTTAATTCTGGTAGCCAGAGTCGGTCTGCTTCTAAATCTACTTCTTGGTACTGGGCACCTCTGAGGGCAAACGCTCGCAGGCGATCGCGATTGTGGTCAAACAAAACGTAGTAGGGAACGCGCAGAATATTTTGATAAACTTCCCACTTGGTCGGAAGTTGATTGACCTCCCGCAGAGTTTGTCCCAAATCTTCTTTCTCGGTGCTCGGAGAAAGCAATTCAACCACAATAAATGGGCTAACGCCTTCTTGCCAAATCACATAGCTGAGACGCAAATCTCGCTGTTCGTATAAACGCGATACACCCACAACAGCAAACCAGTCTGGGCGTTTGTACCACTGTGGATGGTGGACATCAAAGTAGAGATTCATGTCTGCGGCAACAAAAACTTCATCTCTGCCGTACTCCGGGGGGCAAAAGGTTTCCCGCAAAAGCTGAGGCTGAAAATCATGGAATTCGTCTGGCAAGCCTGGCTCCTGCGGATCTTCGCTGGGCAGATCGTACATGGTTGGCAGATAGTCTCTGGCCGGCCGAGGCGGATCTGTTTGGTACATGGCATTTAAGAGGCTAACTAGTTTTAAGCTTAGCAACCAGCAGACGATGAGATAATTTTGGCATCATGAGAGCTGGCGATCGCGATTTCAACTCAAAGCAATGATTTTGTGGATTACTGGCGTCTGGGTTAGTGTGGATAGATAAACCAAGACGCTCACTGCATCTTTATCGCCGACCTTATTGGGAGAGTCAGGCAATGGTAACAATACCGCTAACGGATCTCGACCAACTTTTTCCAGACAGCGATGGCAAACCAATGTCAGATAACACTGAGCAATTTCGCTGGATTGTTTTGCTCAAGGAGAACTTGGAGATTTTGTTTGCTGATCAGCCACTGGTTTTTGTGGCGGGTGATTTGCTTTGGTATCCTGAGCTATCGACCTTAGTACCAGGCGTAGCCCCAGATGCGATGGTTGTGTTTGGACGACCAAAGGGGCGGCGGGGGTCTTATCGGCAATGGCAGGAGGAGAATATTCCTCCCCAAGTCGTGTTCGAGATTATTTCCCCTAGCAATACTGCGGCAGAAATGACCCGGAAGCTAGAGTTTTATCAGCGCTACGGTGTAGAAGAATATTACCTCTACGATCCCGATCGCAACCGTTTGCAGGGATGGCTGTGCCAGGAAAGCGAACTGACTAAGATTGCCGACTTACAGGGGTGGATTAGCCCCCGCCTGGGCATTCGCTTTCAGCCCCAAGAGCCGGAGTTAGCAGTGTATTTTCCTGATGGCAGGCGATTTTTGACAACGGTGGAGTTATCAAACCAGGCTGACCAAGCAGAGCAACGGGCAGCGGAGGCAGAACAGCGGGCCCAACAAGAACAACAGCGAGCAGAGCAAGAAAAACAGCGGGCTGACCGCTTGGCTGACTACTTGCGATCGCAGGGCATTAATCCTAATGATTTACCCTAACTCTGCTCAAGTTGCATCGGTTTTAATCAAATTGCTTCTTGCTTTGCGATGATTTTGGCATCTAAAGACTGACGATCGCTTGGTTCCGCTGAACTCAAACCGTTCACTCCTCTGACATTCGCATTAAATTCTCAAAGGGTTGGGTGTTATTCCAACGATAGGTAAGGAAATCTCGGCGATCGACAGTTAGAATTCGCCCATGATTCAAGTGTTCTGCCAGCACCACCAGGGAAGCATCGGCAAAATCCATTGGCAGGTCAGCATACCGTTCCATGAGAGCGATCGCCCGTTCAATATGGCGACGCTGGAGGTCAAAAACCTCAACTATTTCGCTTGCAACCTGACGCAAAAAGGTAATTTCAGCTTGGATGCCACTAAATTTCGCCAACAGATAGCAGGTTTCGGTAATGACGGGGTAAGTTGTAATCAAGCTTTCCTGCACCGAACGAAATGCTATTTCTGCCTCTCTATGAAATGGGTCAATACGGTTGAAAAGCGCTAGAAATGCTCCCGTATCAACAATGATCATAAACGTCCTTGCTGATACTTATCCTCCAAGTATTCATTAATAACGGATTTATAGTTTGTCGAGAGATCTGGGTCGGTGCTTATGCATCCAATCAATCCTGTTTCTTCAAAGGCTTGAAAGATATTTTTCTTGGGTAGCTCTAACTGTTGGTATCGTTGCTCGATCGCTTCGTTAATGAGATCGATAAAAATGTCATTAAGATTGCGATTTGTTTGCTGCTGAATCTGGCTCAGTTTTTGGAAGTGTTCATCATCTAGTTGGGCTGTAAGCTCCATTGCGCCTTTCCTCGATTTGACTTTGCTTTAATCTTAACAACCAGCAGACGATGAGATAATTTCGGCATCTTAAAGACTGGCGATCGCTTAGTTCCACTGAACTCAATTCTGTTCACGCCTCTGACATTCGGATTAAATTTTCAAAGGGTTGTGTGTTATTCCAACGATAGGTAAGGAAATCTCGGCGATCGACAGTCAGGATTCGTCCATGTTCTAAATATTCTGCCAGCACCACCAGGGAAGCATCGGCAAAATCCATCGGTAGGTCAGCGTAGCTCTCCATTAGGGCGATCGCGCGTTTCTGCTTTGCCACAAGCAATAAAGCCAACATCCTCGAAAATGTCGATCGCATTCTTGTGTAAGGGTTGTAATTGCTGGTAGTAAGCATCAATTGCTGTCTGGATCGCTCCAGCTATGTCTTGATTTGTCTGCTGCTGAATCTGGGTTAATTTCTGAGCGTGTTCTTGATCCAGATGGGTAGTGATTTTCATGGTGCGGTTCCTCTAAGTTTGGGCTATGGCTGGGGCAAAGGTTTTTGGTCTGGCTCTGTTATGGTTTTGGCATCTAAGAGCTGGCGATCGCTGATCATTTTCAACTCAAACCCTTAAGCATCCGCATCATGCAAGAACTCGCTGATAGGCTTGCTCTGTAATTCTGGCTAATTTTTCGCAGGTATAGCGTGCTTCAACCTTGTGTTGCCCAGCCTGACCCATCGCTTCAGCTTGAGTTGGGTTGAGCAGTAAGTGACAAATGCGATCGGCAATCTGCCCAGGGTTTTGCTCCACCAGATACCCATCAACGCCATCACTAATTAATTCTGCCACTGCCGGAATATTGCAGCCAATCACAGGTTTACTAAAGTTCCATGCTTCGACGTAAACTCCCCCAAAGCTCTCTTGTGTAGAGGGAACACAGAGGAGATTAGCAGCAGCGATCGCGTTTGTTTTGGTTTGCAAATCTACTTTGCCTAAGCGGTGAATGCGCGGGTCGGGCATGGCGGCGAAATCTTGCTCTGATTGCTTGACGGCTGGCCCAATGAATACAAACTGCGCTGCTGGTACTTTTTGCCAGACCAATTTAGCTGCCTGAAGTAGTTGTCGATAGCCTTTGTAAAGATAGTGCTGCCCTAAAAACAGCACAATTGGGGATTCAATCTGATACTTTTGCCAAAAAGCAACTGGGTCTGCTTGCTCAGCCAGGACTGGCCCCATGCCAGTCACAGTAATTCGATTGGGTTGTACGCCCAAATCCACTAGGATATTTCGCTCTGCTTCAGTCAAAGCAATCACAGCATCCGCCATTTGATAAAGCTTGATATAGGCTTGGTAACGCCAGCCTACCCAGCGGGGATGATGGACTGGCGTAAACACAAACGGAATCCCGTAACGCCGAGCCACTTGCAACGAGGCGTAGCTTAACCCTTCTCGCCCAATCCGCACGTTATGTACTAGATCAGCCTGATGAGCGAAGGGAATAAGTTGCTTTTCTAGGCAATTGGCGATCGGGGGTAAGGCAACTTGCATCAAGGGATAGTAAAGGGGCAAGTAAGGGAGCAGCCGCAGCTTTTCCTGCCAAGATAATCCCAATCGATGGACGGGGATGCCATCTACTATGTAGTCTTCAGCAAAATCAGGAGCATTTAAGGTTGTGCCCAGCAGCCAATCAGTTCGATTTTGATTCCAGTGGCTAACAACTTGAATTTGATGCTGTTTTTGAAGCTGTTGTGCCAACTGATGTTGGAGCAGTTGGGCACCACCAATGTAAGGTGGGTAGGCTGTTAGGGTAAAAAGTAACTTCATCAATTGATGAATAATAAAATATAAAAAGTGATATCAACCCAAATCATTTTACCAAGCTTCAGAGACTATATATAGAATAAACAGCTTTAAGCCTTGCCATTGACCATGGGCTATATCACGATCCACAAAGAAATTAATAAATAGCTTGAGAAACGTCAAGAATACATGAAATACAAAGGTAACAAAGAAAGCATGTTGATAAAGAAAATAAAGCTTGCTAAAAGTGTAGTGTTTAAACTTAGAAATTTTGTTTCGATTAGTAATAGCTGAAACATCATGATCCACAAGAGCCGCCTGAGTCACAGCAATATGATAGCCTTTTTGATGATATCGGATACAAAAATCAGTATCTTCGCAATAAAGAAAATAGTGCGTATCAAACGTTGGACAATGCTCAAAAACTGCTAAATTGATAATCATACTACAACCGGAAACCCAACAACAGTTTTCTATTGCTGTAGCTGTGCTAGATTTTTCACGCTCTTTATATCGATGGTCTAGTGTGCCAACAAAACGATTAAAATGACCTTTGCCAAACCAAATAAGGCCTTGAGTATCCCGTATTTTAGTTCCAAGTATAGCGATCGAATTGTCATGCTCAAAACATTTTGAAATGTAGCTAATTGCACTTCTGTCAATTGTAGCATCAGGATTGATTAACCAAATCCGGGCATTAGAATCAATATTGTAAATATACTCAATTCCTAAATTACATCCCCTTCCAAAACCGATGTTAATACCAGGAGTAATAACATGTAAATTAACAGAATAATTAGATAAAGAAGATAAAATGTTCTCTTGCGGAGAATTGTTAACAATAACTAGCTTAAATAATAATACACGAGTCTCTAAAATCGAGTTTAGTAAGGCTCGAATAAGTTCAGTAGAGTGATAATTTATGGACAGGAAATAAATCAAAATGAGTATTTAATGCTTGACTTTCGTCCAGAGGCCCTCCATTGATAAAAATATGTAAAGCAATATAAAGTTCATTAGATTTCCATGGGTTTTATCGTTTCAAAAACAAGAGCATTATTACCTAGTATACCGAACCAGGGATTTCTAAGATTATACATACTGACTTCATAGCCAATCTTCCTTAATTTTAAAAGCATCTCTAGAGAAAAGATTACATAAACGAGAATGCCTTCCTTTCTGAGAGGATCACTATGATAAATTGGAGACAATAAATGCTGAAGTTGACCATTTTCGTCAATATATGCTCTAGTTTCATCAAAATATTGATCTTGATAAAAAGGAACTGTGAATACATGTCTACCTCCTGGCTTTAATATTCTGTATACTTCTTCAAATGCCCTATAAGGATCAGGGATATGCTCAAAGCAGTCACTACTTATCAAAACATTAACTGAATCATCGTCAAATGAAGTATTAGTTAAATCTTGATGACAAACGCCATTAATAGTTTCTCCACTTTGATAACTCTTGTCTAAATATTCACTACTAATATATCCTGGATAATCCCGTAGATATTCATGAATACTTCCATAGGTTTCGGTGTTGTAAATGGTAAAATCTGTAAACTGATCTAACAAAGAGACCTTTTGAGCTAATGTTTTAACACTGCTGAATTTCACTCCGGTACTCTTGTAAACTGAATAAAGAAAAATACTTCCTACTTGTCTTTTGCGATTTGTATCACGACAAAAGTAACACTTTCCAGTTTCTCGATAGTTTGATAAAGCCCATTTAAAGAGAGTAACATTGCCGCAAATTGGGCACCTACCTAGTGTTACTTTAGTTTTTAGTGCTAAATTGTCAAAATAAGGTGAATTGATATTATCAATTGGATAAACTTTTTGAGAGGCGACTTGGTGAATCATACTAGAACTTATAAAATATATGATGCAATCTCAGGTAAAAAATCATAAAAACTTCTTTATCAAATTCCTCACTTTCTCTTCAAAGATATTTTTAGAATAGTTAAAAGCCGATTTATGAGCATTATTTGAGATTGTCTCTAAGTTATCAGCACCACTAATTATTTCTATGGTTCTTTGAAATAATATTTCCTTGGTTTTCCACAAAAAACCATTATGTCCGTCACGAATAATTTCTTCTTGCCCACCTGCTTTGTAAGTAACTGGAACACATCCAGAATACATTGCTTCGACTGTGGAAATTCCAAAATGTTCACAGAATTCAGGATATAGTCTTTCAACTTGATACCCTTTGGCATGCCAAAAAATTTTGCTATCAGAATAGAATTTTCTTAGTTCCTTCAATTTAATGTTACTTAGAACATAAATTGGGTAACCTCTGGCTTCGTCTTTAACTTGCTGGAAATAGTCACGATGAGGTGTTGTAGAGGATACACCACCAAGACAGTAATATCTTAAATCCAACTGAGGATATGTATCAATTAATTCTTTGAACCATCTTATCATTTCTAGTTGACATTTACTGTCCTGATCCCCAACAAATCTACCAACGCTAAGAATTTGATTTTTTTTAGATTTAAAGGGGACATATTCTAAATTTTCTAAATTAACAGGAGGGTTAATTACTTCAATAGCCCCAGAGAATTGTTGCTCCAAATGCAACTTGGTAAATTCAGAGTTTACAATGGAAAAAGTATAAGACTCATTAGCTAAGCTTTGATATTGTATAATTGATTTAAAGGTAGATTTTGTAAGCGCTTTAATTTTAGAAATTAGAGATTTTTGAATACTCTGAAGATATTCAACTCTATAGGGAAATTGTATGTGCAAAATATTTTTTCCCCCTTTGCCTAAGATAGGGGGAGTGGTACTATTGCACATACAAATAAAAATATCATATTCAGTTTTATTTAAATAATGTTGATAATTAAATATTGACTTAACTGAAAAATCTCTAAAGGTTATTTTTGATAAATCTATATCTAAAATTTGCCCTAACATGCAATAGGCATCTGAATTGCTACTTAAAAATTCAACTTCATAATCTTCTTGCAGGGCTGATGCAAGAGTCATAATGTATCTTTCACCCCCACCAATATTAGCAGGAAAAGGTGTATATATACCTATCATTACCATAACATTTGCTCATAAAGGAAATTAGAACTGATGGCTTGCCCTACCATACTTTCCCCTAATGAAATCAATCATACCTAAGTAAGAAGCACAAAACACTTGATTTTCTCCTTTCGCTAATTTTAATATAACTTCTTTATATAGAAGATAGCAGAGTACAGGTAATATAAATATTGGTCGATGCTTTAGGGTAAACAATAGCCGATTTCTTACTTCATAGTATGCTCTCTGATGATATCCTTTTGATGATCCTGCAACTTTATGCCACAAAATAGAGTCAGGAACATAAATAATTTTCCATCCTTTCTTTTTGGCGCGGTAACAGAAATCTGCTTCTTCATAGTAAAGATAAAATTTCTCATCCATTAAACCAACAGTCTTTAACATGGAACTTCTGATTAGAAGACTACATCCAGTAATATAATCAACCGACTTTAACTCGTTATAACCTTCTTGAGTTGTACTATATCCCATGCCGACATGCTTTGGCTGGCCTGTCCACTTATCAAAACTTGCTCCAGCATGCCAAATAGTATTTCTATCTGATGCTAAAAGGATCTTTGAACCTGCAATGCCCACTTCAGGGTCATCGTCGATTGCTAAGATCAACTGGCTTAAACAATCAGATGCTACTTCGGTATCATTATTAAGTAACCAAATGTAGTCTGCTTCCGATTGCAACGCTTTTTTGATACCATAGTTTACACCACCTGAGAAACCCAAATTTTCTCCGGTTGAATACAAGGTAAAATACGGCTCATGAGAAACTGTCTCTTTTAGTAGGGAATATGAGTTATCCTTCGAGCCATTATCAACTACCAATACATGGTAAGAGCCATAGGCTAGGGACTTTAAAGTTTCAAGGCAATGAATTGTATCTTCGGCATTTTCCCAATTAAGTAATAATATTTCGACATGTGGGATCTTTGAATTCAACATACTTTAAATACCATGCTAAACGCTTAATTTTACTACTTAATGTTCGATTTATTGTGTGAAAAAAGGCTATAATTTGTGGGTATTCCTAACAGTGATTTTAATTTTAGCCATATCTCTCTCATTTTCCCAAAACTGCTTTGCTTTATGGCTTTTAATTCAGTATGTATATTAGATAATTCTGTTTGAAGAATAGCTAAATTATTATAAGTCGCTTGTAGCTCTTGATAGATATCTTCTTTCGGATCAATATAGATAGAAGTTAAATTACCCAGATTACTTAGTTTCTTATTTGAACAAACAACTATAAAATAAACTGAATTATCTACTGTTAAACTTATCCTCTCTCCCATCTGTTTCTGCGGGTACAGAGCAATTTCTCCTAAGTTGTCTAGATCAAAACTTAATGGCTGTAAAGGCATAATTAAAGAGTTCGCAACTATCTTTTGTCCAAAAAAATATAGGTTCTCAAAGTTCTTATTTAATAAATTTCTAAATTCATCAAAATAGAGTTCTTTAACATGAAAAGGATTATGATTATTGGGTTGATCTGAGTAAACCAAGCGATTTGGAGAAGAGATGATTATTAGCCCATCAGGTTTTAGAACTCGCTTTAACTCTTCTATCATTGCTTCATGTTTGTCATGATGCTCTATGGTTTCAAATGAAATTACTACGTCAATGGATTGAGCATTGATCGGTATTTTTTCACAAGAAGCAACTAAAAATTCAAGTTTACTATTCTCATATCTTTTCTTGGCATGATCAATACATTCTCTATTAATATCTACTCCTAATACAGATTGAGCATATTCAGATAGGATTGACGAACCATAGCCTTCACCACATGCAATATCCATAACAGTTTTATCTTTGACAAACTCTAAAGCTGCTAAGTATCTGTGTAGGTGTTCATAGCGAATAATTCCTTTTTCTGATGGAATATATCTTTCACCTGTAAATTCCATGGCAATCTCTCTTGTTGATAAAGACTAATTCAATGAAGTTTTATTATCAATTTGATATGTCTCCCATTTCATCAAGGGTCTCACTACTCCCGGAAAATGTCCTATAAAATCACCTCTGGCTGATATTTCTGCTAAATCATCGATTATATTAATGATAATTACGTCCTTTTCATGAAGATGAATAAAAAATGGATCTGGTGTAATGATTGCAACGCAAACAGTAATTAGTCCTTCGGTCAAGAAGTTATCTAAAATTTTAACTGTTGAGCGATAGATACCAGGAGATTTTGTTTTCCTTCGCCAATCTTGGTTGGTATCATGCAAATCGAACAGGTTGATATCTTGTTCGTTAAAAAAATTCAAACCTGCTGTCAAAATATAACCTGGCTTCATAACTTCATATACAATCGTTATGTATATGGGTTTTGAAATGATGTAATTTTGCACAACTGTTCCGTCTTGCCCGTGTGCCTTTATTTCGATTAGTTTAACGATTGTGTTACCTGGAGCATCATGATTTTTCCATCTTTTTTGGGGGCTTAACTCTATGTTTCTTTGCAAATATTGATTGAGAACTCTGTTTACGTCGTCAAAGGTATTTAGATATCCTTGTTTGAACAAGATTGCTTGATTACATAAACGTGCTACTGCCTCCATATTATGGCTAACAAACAAAATTGTTTTTCCCTCTTTAGTTGCTACATCACCCATCTTTCCTAAACACTTTTTTTGAAATCCTATGTCTCCTACTGCTAGCACCTCATCTACAATTAAAATTTCTGGCTCTAGATGAGCCGCAACAGCAAATGCTAAGCGCACATACATTCCAGACGAGTAATGCTTAACAGGTGTATCTAAAAACCTTTCAACTTCAGCAAAGTCAACAATTTCGTCAAATTTCTTTCTGATTTCAACCCTGCTCATTCCCAGGATTGCACCATTCAGAAAGATGTTTTCTCGGCCTGTTAATTCTGGGTGAAAGCCCGTACCCACTTCCAGCAAGCTGGCTACTCTGCCTGTAATTTCAATTTCTCCGGTAGTTGGCTCCGTAATTTGGCTGAGTATTTTTAGCAGCGTTGACTTACCAGCCCCATTCCGCCCAATAATGCCAACAACTTCACCCTGTTTAACTTCAAATGAGACATCCTTTAACGCCCAAAATTCTTCCTGATTTGAAGATAAAGTGTCTTTTTCTTTGCGGGTTAGAAGATTTGAGCCAAATGACTTAATGCTGTTGGTAATCGTATCTCGGAGGGTGGTATGTTGCGATCGCCCCTGCTGCTGGTGCCCGATCACATACTTCTTGCCCAGATTGCTGACTCGAATCACCGTCTCAGACATTGAGTCTCACCCGCCCCCAATTTAATCTGTTTAGAGGATAGCACTCACCTGATTTAGAGTATGCCCCAACTGGGCAAAAAGCGATCGTCCTGCCCAAAAATGTTTTATTTGCCCTGCCTGAGCCAAGCCTGTAGGTCAGCAACTTGTTGAAAGTCCAAGAGTGCTTCTGCTAAAGATTCCAGTTGCGGACTCGATAATCCCCTCAGTTCAGCTTCGATTTCTGGTGCAATTTTGCCAAGGCGACGATTCAGTTGACGCATAATTACCGTCAATTCCCCCTCTTGCTTGCCTTCCTGTTTACCCTCTTGTCTACCTTCTTGAAGAATTTCTTGATAAATCACCGATTCGCGCATGATGCCCTCCCGAAACAATTGTTGAATCAAACTCTTGGGGTATCGCAACCCAGCTAAAATCTGGGTACAGTTACTCATCTCATTCCGCAAACTAGCTTCCTCAATTTTAGCCACCTCTGCTGCCACTCGTTCTAGAATCTGTGCTCCCGAATCTGCTTGGGCTAACGCAGCTAATGGCAATAAAGCTGGATCTGCAAGTAACGGCGTCGGATCTTGCTCCCAGAGGCGGAGCACTCGATAGCGATGTTCGGTATTTTCCAGCCTGAACTCTGCTGGTACATTGACTGAAGTTGGCTTGAGCAAAATTAGCACTTGCGTCACAGGGCACCGATATTGGCGATGTAACCTCACCCAATAGTCCAACATTCGCAAAGGCAAAGGTGGATCGGTAATAGGTTCAACCTGAAATTCCAGATGCAGAATTCTGTCCTGAGTTTGCAAAAAAGTGACAGCATCTGCCCGAATCGGTTCAATGCTCAATTCTGTTTTGAGAACAGTTACGGGAGTTTGCGATTCTCCCATCAGCCAGACAGCAAAATTCTGGGGGTATTTTTCAGCGAGGTATTTGCAGAGATTGTCTGTTTCCATACCCGTAGGAATTTCCTATTTGCTCTGGCTCAGCCAAGTCTCTAAATCAGCAAGCTGCGTAAAGTCCAACAGCGATTCGCTCAGGGCCTCCAGTTGCTCCACGCCAAGCTGCCGCACCTGAGCTTCTACTTCAGCCGCAAGCGGGGTAAATCGCCGATTGAGTTGACGCAGGATTAAAGCGGCTGCTTCTTCTTGCCTACCTTCTTGCTTGCCCTCTTGTCTGCCCTCCAGTAAAAATGCCTGCGCCCACGGTGATTCTCTCAAAACAGCCATATCCCACCTCAAAATTTGCTGAACCAGATCCGTATCCAATACAAAACTAGCAAAGAAGGCCAATAATGGCTCCAGATTACTCAGTTGCTGATCAGCCTGCAACCTAAATAGCGCTTCTCGGACGCTGGCTTCTGTGCCGCCGCCTGCCATCAAAGGCACAAAGGGTAACAGAGAAGTCAACGATCGCTCAAACACCAGTTCAGACCCGACTTCCCAGAGGTTAATCACCCGATAATCCTGTCTGGCTTGCATCCCCATAATTTCTGACTGATAGCCCGTGGCGATCGCCGTTCCAGCCGGAGGGGGAAGGATGTTAATCAAAACGGGATAAACCAGCAGATTATATCGCTCCTCCGCCAAGGCAGCATAAGCTCTCATCCGCTTCGGCATTCGGCTCTGGTAGCGCAGTTGCAACTCGCTCAGAACCAAAAACTCTCCGAGTTGCGGACTGTAGACCTTAATCAGAGCATCACTTTTACGGCTAACCCATTGAAATTCAGCGTCAATAATTTCTTGGGCGATCACATCCGTTGACTGAGTCACCCACTGCACCCAAGCATCGGGTGCCAACCCAATTAAGCGTTTGCTACCAATATCAGCGTTTTGACTCATCCTCCCAGCATCTCATAGAATAATTGAGAGTTGATTGCTCAAATATTCATAAAAGCTAGCGATCGCCCCTTCTGCTGGTGCCCGATCACATACTTCTTGCCGAGATTACTAACTCGAATCACCGTCTCAGACATTGAGTCTCACCCGCCCCCAATTTAGTCTGTTTAGAGGATAGCACTCACCTGACTAGAGTATGCCCCAACTGGGCAAAAAGCGATCGTCCTCGGCAAAATTTTCTATTTGCCCTGATTGAGCCAAGTTTCTAAATCAGCGATGGATTCTCGCATAACTTCCCCCTTAGAATATCTGTCTATTTCTCCCGCTGAGTATAACTAGTGCGAGGTTCGTTCAAATCTACTCTTGCAACGAATTCGGGTCAACTCCCAACTCTCTCAGCTTCTTGGCTAACCGTTGGCTGGCAATCCTCTCCTCCGCAAGTGCAACCTCAGCTTGCTCAGCCCGTTGTCGTTCTTGCTCTACTTGCTCAACTCCCCACAACAATAAATTGCCCGATTGATCCCACCAGCGCAGCCAAAAAGCAGCTAGTTGGGCTTTTTGGCCTTGCCATACCCCCAAAAATAAACCAATTTCTTCGATCCAGTAACGACGATACTCATCTTGGATCTGTTGTTGATATTTACCTGCTTCTAAACGAAAAATATCTAATTCTCCTGTTTTCGGGTGAAAAATACCGTAGATTGGCACTTGCAAGATCTGCTCGTAAAAATACCATTTTCCATACGGATAATGAGGATTGATCGAATATTCGCCGCCTTCTGTTTCAGAGACAAACTCGATCACAATCCCCGGTACATCTCCTTCTAGGAGGGGTGTATAACTGCGCCGATTTTCTCCTTCTGGAATCGGCTTAACAGATTTCACATAGACCCAATCTGGGGCTTTAACGATCGTTTTCTCGCTGACATTGGCACAAATGCCAAAGTTTGAGGCAATTAAAATTGACTCTAAGATCAGTCCCGCTAATTCTAGGCTCTCTCGGAGAGCCGCAGCGAGAAGAGGTTGAAGGTTACTTTCCACAGGTTCATCGGGCAAGGTGAAATCGCTGGGTAATCTTTCCCAACTAATTTGGGGGAGTGCGTCGGGCTGACGGACTTGGATGGCTGTCATAGTTCATCCCCTACTCTTAAGATGCGGTCAGTAAAGTAACGACAATTATAGGAACTACATTTGCTGAGCTGCCGGACTGGCGATCGCCCCTGCTGCTGGTGCCCGATCACATCCTTTTTGCCCAAGTTGCTGACTCGAATCACCGGATCAGACATTGAGCCTTACCCGCCCCCAATTTAGTCTGTTTAGAGGATAGCACTCACCTGACTAGAGTACGCCCCAACTGGGCAAAAAGCGATCGTCCTCGGCAAAATTTCCTATTTACTCTGGCTGAGCCAAGTTTCTAAATCAGCGAGCTGCGTAAAATCCAACAGCGATTCGCTCAGGGCCTCCAGTTGCTCCACGCCAAGCAGCCGCACCTGAGCTTCTACTTCAGCCGCAAGCGGGGTAAATCGGCGATCGAGTTGACGCAGGATTAAAGCGGCTGCTTCTTCTTGCCTGCCTTCTTGTCGCCCCTCTTGTCTACCCTCTTGTCGTCCTTCCAGTAAAAATGCTTGCGCCCACGGTGATTCTCTCAAAACAGCCATATCCCACCTCAAAATTTGCTGAACCAGATCCGTATCCAATACAAAACTAGCAAAGAAGGCTAGCAATGGCTCCAGATTACTCAGTTGCTGATCAGCCTGCAACCTAAATAGCGCTTCTCGGACGCTGGCTTCTGTGCCGCCGCCTGCCATCAAAGGCACAAAGGGTAACAGAGAAGTCAACGATCGCTCAAACACCAGTTCAGACCCGACTTCCCACAGATTAATCACCCGATAATCCTGTCTGGCTTGCATCCCCATAATTTCTGACTGATAGCCCGTGGCGATCGCTGTTCCAGCCGAAGGGGAAAGAATGTTAATCAAAACGGGATAAACCAGCAGATTGTATCGCTCCTCCGCCAAGGCAGCATAAGCTCTCATCCGCTTCGGCATTCGGCTTAAATAGCGCAGTTGCAACTCGCTCAAGACCAAAAACTCTCCAAGTTGCGGGCTGTAGACCTTAATCAGAGCATCACTTTTACGGCTAACCCATTGAAATTCAGCGTCAATAATTTCTTGGGCGATCACATCTGCGGACTGAGTCACCCACTGCACCCAGGCATCGGGGGCCAGCCCAATTAAGCGTTTACTACCAATATCAGCGTTTTGACTCATCCTCTCAGCATCCCATAGATAAAGATGATTGAGAGTTGATTGCTTAAGTATTTGTCAAAGCTAGCGATCTCCCTATGTACAATTTTCTATCTGTTCTCATTCAGCCAGGTTTCTAACTCAGAGATCGCGGTAAAGTCTAATAGGGCTTCTCCCAATCCTTCCAGTTGCAAAACCGACAATTGCCCAATTTCAGTCTCCAATTGCTTAGGGACTTTGCCAAATCGCCGGACAAGCTGACGCAGAATCACTCTCATTTCTCCTTCTTGTCTGCCTTCTTGTCTGCCTTCTTGAAGAATATCTTGATAGATGACTGACTCGCGCATGATGCCCTCCCGAAATAATTGCTGAATCAAACTCTTGGGGTATCGTAACCCAGCTAAAATCTGGGTACAATTACTCATCTCATTCCGCAAACTAGCTTCCTCAATTTTAGCCACCTCTGCTGCCACTCGTTCTAGAATCTGTGCTCCCGAATCTGCTTGGGCTAACGCAGCTAATGGCAATAAAGCTGGATCTGCAAGTAAAGGCGTCGGGTCTTGCTCCCACAGGCGCAGCACTCGATAGCGATGTTCCGTATTTTCCAGTTTGAACTCTGCTGGCACATTGACTGAAGTTGGCTTAAGCAAAATTAGCACTTGCGTTACAGGGCACCGATATTGACGATGTAACCTCACCCAATAGTCCAACATTCGCAAAGGTAAAGGCGGATCGGTGGTGGGGTCAACCTGAAACTCAAGGTGTAAGATTCTGTCCTGAGTTTGCAAAAAAGTGACAGCATCTGCCCGAATCGGTTCAATGCTCAGTTCTGTTTTGAGAACCGTCACGGGAGGTTGGGACTCCCCCATCAGCCAGAGAGCAAAATTCTGGGGGTATTTTTCAGCGAGGTATTTGCAGAGATTGTCTGTTTCCATTCCTGTGGTTTTACGCTTCAAAGAGAGTGGATCGGTATCATTTGAGAGTAGGGTTTAGAATCAATCGTTGCGTTATCATGCAAATCACTCTAAATCTTGATGAGTCTCTTATCAATGAAGCCCTTCAACTGACCAATCTTTCTACGCAAGAAGAACTGGTCAATTTGGCTCTAACAGAACTGGTGCGATCGCGTCGTAAGAAAAACCTCCTCGACCTCGCAGGGCAAATTCAATTTACCGAGGCTTTCGACCACAAAGACCTGCGCGAAACTCGTCATGCTGCTAATTGATACTTCGGTTTGGATCAGTGTCTTTCGCGATCGTGCAGGTCAAGTCCGTCAAAAACTCGAAACGCTGATTAGCGATCGTGACGTTTTTTTGACACGATTCACGCAGCTTGAACTGCTTCAGGGGAGCTTGAATGAAAAAGAATGGACGCTTCTTTCCACCTATCTCGAAACTCAGGACTACGTTGAACTAAATTACATCAGCAAAGCTGCGCTCTGTCTTCCGAAAAAACCAGATCCCGCTGCTAAAAATTATGACCAGCAGCAGCATTGAGACTAAAAAACCTTGCCAGTAAAAAGCGATATCTGTGCCCAAAATCGCCCACCGAAAGCCATCAATGATCCCCACCATCGGGTTGAGGGAGTATAGCAGTCGCCACTTGGGCGCAATCACGCTGCTGCTAAAACCAACTGGAGAGATAAAAAAGCCAAGCTGAATCAAGAACGGCAGCACAAATTGAAAATCTCGGTATTTGACGCTGAGGGCAGCAAACCACAGCCCCACCCCAAGCGCCGCGATCGCCGTCACCATTAACAACAACGGCAGCGCCAGAATCCGCCAACTGGGCATAAAGTTATACCAAACCATCAAGCCGAGCAAAATTGAGACCGAAACCAGAAAATCGACCAAACTGACAAACACAGCACTTAGCGGCACAATTAGGCGCGGGAAGTAGACCTTAGAAATTAAATGAGCATTCGCCAGTAAACTCGCCCCTGACCTAGACAAGGCATCAGCAAAAAACTGCCAGGGCAGCAGCGCAGCGCAGACTAGAATCGGGTAAGGAATATTGCCAGAGGGTAGTTTGGCGATCGCCCCAAACACAACCGTAAAGATGACAATGGTTAGGAGCGGTCTGATTAGCGCCCAGGCGATCCCAATCGTGGTTTGTTTATAGCGCACCAGAATGTCTCGCCAGGCTAAAAAGTAGAGTAATTCTCTAAACCGCCACAGGTCTTTCCAGTAGCGGCTTCTGGTATGCCCTGCTTTAATGACTAACCGTTGTGGCGCTTCTGACATGCTTGCGTTTAATCCTGCGCTGATCTTTGTGACGATCGCTATCGTTGATCACTGTAGGTTAAAAGCAGCCCCTCTAGGGTAAGTTTTGGGCCGAGTACCCATTCTGAGGACGGACTGCCCCGATCGCCCAAAAGATGTAAGAGCGATCGCAAACCGTTATAAACAGTTGGGCTGATCGGTATAAGTTGAAAGCAACTGAATTAATGACTCTGATTGTCTTACCTGCCAACCCGATGCAAATGCCCAACCTGACCGCAACTGTCTACCGAACTCTTGCTTACACAGCTTCTGCGGTGGCAGTACTCGCCGTTGCTGTGCCTGCCTTTGCTCAGTCTGTGCCTAAACTGCTAACCATGGGCACAGCCACAGACTACCCTCCGTTTGAATATCGAGCCAGCGACAGCGGCGAAATTATTGGTTTCGATGTCGCATTGGCGAAATACATTAGTCAACGCTTGGGTTACAACCTCAAGCTTCAGGATCTGGCCTTTGTAAAGGTGATTCCAGCCCTGCAAGCGGGCAAGCTCGATTTTGCTGCAGCGGCCATTACGCCCACCCCAGAGCGTCGGCAAAAAGTTGATTTTTCGGAGGCGTACTTTGAGTCCCGCAATACGATCGCCGCTCGCCAAGGGGCTAACCTGAAAACCCTGGCAGATTTATCCGATCGTCGCGTTGGGGTGCAAGATGGCTCGATTCAAGAAGAGCAAATGCAGAAGCTGGCTGCCACCGCGCAGGAGTTACGGGTTGTCCGGTTTAAGCGTCTACCCGACTTAATTTCTGCAATTAAAGCCAAAAAGGTTGATGCTGCAATTATTGAAGATACGGTTGTTGCCACGTATATTGCCGATCACCCAGAGCTAGAATTCAACGTCATCAGCAACCAGGAGCCGGTCACGTTTGCGATCGCCTTTCCCAAGGGGTCGCCCTTAGTCGATGACTTCAACCGAATTATTCAAGAGATGAAAGACAGCGGTGAGTTAGACCGTCTGGTGCGACAGTGGTTTAATCGTTAGCAAACCTAGACACCAAAATTGCTTTCGCGAACTCAAACCCCTCGAACTAGCGGTTTGCAGCCAGCTCTTTGCGCGGGGGCTGAGTGCGGACGGTCAATTCAGAAGCAGCTTCAGCCAGCGATCGCTTGACGACAACACCGCGATATCGCATTTCCGGTTGCCCAGTCGATGGTTCGACGATTGGGGCTTCAGCAGTGGAGGTCTGCTGTTTAATGGGTACACCTCGGTAGATCAGAGTGCGCGTCTGGACTGGCAGGGGTTCAGGTTGCGGCTCTGGCTGAGTCGGCAGGCCTTCACAGCACAAAACCAAAGCTGTGGTGAACTCAACCAAAAGGCTCATCACCCCAAGCTCAGAAGATTTAACGCAGCGCTGCTCAGCGTCTTTGCGGGCGCTGAGGGGAAAAGATGCGACTGGGCTAAAATGTCTGCCTAAGTAGTGAATCGGTAATTGCGATGCAGTTTGAATTGGCGGAATTTGGTGAGAACTATGTAATTAATTTTGTATAACTACTCAATCACTAGATTAGCGCATATTAACGGGTCAAAACGCATGAGTGAGCATACCTTAAAGTACGCGGAATGCTTATCCTCAGCTATCTTGCTTGATTTTACTGAATGCCAGGAACCAGACTTGAACTGGTGACACGAGGATTTTCAGTCCGTTCTACAAAAGCATAAAATCCTTTCCTGGATTAGGTTTTGTCCTCTAAAAAGATTATCTTCACCGAAGTTTCACCGACATAATCATCTTGCAAAAGTTTAGGTAGAGCAGAGGACGAAGCACCTCATATCGATCTGGTAATCTTCTCCCAAACTCTGTAGTTAGAACCTTGCTTCGGTATTGACTTTTGGGCAATGCGATGGCGAAGGCTGGTCAAAGACCATCGCGTTCTGCTTGGAGCAGATGACGAGTGTCATCCAGCAGTTGTATTGGAACAAGGGCTGCCTCTGAGTCATTAAGTTTAAACTTGTCAGGAAAATCGGTCATACAGCGGCAGAACTAGAAATTTTCAGAGTTAGTGGATGAATCAACTTGACAGGTTGACTCAGAAGAGATTGGGGTTTAGCAATTGGTACAAGTTTAACCTTGCGGGAATATGCAGCTAAATCCTAGACAGATCAGCACTCGGCAGCGCAGCGGTCAGCGTTCGCGCGATCGCATCCTTGCCTCTCTCCAAAACCAACCTGACCAGAGCCGCGACCAACTCAGATTTGGGGTTTAGTAATGCTTTCATTACGTTCTGGTACAGAGACTGATGAAAGCACAAAACTGGCAACACCTGACTTTAGGCGAGCTTTATCAGGCTGGGATTGCCAAGTTTCGGCAGGCTCGCCGCGCTTTACAGAACTATAGCCCGGTCAAACTTGATCTGAGAGCGACTCGCAATCTTTGGAGCGTGGTTAGCCCCATACTGATTTCCCCGATCCTCTATGTTCTGGAGGGCTTTAGGGAAAATCGACTTTTACCTGGGGCTGTAGAGAATGATCCCCACAGTCTCCCCTTGCTCAGTCCAACACTTCGCACCCGTCATAAGCCCTGGCATCGGCGGACAGAACGGGTGAACCAGGTTCTGATCCAGGCTTGGACGTTGGGATTTTACACCTACCACCAACTGATTGAGCAGGTGCGATTGCGAACCGGAATTGGGTGCTCCAAACGGGCGATCGCCCGCTTTATCAAAGAACGCCGTAGCTGCAATGCCCCATCTTGAGAAACATACTCGCACCCTAAAAGATGGCACCCAAAGGGTCTACCGCTATGCCGTTGGCACTGATGGTTCACGGAAGACTTTGAGTAGCAGTACCGTTTCAACCGCCTGCTATAGAAGCGCAGAAAAACGTCGGATTGTAGCAGCCCTGCAAGCTAATTCCAGTTTATTGGTTGTCAGTGAGTCTGGTGGCGGTAAAACCACGTTGAGCGAGTGTGTAACTGAGGAACTTGAGCTGCTGGGATTCACCGTTGTCACCGTCAAACCCTCAACCGCCAAGCAAATGCTGGTGGCGATCGCCCTTCAACTGGGCGTAGATTCTGAGTCGTTGGAAGGCAAGCAGTTGACCGCAATGCAATTGATGCAGGCGATCGCAGATCATCTCCAAGACAACCTGGCCTTTCTAATTTGCGATGATGCCCATCGGCTTCAGGTGCAAATCCGCTGCTGGCTAGAACGATTGCATGAACTGGGTCAGCCGCTGCTGTTGCTGGCCACCCATCCGCCCGCGCGGGACATTTTTCTGAAATTGCCCCGGATCGAGTTGGAGCCATTGAGCGATCACGGTATCGGTAACATTACGCATAGTTCAGCCAAGTAAAATATCAATATTATTAGTTTCGACAAATAAAAAGCGAGAAGAACAAATGAGCGATCATAACCGTTTAGTTGAGCAAATCGGAGTTGGGTACTTTGAGTATTTGGCTGGAAGATTAGGATATTTGTTTCGAGAAGTTAAGGAACATGATAAGGGTATTGATGCCGAAATTGAAATTACCCAAGCAGTAGAAGTTCAAAGTCCAATAATTGGAGTTCAAATAAAATCAAGAACAGAGTTTAAAATGACAAAAGCGAATGAAATATCTATGATCGTAACTGAGCAAAATCTTGAATATTGGAGATCGTATGGAAGACCTGTAATTCTTGTGGCTATTTGTAATAAACAAACAGACATATTTTGGACTAGAGTTGATAATTCAGATTCACGAACAATTAGAATAAGTCTTGAAAAAAAGTTCAACGAGCACACTCTACCAAGGTTTACAAGAATTATTTCTCAATACTATACAGATATCGTTTTTAATTTCAAAATAAAAAATGTCTCAGAGGTTTTAGAAGAAATTGGTTCTACTACAATAGAAATACTTCAACCGATTAAAGAAAAACTGACAGTAGCAAGCAAGCTAATGAACGAAAAAAAATTCAATAAATCCGCACAAATATATGAATCTCTCACAATTATTTATGATGACATATTCTCAATTCGACATAATTTGGTTATATGCTTGATAATGTCTAGAAAAATAAACAAAGCAGTAAATGTTGCTGAAAACTTTTTAAAAATGGCTCCAGAAAAATGGGAATCTCATTTTTTATTTAGTCACTGCCTTGGAGTACAAGGTCAATTTGAAAAAGCACATCAGCATGCTTTAAAGGCGCTTCAGATAGAACCATTATCATCAATAGCTTGGACTAATCTTGGACTATTAAATCATTGGCAAGGCCTTGAGAAAGAAGCATATGAAGATCTAAAGGTAGCATCGTTGTATGCTCCAACCAATGAGTTTATTCAATTTAAATTAGCAACTTGTGCAACTTTTTTAAAAGATTATGAAGGAGCAATTTTTCATTATGATGAATGTATTAAACTTAATGAGCATTTCCATGAAGCTTATACAAATAGAGGAATTATACTAGAGCATGTTTGGCGTATCTGGGATGCATTAGATAGTTATGATAAGGCAATCAATATTAATCCACAGAATTTTTATGCTTTATATAAAAGCGCTCACCTTTTAAAGGATCTAGGCTACAACTGTAAATCAGTTCAGCGTTATCATTCTCTTCTCGAAGATTTAGACTTTAAATCGGTTCATATGGAATTGGGGATGCTCTATTGCAGAACAGGTGATTTTACTACTGCTGCTTATCACTTTGACAAAGGTTATACTAGTGATAGTAGTAATGAATTCCAAAACAGAGCTACTGATTCAGTAGTGGTTATCCTTGACATGGGATATGAAGTTTTTTATCGGATAAGGGTTGAGTTTACTCAGGATTCAGCGCATGTACTCTCTGTTGAGTCTGAACCTAAGCTTGCAATGTTTAATAGCATGAAAGTTATGCGTGATTATATAAAATATGCACATATGGTGAATGATAATCTACTTTCGGAAGACCCTCCTGAAGATGCTATGTTTCTCTCAAAAGATGTATACGATCTACTCAGTAGTAACTCAGATAAAGACTAAAATCTACCAAATGGTTAGTAGTCCTCTTTATTGATTCTCTTTTGAGACATTGCTATTCTACAAGGAGTATTCGTTAATTCTTTCTACTACGGCTAACGCGGTAGTGCTCCAGAAATGCGGACGAGACTTCTATAAGACTCACATTGCAATACTTTTGAGATCATGAGTCACATGTTTGAGACACCACCCTAACGCTCTTGTTGATAAACCCTTTCATAACAATCTGGTACAGCAAGAGTTGAAGATCAACCTATGCTGGGTAATCCAGCGAATCTGAAGGTGAAGCAAGGTGATGGCATCCAAAGAGGGCAGGTGATCAGCGATCGCACCTCTAGCAGAACCCAACTAGAGCAGCAACGGCAGGCGATTTGCTTGAAATTGGAGCATTTGAACTCTGTTCTGAACACCCCTGTAAGTCACGCTGTAGAGCAGGCGAAGGTCAGGCACGCTCAATTGAAGGTGCGGCAGCAATCGCCCAGTTCAAACAGCTTTTCGTAGAATTGCCGTCGATGCATCAGCGCCACCTTCGCGCCGCTGGCAATGGCCCCGATCGCCAAATGTCCACTGGTCAAACCGCCGCCAATAATCAATACCTGCTCACCTTGAAGCTGGGTTGATCGTAAATCTATCTGGCTGGAATGGCAGAGGCGATCGCCGGGATAGGGGGTAGAAATCTGCTTCACCCAATCGGGAAAATGGGGTGTACCGCCCCGGTTAGCGACTACGACTCGTCTAGCCAGGATGGACTGCCCTTGAGCTAGCCAGAGTCGGAATCGCAGCCGACGACCCTCTGGCACGGGTTCAATTCGGACAACTTGACCTGGAAAGACATGATCCTCTAGCTGCCAACGATCCACAATATCCTGACAAAACTCCTCAAAGAGCTGGGTTCCTGGTAGATCGTAGGGAGAATGTAACTCCTGGGGGCGAGACTCAGCAAACCGGCGCAGGGCGAAAGGGTTGGGATCGGGGTGATGGACAGCCGGCGATCGCAGGTGGGGAATTTGCAGAACTGCAAATTGTTGATGTCAGCGACTCATCCAAGTGCCACTAGGGTCAAAAGCTAAGAACTGGTCGTGAAGCTGCTTAGATTTTTGGATCAGATGCGTCGCCAAGGTCAGGGCATGAGGGCCGGCTCCCACCAAGGCAATATTGATCGAATTCGGTAAAGCGGAGGTAGCGATTGACATATTCCTGGGTAGAATACAAAATGATTATCATTCTCATTTTATGTCAGTGAGTCAACCTACCGTAATTGCGATTGCTGGTGCCGCTGGAGTCGGAAAAACAACCTGGGTGAGGCAACAGCTTTCTCAAGCTACAGGCGATCGCTTTTATTTCTGCCCCGGTGTGGGCAATGTACCGATTGATTTGACTCAGATTATGTCTGAGTTTCCAACGATTCAGGTGCTGACCGAGCAACAGGAGGTTTATCAATTGTCAGCCCAAGCGACTGTTTATATTGAGTTAGGCTTTCATCTCGACTTGGCCAGCGCCTCTGGGTTTTTAGATGCCGTCGCTGCCAAACGAGTTGCTGTATTGCCGCTTGGGGCGGAAAAGTCAGATTGGCATGACTGGGCAGATCAGGTAGTCGAAGGGGCGACCATTGCAAACTGGGTTGAACCTTCTCACCTGCAACGAGCCGTCTTAACGGGGCAAGTCTTTGATCCTGCCAGTTTGAATCTATTTTGGTTTGAGCTGACCGAAGCAGCCTATGGGCAAATCTGCCGAGCCAAGGGAATTTTTGATCTGGTCGATGGGCGGGCGGTTTGCTTTGATTTTGTGTCTGGACTCTCAGGCAGTACCTATACCGAGCTAAATCTTCACCGCTGGTTGGATGGGCGACCGGAGCGGTTTAGCGGCATTGAGGTGGTCGGGCAAGCCGCAGATCAAGCTGCGATAGCCCAAACTTTAGCAGATTGCGATTTGTCGGATGCCGCGATCGCCCACTATCAAGCCCAACTCAAACAATCTTTAGGAACAGAGGAAGCCGGATGAAAATTGCTGTTATCTCTTGTATTCATGGCAACTACGAAGCCTTGAACGCTGTCTTGTCTGATATTGATTACCACAACACAGAGAAAATCTTCTGTCTGGGAGACTTGGTTGGTTATGGGCCTTATCCCAACGCGGTTGTAGAGATGATTCGCTCCCTCGATATTCTCACCTGCTAGGGCTGCTGGGATGAAGACATCGTAGAAGGGCTGAACGCCTGTGAATGCAGCTATCCTTCGGTTCTGGCAGAGGTGCGGGGCAGGCAGGCCCATGAATGGACAAACCGTGAAATCAATCCAGAGGTGCGAGAATTTTTGGCCCAATTGCCCTTAAGTTTATGGGAAGACAATCTCTGTTTTGTGCATGGCAGCCCCAACAGCCAGCATGAATATATGCTGCCAGAAATCGATGCCTTCACGGCTCTAGAACGGGTGATGTCGAGTGGGGCAGAGGTCTTGTTCTGCGGTCATACCCACGTCCCCTATGTTCGCACCTTGAAAGATAGCCATCTCCAGGTGCAAGTCAAGCAATCTTCTCAGGTACAATCGCGTCACTTTACAGCCGCCGTTAAGCGGATCGTGAATGCCGGTTCCGTCGGAGAACCCCGCCATGGTCGCCCCAATGCCACCTACGTAATCTATGAGACAGAAACCCAACAGGTGACGCTACGGGAGGTGGAATACGACTATCAGAAAACTTGCGCTGCGATCATCGAAAAAGGCTTGCCGCCGATCTTTGCCTGGCGGTTGGCCAGAGGTCTAGAGTTTGCCGAGCGGGCGGATGATCCAAGCCATGTCTGTGAACGGTAAACGGATTCAATGTTGTGCACTTTAAGTTTGGACGTTAGATTCAGTCATGTATTGGGCAATTTTGAGCGGAATTGAAGGCAATTTAGCAGCCTATGAAGCCGTAATGCAGGATCTTGGCCGCCAGAGCACAACGATCTCTGAGCTTTACATTTTGGGCGATCTGATTGGCCCAACCTCTAGCAGCGAAAAGTTGGTGCAACGGGTGCACAACCCGCGCCGGGGAGAACTTAAACCCCAGGTGTGTCAGGGTTGGTGGGAGGAACAATGCCTGATATTGCATGGTTTAGGGCGATCGCCAGAGCCAACCAAACTGACGGAACGCTACGGAATGGCGATGGTGAAAACCCTCTGGGACTCAGTATCAAGGGAAACTGTGGGATGGCTAAAATCCCTCGACTTTGGCTTTTTTGAACTGGATTGCCTGCTCATTCACGGCAGCAGTGTCAGTGTCGAGGACGAGCTAACCCCGGAAACATCCCCACTGGTGATTTGCGATCGCCTGGCACGGATGGGAGCCAATGCTCTCTTCTGCGGTCGCTCTGGATTGACCTTCAAGTATCAACTGCAAGGGGGTTCTACAACCTCCAGCTTAACCACCCTGAACGGTGAACAATCTCCGCACACCGTCGAAGCACCGCCATGCTCTGTCATTGGTGTAGGCAGCGTGGGGCGTATTCCCAGCCATACAGCCTACACACTTTACAATCCGGGTACGGGGCAAGTCGAGTTCAAAACAGTTCGTTACGGGGCAACCAAAGGATTTGGAGCACTCTTATCCAGCAATGCTCTGGACGGTTTTTGAGGTGGAGGCTAAAATATCCGCCTCTATCATCCGTGATTTGAAGTTGTCCCAACGATTGCCCTCAGTAGAAGTTTAGGATGCGACCATTTGTCGCAGTTGCCTACATTTTGGGAGTGTTAGACGACATTGATCATCTAATCAATCCCCGTGTGCAGGTTTTATCTGACATCTGTCGCTTTAGAAGCCTTGTCAGGGGTATTAGATAACAATCGGTCGTTTAAACCATAGTTATACACATGGAGAAGAGTCCTTTGAAAAACGCTAATGTTTTCCTAGACAATTAAGGAGTAGAGTCACAGATTGAGATTGTCTTTCTGACTTGCGATAGGCTAGCCAAATTTGATTGCTTACAGCTTTAGCAGGTTTAAGAATTAGTGTCAGATGATGATTATTAACCCATTCCATACAAAGATAATCAGGTAGAATACTGTAGCCCAGCCCTTGAGCGATCGCCTCACGAATAGTTCGCAAATCTGGAATTACAAACTGAGGATTTACATCGAGTCGCTGACCAAAAACGACTCGCCAAAACCGTCGAATAATCGGTAAATCTTCACTATAGGCAATCAGGGGCTGCGGTCTTAGCCATTGTTCTAGGGAAGTTAGATCAGCTTGCATTACATCCTGAGATATTGGTACAACTACTTTCGGCGAACCAACCAGCCAAAAATTTTCTGCAAAGATGAGTTGATATTCTAGTTCTGGTTTGGCAATCTTTTGAGTCGCGATCGCACAATCAATCTGGTTATCTAACAGTTTTTCGATCAAATCTTGCAGTAAGCCAAACTGAATCGTAAATAGAACCGTATCTTCCTTTGGTAGACGCTCTAAAACATATTCACTAAAAAACTCTGTGGGAGTTCCCAAACGAATATGTAGGGGCGTATCTCCCGGATTTGTTTTGGTGGGAATAGATTCTAGTGCTTCGATCGCTGTAACCACACGAGTATATAACCGCTTCCCATCTTCTGTAGGCAGCATCCGACGCGGCAGGCGTTGAAATAGGAGCACCCCCAATGTTGATTCAAGCCCTGCAATATGCTGACTCACGGCAGGTTGAGTGAGATGCAAGACTTGAGCAGCCCTTGAGACAGTTCCAGCCCGATACACCTCAATAAAACTGCGATACCATTCCAAATTAACCATAAATTAAATTATAGTAACTCTAACATTTCATAATTTGTATTTTAGATATTTTGCCTTTAGGATGAATCCATCAGGTAAATGCAAACGGTTTTAGCCTTACCTGAGCCATTGTTTTTTAGTTGATTTGGAATAATTTCATGTCTAAAAAAGTTCTCGTTGTTCTGACTAGCCACGACGCTCTAGGCGATACAGGTAAGGAAACTGGGTTTTACCTACCTGAAGTCAGCCATCCAGTCGCAGAATTCGATCGCGCAGGTTTGACCGTCGAGTATGTTAGCCCCAAGGGAGGGAAAGCCCCGATGATTGGCATTGATTTGAACGATCCTCTTAATGTTGCCTTCTTGGAGAGTCGTGAAAAAATGGCGCAGGTGAAAAACACATTGCAGCCCAGTCAAGTTAAGCCTTCTGAATACGATGGAATTTTCTATGCGGGTGGACATGGAACGATGTGGGACTTTCCTAATAACCCTGAATTAGATCGGATTGCGGCAACGATTTATGAGCAGGGCGGTGTAGTCGGAGCGGTTTGTCATGGTCCTGCGGGATTGGTCAATATCAAACTATCAGATAGCACTTATCTGGTGGCTGGGAAGACAGTTGCAGGTTTTACGAATGAAGAAGAAGTTGCGGTCGGACTGCGAGATGTAGTTCCTTTCTTGCTGGAATCAACCTTAATTGAACGTGGTGCAATTCATACCAAATCGCCAAATTTTCAAGCTCATGTCAAGGTTAGCGATCGCCTAGTTACAGGACAAAATCCAGCAGCGGCAAAAGGAGTTGGCGAACAAATGGTGAAATCGATCTTAGCTACAGCTTCAACAGTCTCTGTGAACCTATCCCACTACTCCTGAAGCCATTGATCTGCCGTATCTAGAAATCCGTGAAATGACGCAAAATCATATTAGTGGGATAGGTTCTTGTATAAACGTTCAAAAAGCTCCTAGAGAATTATTATGAAAAGACTACTTCTCGTTGTCCTGTCCTATGTTTTACTTGTCGCTCCAGCTTCAACTCAGCCAGCCATAAAAGGGAAAGTTCTGGTGATTCTTTCTAGCACAGATGCGATCGCACTTCAAGGTGGTAAAACATACAAAACTGGCTACTTTCTCAATGAACTAGCTGTGCCAGTAAAACGATTAAAAGAACAGGGCTACTCCGTCACATTTGCGAATCCAAACGGGAATAAACCCACGATGGATATTCATTCTGACTCCGTTAATTTTTTCAATAAAAACGATATAGAGTACCAGAAAATAAAAGCTTTCCATGACAACTTGGTCGAGCTAAAATCGCCGCACAAATTGGCAGATGTAGTTCAAAATGGTTTAGCCCAGTACGATGCCGTCTTCTTTCCAGGTGGTCATGCTCCCATGCAGGATTTGATTAGCGATCCGTCAGTACGACAAGTATTGTTGCACTTTCATCAAACTGGAAAGCCTACAACCTTAATTTGTCACGCACCGATTTCATTAATTGCTGCTATGCCTCAAGCTGATGCTTTTGTATTGGCAATGAAACAAGGCAATCCGAAGAAAGCAGCAGAGTTTACAAAAAAATGGCAATATCAGGGCTACAAAATGACCATTTTCTCTACGGCAGAGGAGCAGATTGCCGAATCGGGACAACTTCAAGGCAAAATGCTTTTTTATCCTCAAGCAGCTCTAAAAACTGCGGGTGGTGATGTGAGGGTTGCTACGCCTTGGAGTAGTCAGGTGGTTCAAGATCGCGAGTTAATTACAGGGCAAAATCCTTTTTCCGATAATGCACTAGCAGAAACACTGGTGAAGGCGATCGAAAAAAAAGAAGGCAACAAAATAAGGAGAGAGTAGAATGAAAATTCAACCCGATCAGTTACGGGTCGGATATATTCCGATCGTCAATTGTTCAGCCATTTTTATTGCTCAAAATAACGGCTATTTTAGAGAATCAGGAATTGAAGTAGAACTGATTCCCTTAATTGGTGGTGAAAAAATCATGACTGCTTTGAGAGAGGGTGAAGTTGAGATTGGCTTCTCCAATGTGGCTTCCACGATTTTTGGATTTGATGATGGGGCAAACTTTGTCTCGATTGTGGGTGGTGCGGCTCAGGATTCTAGCTGCCCAGTGCATGGGATCTTTGTGAGAGCCAATGGTGCAATTCAAACTGTTACCGATCTGGCAAATACTAAAATTGCTGTAAATACTAATCGGGCGATCGATGAAGTTATGGTTCCGCCTCTGGTCGTGAAGTATGGAGCCGATCCAAGCGGGATTCGATTTGTGCCGATCGCCTTCCCAGAAATGTTTGCTGCCCTTCAGCAGGGTGATGTAGATGCGATCGTGCAGATCGAACCATTTGTGACTATTGGCAACGCCGACCCAGATTTGCGTCGTATCTCTTACAACTATATCGAGCTGCAACCAGTTACCGAAATTTCTAGTATGGTGGCAATGCAGCCTTGGGTAGAGCAACATCCTGAAGCTGTGAGAGCTTTTCGACAAGCGATTATCAAAGCAGCAGAATTTGCTAACATCCACGATCAAGAAGCCCGAAACATTCTGGGACGTTACGTTTTGTTAGAGCAAAAAATTCTGGATACAGTCGTACTGCCGAGATTTATCGCTGGCTCTCTGAATGAAGTGTTGTTGGATGAGATGATCTTGCGGATGAGGCAAGCAGGTTGGCTCAAGTCCCAATTTTCTGCTGGTAATTTGATCGCTAAAGTATAGACCTAACGGATAGGAACATTGAGGTATAACAACCGTGTTGGAGCAGATTTACTCAAATCTCTCGTGAGTCGCAAAGTTCTCTATCTACCGTTCAACACGAACGTTAGCTAACTGTCAGAAATGACCTAGAACTGACCTTGGTTTGCTATGAAAGACGAGAAGTTTTGCACAGCAAACATCTGATACGGTGGCTGCTATAATTTTTACCCGGAAGAGTCTGTATTTCCTGAAGGCTGCTAAAACCTATCTTCTCCTTATTTAATCGCTAACGGATTTTCATGATGAAAGTAACACCTAAAACTATTAGCCGAGCCCTGTGCGGTGCGTTGATCGCTTCGACCTTTCAGTTTGCCCCATGGCAGTCTGTTGCCAATGCTTGTACCCGAATTCTGTGGAACGATAACAAGCTAGCAGTCGTGGTCGGGCGGACGATGGATTGGCCGGAATCTACCCAGCCGATGCTCACCATTCTTCCACGGGGTATGAAACGGGACGGCGGGTTGCTTGGTTCCAGCGCGGTCGTGAAGGAAAATCCAGGGCGCTGGATCTCAAAATACGGTAGCGTCGTCACCACTACCTATGGGGTTGGCACTGCCGACGGCTTGAACGAGAAAGGCTTGGGGATGCATATGCTTTACCTGACGGCGACGGATTTTGGGCCGCGCGATCGCAGTAAGTTGGGTGTCCAGGCTGGACTCTGGGGACAGTATATTTTGGATAACGCTGCTACCGTCAAAGAAGCGTTTGAACTCATGAAAGGGATTCAGCCAATCATGGTTTCTATGGATGGCACAAAAGCAAGCGTGCATCTGGCGGTTGAGGATGCGACTGGAGACTCAGCCATTCTTGAATACATCAACGGAAAACTGGTAGTTCACCACGGACGTGAGTACCTGATCATGACCAACGACCCGCCCTACGATCAGCAGCTAGCGCTTCTGAAAAAGTGGAATTTAAACTTCACTAGCGCCACACGTCAAACGAGCCTGCCGGGTAACGTTGACCCGCGCGATCGCTTTGTCCGGGCCACCTATTACGAACGATTCCTGCCCGAACCGAAAAACCAGCGGGAAGCGATTGCCGGCATCCTGGCGATCGCCCGTAATGTTTCTGTTCCCTTCGGTGCTCCCAATAATGCTCCCGGCACGCTCCATAACACCGAATACCGAACCGCGCTCGACCTCACGAATAAACGTTATTTCTTTGAATTGTCGAATAGCCCCAACCTCGTTTGGCTAGATCTCATGAAGTTTAATCTGAACCCTGATGCACCGGTTATGGTTCTCAACCCAGATAACATCGCCCTAGCGGGAGACGTGACCGCGAAGCTTCAGCAGATCTCGAAAGCGCCATTCTGAGGGTGAACGGAGCGTTAGACTGATTGGGTTATCGGTGGGGCAGTAACTTGAAAGCTATCTGTCCGGCTCTGAGTTTTCTGACTTTGAAGCATTCGGCAAAACTCGTACCCATTACGCCAGAATACAAGCATGGCTCGATCTAAAACGCTGTCTTTATCAAACTCACGGGGACGACCCTTCATTTTTGTACTGATGAGAATGTAAATAAGTTCGGATTAGCGATCGCTGATCATTCCTGGCTTCTCCAAGGTCAGGATTTTGCTTCCTGCTGCTCCCAGCAGGGCGAACACAGTCCAAAAAACTCCAGGGTGTGATAGTAAACCTTGAAGGATTTCGACTGTTGCAACTGATTCGCCATCTCTTGGACAGGGCAGAGCGTCAAGGGAGTTGAGGTGCCGCACTGCAAACAGGTTAGGTAATGCTGGTCTTGCTCGACTCGGCTGTAGAGCGCTTCCCCCGTCACCGCTGCTCGACTCTGGACTAATCCTTTTATCTTCAGGATTTCTAGCCCTCGATAGACAGTGGCTAATCCCAGCCGAGGTTGGACTTGGCGCAGATGGGCATGTAAATCTTGAGCAGAAATGGGAGCATCTAAACGTTTCAGAGTTGCTAGGATTTGCTCCTGGTAGTGAGTAAGACGATCAGTTGAACTAGATTGGCTCATGGCAGGTAGCGGAGAAGCAAAGTCACCGTAGAATGGTGATAATCATTATCATTCTATCGCCTGTGAGCACTCCTGCTGAAAAAGTCGCGATCGCTGCTGCAACTAATTTCGGCATCGGTGGATCGGTGCAGCAATTCGCATGGCACTATCAGGGGCAGACCTTTGCCATCGCATACGAAATCCTAGGAAAAGGAACACCCGTCCTGCTGCTACCCGCCTTCAGCACCGTTTCCACACGGGCGGAAATGCGGGGACTGGCAGAGCGATTGGCTCCTCACTTTCAGGTCTTAGCGATGGATTGGTTAGGGTTTGGGCAGTCTGCCCGTGCCCAGCTTGGAGTATCAGCGATCGCTCTACCGTCAGCTATTGCAGGATTTTGTGAGTGAAGTCTTTGATGCACCCGTATCAGGAAATGACAATCGACTTGGCGAGTGGTTGTCGTCATTCCGCCTATGAGGTTGACATTTAATACCCGTCAGATCGTTAGGTATCGTCAAGAAACAAGTTTTACAAGTTTTTCACTCTTTGAATTTGGTGAGATAGTGTAATTCCATTCACCATGGAAGGCATGAGTAGACAAACGAACCGTTCCTAGTTCTGCGTCAGAGAC